>JBHLPR010000051.1:0-15679 GCA_048939245.1 Promethearchaeota archaeon | reverse complement strand
CATGATTCAGGTCGAATAACCAATATCTCTCAACAGGATTGTTTCGAATACTTTGCACAGTACTATGGGTGCTCGGTTTGTGTGAAGGTATGTCCATTTTCAGAGAGCTCTGATGCATATGAACGACTAAAGGCTGTAACAGAGAGATGATGATGCACATTGAGTGATGACAATGACATCCGGATTTATCTTAGTAATACCTGAAAAGCGGTAGCTCTCTTTCCACATACACCTTCGGTATTAATCTTACAAGCGAAATATGTGGTTAGAAAGTTAACCTGCAAAAATTAGTATGCACTGCTGCGTACCCGCAAAGACTAAAGAAGGCGTTCTTGGGAGCGATAACCAGATAATTTTTTCCGGAGTTTTCTTGGCTGATAACGGGAAAAAGTCAGCTGCAGCCTTACCCTGTCATCGCTCGTGAAAGGTCTGCCAATGCCCAAACACCGAAGATAAATTATCTTCTGCAAGGATGCTAAAGGGGCTGTTACAGAAGAACCCCTTAGACAGCGTCGTTTATCTCACCGAGTTCCCAGAACACTTAAATCGCAACAACAATGATTTATCAACAGTTCAGAGGGAATTGGGCTGAAAAAATGGAAGAGTGCATTACTCGTTTTAAGTATCACAGTTATTCTCTTTGGTTTACCCCTTATCTCTGCTTATTCAACGCCTGTTACTGCACCACTAGTTGTGCTTTTTGGAGAAAGCGAAGGAGAAATTGCAGTTGCGAGTATGATATTAAGTGAATTCCCGAATTCAATTATCGTCAAATATGGGAGTCCCCATTTTTCACTGATTTTTTGGAGAGCCATCTCTGATGTCATCTATGTTGCACACGGATCGGAGAAAGGAGTTGCAATTGGCTCACATGAAATCCATTGGACCGATTTTGCTAGGCTGGCACTATGTACACCTTCAGGACGCCAATATTTTGCTTCGTGCTATTCACAAGAAGCAGCACAATTCGTCTCAAGTATTAGATCGAGGTCTCTTATTCTGGGGTTCGATGGAGTTGTAGATGCAGAATTAGCATCACTTTGCATAATAGCACTAATGCATAGTTCCAGAGGGAATTTAGAACTAGCAATCAATAGTTTCTTTCAATTCTTCGAACTCGTCGTGGCAAAAGCCCTCATCCCTAAGCAATATCGATTCCTTCCCCTAGCAGTAATTGATCTAGCGTACTTCCAAGCACCCTGGTGGGTTTCTGGATTTGGATTCACTGCTGGATTCGTTGATGGCAGGGCAACGCTTGGTGGCGCCTATTACAGCGGCAATTGGTATAGTGGAAGCTATGTGATGGCGATGTCTGGACCCTATGTTCTTACCATACCTGGGAATGGGGTTCCCGCGCTTCATCAGTCAGCACTTCCATATGCCATTGCTAGTTGGTTGGCCTGGGCAACGGGCCAATGGTATTCTGATCCTTATGTGTACTATATGACGATAATACTCAGCTCAAACCAGCGGTTTATGCTTGCGGTACCAGCATTTGCCTCAGCTATGATTTACTTTGTCTCCTTCGGATCGTCTCTTGGCTCCCTCCTCGGTCTATTCGTTGCCCTTGTTCTAAGCCTATTCAACACCTTTCTGAGTTTAATCTCCCCATATATCCCATTCGTGCAAGGTTTTCTGAATGACCCTGGAGTTCACACAATTTTCACATTGATATTAAATTTCATTGACCCAGGCTCGTTCTTTTATTCGCTTTTAGCGTGGGATATCTGCCGCCCACGATAGTAGTAAGGTGAGCAAATGTTAAAACAAGATTTCGTTGCCATTGCGTTGTATGTCACCGCCATTTGTATAGCAGTCTTGTTATGGAGCTTTCGGTTCTACTGGCATGTAGTTCCCATTGCGATTATATCTACGGCAGTTGGATGGGTGTACTTAAATTATCGAAACAGATGGTGGAAGAAGAACAAGATAGACAGCGAGGACGGCACTTAAGCGGGCTTTTCCACACAATACACCCTTTAAGTTTAAATCAACACTTTAGTTTGATATCCCTTTTCTTTCTAAGCTATTGGGATTTGATGATGGGAGGCTATCGAGTTTTGTGGAGTAGACCATATTTAAGAAGGCGTTTTCCAGAGATTAGATAAGTGTTCATAATAGGTTGATAGGAATTGACCAGCTCAGCGATGTTTCAGCTTGCAGAAACAAAAGCCAATGAAGCCTTAGTCTTAGATCAGCAAGGGAAGCGGTCCGCAGCGATGTCCAAGTACATCGAAGCCGCTGATATTCTTGTGCGGGTCATGAAAGTGTCCAAGAACCCGCAACTCCGTCGTATCGCCTTAGAGCGCGCGGATCAGTATGTAGCACGAGCGAAGACCCTGCGGAGTGCTAAGATTCCTGCCCGGGGCCCGGCTCCCGATTTTGAGGGAGTAGAGATTGAAGACCAAGAAGATAAGGAGTTACAGGAAGACATCGATAGCATGATCATCAAAGAAAAACCCGATGTCAAATGGGAAGATGTAGCAGATCTTGAAGAGGCAAAACAAGCGCTTCGTGAATCAGTGATTCTACCCTTGCTCCGCCCTGACTTGTTTACCGGAGCTCGGCGTCCCTGGAAGGGTGTATTGCTCTTTGGCCCACCGGGATGTGGCAAGACTCTGATTGCCAAGGCGGTGGCGAATGAGGTCGGATGCACCTTCTTCAACGCAGATGCAGCATCGCTAGTGTCTAAATGGTTAGGCGAATCCGAGCGGTTAGTCAAAAACCTCTTTACATCTGCCCGAAAGGAGCAACCGGCTATTGTGTTTATGGACGAGGTTGACGCACTCACTGCTGAAAGAGGTGCCGATCAGGTGGGTGGCGAACGCCGTCTTAAAACCCAGTTTTTGATCGAAATGGATGGAATGAAGAGCAAGAAGGGCGACCATATTGTCGTATTAGGGGCAACAAATCGTCCTTGGGATCTTGATGCCGCATTCCGACGTCGATTTGAACGACGAATCTTGGTGCCTATTCCAGAATTCGAAGCGCGCGTTCGCATCTTTGAAATTCATACGAAGGGGATTGATTTAGCTCCAGATGTAGATTTTAACATACTCGGTGAAAAAACAGATGAATATGCAGGCTCAGATATTGCGCTTATCTGCCGTGAAGCATCGCTGCAACCCATCCGGGAAATGGATGCATCAGGGGCTATTCGTGATAAGGAGGTTATGGCGCGTCCAGTGAATCTTCAAGATTTTCTTGATGCCCTTAAGAATATCCGGTCGGTGGTTTCACCTGAAGAGCAGGCGAGATATATTGAATGGGATAACACGCATGGTTCATAGGGGATAGAACGTGTCGAAGGAAAAGCCTAGGGAACGGTCCAAACCGAAGGAGAAAGATGAATTACGAGCTGATATCGAGCTTACTGAAGAAGAGTGGTTGGACCTCCTGAAGAAGACACGCGAACAGATGGCTAGCGTTGAGCAAGAAGATGACGCCGCTGTTTTTGTTATGCCTGTGACCGAAGAAGAAGAGAAAGAGCTCGAGGAATTAGCCCGTAAAGCAATTGCGAAACTTGGCCGACGATTCGTCTGGATTGCCAAACGCGGCCGATATGGCTTTATGTTTGTCATTCCAACTTCGGAAGCTGATATCGAACAATGGGGAGCCGAATGGGCAGGTTTTACCGTTGATTATTGCCGAGAGATGCTATTGCACATTGTGTCGACACGGACACTGGTAATGTTAGATCCGTTCAATGATCTTCGTCCAGACCGCATACAAGCGGTGAAAATCATTCTTGGGGTTCTTGTTAAGGAAGAGCTGGGTCGTTGGATTGATGAAGCCGAAGGAATTATTCGGATTACATGGAAAACTGATGATGAATGGGCGAACGAAATTCGTCAATGGGCTTTGAAGACTGGTCGAACCACATTCACTCTGTTCAAATTGAAAGAGTATCGTAAGGACTTGGCGACCTTACCAAAATCTGAACTGCGCATTATTCTTGAATGTTTAGTGAGTAGAAACCAGGCAAAATGGCTGGATCGAGAACGAGAAGTAGTTGAGGTGCTGATTTAAGTCGTTCTTGGGTGCGTTCAGTCTGTGGGGTTTAGACCGGGGAAGAAATAGCGTTTACCGTGAACAAAGGATTTATCGATCTTTGCAGCTCCGACGGCTTCAAGGCTTTGGAGAGCGGCGTCAGCTCTTTCTTGGTTCCATTTGGTTTTGTTCATAACTTCTTCGAGGGTGGTATATCCGGACCGACTTGCAATGGAGAGAACAGCAACCTGATCATTTGTTAATTCTCGTGGAATGAGTTCTACGATTCGGATTCCTGAAGGAAGTTTTCGAATTCCTGGTATTAATTTAGCATTGGCCAAATTCTGGATAGCTTTGGCTACATTGACTTGGGAAACACTTGACCGACGTTGTTTATTGACAATCAGTACTATTTCTGCTAAGGTCATGATGCCACCGGTAGCGTCTCGACGTCGTTTGGCGATGTCAAGGATTTGTAATCCTAATTCATCGTAGAAACGTCCTCGACCAGTGAGACGTTCCATTAATCCGGGTTTTTCTTTCATATCTTCGGAAAATGGAATGCCCGGCATAGTGATCCCTAACTCATGGGCAATTGTGGCAGCTTTTTCACTATATTCCGGCGAGACCTCGATAACCTCGCCATAAGTCTCCTCAAAGACATCTGCTTTATCTCGAAGTTCAGAAATGCTTTGAAGCATATGTTCTAATTCCTTGAGCATTAACTCGACACGTTTCTTTTTGTACGCTGCATCCATTTCCATTTGCTTTTCGATTTCCCAAAGTCCCAAGAGATTCTTCCTCCTCATATTTGTCGAATATAATTGAGCCAGGTTTCAGCGCGCATCGCAAAGCGTCGCGCCTCTACTTCCTCTACATGTTGGGTTAGATTATTTCCATATTTTGCCCAGAAGTATTCATACCATTCCTGGGCTTCCTGTGTTACAGGGTGATCAAAGCCAAGCATGGCTTCAGCAAAGGCTGCGACCACATCTAAATCTTCAAGGATGTACTCCGCGTTGATACGCAGATTAGCTTTGTTGATAGCGTTCACCAACCGTTCGCGCATTTCGGCAAAGGAACGCATTGGGTGTACCATCAGCTTTCTGCCTCAACATTCATTCATCAGCTGCCATCTCTCGGAGTCGTCGCTTAAAGTCATTTAGCCAGCGAACAGCCTGAAATTCGAGTTGTTTAGATTCTTCGCTATTAAGTGTCTCGTGCGGATCTCTTCCTTGGAGCTGATTTCGCCAATCTTTGAGCGCAACCAATATCCAATATTCAGGTGGGAAGTTAGGATACTTAGTCAAGAGGATGATGGCGTCATCCAAGAGAGGTACGATTAAGCTCATTTTTGCTACGTCGCCGAGTTTGGCAATATCAATAAGTGTGATTAGATCTGAGACAATATCGGCAGTTTTCGCAGCCATTCGTGCTGAGGTTTGGGGTGCAAGTTCAACGGTTTCCTCGCCTTCAGGGGCGCGTTCACCAAGTTGAAGTTTTTCCACAGCAGTAGGAAACCGTTCGGTGATATTTTCCTCTTCCACAAATTCGTCCCAACTTTCACCTTCTGCCTCAAGTAGTTGTCGGGTTTTGATGGTGTCGCTAACCAGTGATTTAAATTGTCGCTTATAGAGCGCGGGTTGTAAATCTCCCTCGTCGAATTTTTCTGCAATACTGTCAAGGGTTGCTATCGTACCATACAATTCAGCTTCTAGTTCGACAACCTTCACTTTTTTGGGTCGTTTTTTCTCACGCATGGCCATAGCATTCGCCTCTGAACTAGATTAGGTTAGACGTATTTCTCGAGGGCTTTGTCAATTTGGTAGAGTCGTTTCTTGTATCGTTTGTAGAGTTTTGTATATTCGGTTGAAGTAATCTCAGCGGAGTCAAATTTTTGTTCGAGATTCTGCAAAAGATCTGATATAGCGAGCTTTTCGCTTTCAAGTTCAAGCTTCTCTCTTTCCTTTGCATCGGCAGGAAGGATAAGCTCGTCAAGCTCATCTTCGTCGGTGACTTCACCAGCCGTAATGGACCCCGTATCTATTTGAGCAGCCATCCTAGCGAGACGTTCGTCGCGTTCTTGAACCTTCTTGGTTAATCGTGAAACCTCACGTTCAAGTTGTTGATAACGTTGCTGAAGAACTTCCTCCTTCTGAGGCATTTCAACTTTCGGGGCATCTCGGGTTACATCTGGCACAGGAGGCTCACGGGCGAAAAGACCTTTGATGCTATTAACCACCTGGTAGACGTGATAATGAGGTTGCCATTGGGTGACTATTCGAAGATGAATAGCACCTGACTCCGAGTCAACCCGAGGATGTTTTGTTGGCGTAAGCATTCGTGCAACTGGCGGTTGAGCTGGAAAGTTGGGAGGCACTATGATCTCTACAAGAAATTCTTGCTTAGTTCGTGTCCCGCCTTTGATCTTTCCTCGCCATCGACGGAGATTAGACTCTACGGGGGTGAATGTGGGCGCACGTCGGTACATAAGTTGCGCTTCACGAGCAATCGCTAATTCTTGTTGACTTCTAACAGCCTGTGCCATTGAAACACACCATGATATCTTTATTCGAATCCTGCTAGTGAGAGCGGACATTTAATCTTTGGCAACTGGAACCTGTCAGGGGCAGTCATGTTGAACTACTCTTAGTTTTTCGCTTTGTGGATGTCTTCTGTTTAGGAGGGGAGTCTTTGACAGCTTGTCGGACAGTAACGAGAATGTTGCTTTGTAATTCACGAAGGAATTCTGCAAAGCGTGTTTCAAATAATGCTACCATTTCTTCAAGCCGTTGAACCGCGTGGGTTAAAGTGGGAACGAGTTCTTTTTGAAGTTCTCGAAGTTCTTTCGAACTCGACTCAGGTTGCTTTTTCGTGACTTTGTCTATAGTTTTTTCAAAGTTCTCGAATCGATCGACAAGAACTCCGAGCCGTTCTACCGAAGACTCGGAAGCGATGGTATCATCAGCTACCAGCTTCTGAAGTGTCTTGACCTCCCGGAGGAGGGCGCGAATATTAGCCTCCATCTTTAGATTCATCCGTCCAAGGTCTGAGTCGAGTAAGTTCAGCCCTTTCACAATGCGCTTCAGGGACTCAACTGTAGGCACTAAGCCTTTGGGCGTTTTGATGGCTTCAATTTCGATAGCGTATTTAGGTGGTTCAGAGGACACGGTTAGAATAACCCCCGAAGCTCTCAATCAAGTTTACTCACCGCAGACATTTAATTATTTGCCGATTGCATATAGCTTCTCAATTAAGTAATTTATCAGCACCTCTCCCCTATAAATTGAAGAATAGAGATGGCATCCTTATCGTTAGAATGAATACAGTGATACTGACACGAAAGATTCGCATAAAACCCACAGCCAAACAAGTGCAGGTATTATGGGATTTATCTGAGAAATGCCGACTTCTCTACAACTTTGCTTTAGCTGAACGAAGGCAACAATGGGAAATAAATCGAATAAAGCCAAAAGTTGAACGACATTACATAACATATACCAAGCAACAGAATGACTTGCCTGGTCTCAAAAAGAAATACCCTGAATATACATGGGTCTACTCTAAAGTCCTACAAATGGTATTGCGTCGCTTGGATGCCGATTACAAGTCCTTCTTTGCTCAATGGAATAAAGGTGACACGCGAGCAAGACCTCCACGTTTCAAAGGCAAGCAATACTTCAATACTTTGTGCTACAACCAATCTGGATTTACTATTGATACAGATGAGAAGACGATTTGTTTTTCTCATCGCCATCCATCAAAAGTTAAATTAAAATTTCGTCTGCCTTGGTTCCCACCAATGATCATGAGAATAAGACAAGTCGAGCTATTCCAGGATCGGTTTCGCCGGTGGTTTGTTGCTATCATTTTCATGAAGGATATTCCCAGCTTCGAAGATAATGGATTGTATCAAGCCATAGACTTGGGTATTAAAAATCTGATTACAGCGGTCAACATACATGGTAAATTTATCCAAATACGAAATCGCCGTGCAGATCTATACTGGAAAAAGAGAATTAGTGAAGTACAATCAAAACGTGACCATTGTAGACGTTCTAGCAATAAATGGTCGAGATATGATGCAAAAATAAAGAAAATGCAAGGAAAAATGAATAATCAGCTACGTGATTTTCAACACAAAATCTCAAAGTGTGTGGTTGAAAATACACGGGCTAATACTATAGTTCTCGGTAGAATAAAAATTAAGAAAATGGCAAGAAAGGAAAAACCCGTGATTAATTCACGAAGATTGAAATCAATGAGAACCTTGAATCATTCCATTCACAATACTGGGTTTTTAGGAAGGTTCGTCGAATTCTTAACCTACAAAGCAAAGTGTGTAGGGAAAAGAGTAGTGAGAATTGACGAAAGCTATACTACGAAGACATGTTGTGTCTGTGGCAAAATTCGTAATCGACCCTTATCAGAGCGCATTATCCAATGCGATTGTGGAACCCCCTTTGATCGGGATCAAAATGCCGCGGTCAATATTATGGTGCGGTTCCTATTGCAGCAATCCCCTGTGAACGGGGAGCCACTAAGAGATTTCTTGGATGGCTTGCATCGAAACACAGCCCTACACCAGTTTCCAGGGGTAGCGGACTCGATGAAAACCTCTGTACACGTATAGGGGTAGTTCACGCTTTAATTTGACTAAAAAAAATTGTACCTCAGACGGATTTTGGAGAAAAATAGTAAAACGTCTTAGTGAGGACGCATTTCCATAGTTTTTTAAGAACGCATCTAGAAGAATTGCCCGAGCGGAACTGACCAAGGGGCAAGAACATGACACAATCAGCAGGACGGTTTGTTATCTCATCGGTGAAAGAAATTGGCCAATGGGATTGGACCAAAACTGCTGCGATGTGCTGTGTTTGTCGCCTCCAAATCCGTGATGGTGAACAAATGGTCTATTGCCCGCATTGTGGCAATCCTGCGCACTATCGACACCTTGCAGAATGGGTGAAGATGAAGGGCACCTGTCCCATATGTCGGAACCGCATTAACCTACGAAGGTTGAAACCGGTTAGAAAATAGTCGGTGGTTGAAAAATGCGAATAGAAGTTGTACCAGCGATTGGTGGTAGTGACCCCATCGCTCTTGAGGTGGAATCCAATACAACTATTGGAGAAATTCGGAATCGTGTGGCTCAAATGCGACGGATACCGCCTAATATCGTTATCCTAGCATATCGTGGAGCCCAACTGACTGATGAACAAACCGTCAAGAGTGTCGGCATCACACCACATGACAAATTATACCTCATCACGAGGACCGAGGGCGGCTAGAACCAGTAAAACCGAACGGTTTCGATCTCAGTCGCCCACCTATTTTTTGTATTTTCTACGTATCGTAAGAAACCTCTATTTAGCTGCGTTTGCCATAAGCAAACTAAATTCAGGAGTAACCAACCGAAAAGGTATTTACGGCTAGCGCATTTGGTAAGTGTAATTGGGACCGGCTTATCTAGGTAGAGGCGTTGTCCACATGTTAGCAGAAGAGGACTATTGGGCAAGATTAGCTCTTGAAGCCAAAAATATGGAAACTGAGGAACCATCGTTCCAACCTGTCCAAGGGGACCTTAGACGATGGCAGGGATTCATATTAGGTACAGGCATCTATGATAGCGGCGTTTTTGTCTTGCAAATTAATGTTCCACGCTCTTTCCCTTATGAACCACCACAAGTCCGATTTATCACAAAGGTTTGGCACCCAAACATTTACAGAGGACGAGTCTGCGTCGGAATTTTGGGAAAGGATTGGCTTCCTAGCATGTCATTAACCGGAGTTGTTGAAACGTTACGGAATCTATTGAACTTTCCAAATCCGGATGATCCTTTAAATCAGAGAGCATCAAAAGAAGCAAAACGAGATCCTGTTAAATTCGAACGCACTGCAAGAGATTGGGTTAAACGATTTGCAGGATGGGACCAGATTCAACGTAGGTGAAATTGGCTATGGAAGACCAAATTATCGAAGAGAAGAAGAAGGTCCCTGTTTATCAAGGAACAGAAAGGTATGCTCGTCAACTACTCCTGGAAAATTGGGATCAGGAGGAACTTTCCCAGTCCACGGTTATCGTAGCAGGGATGGGAGCATTAGGGACCATTGTAGCTGTCGACTTAGTTCTTACTGGGATAGGGAAAGTTGTCATAATCGATTTTGACACTATTGAATTATCCAACTTAAGCCGCCAATACTTATACAGCGACGAGGACGTTGGAAAAGCAAAAGCCGTTGTCGCTGGCCAACGTCTTCGTGAGATGAATCCTGATGTTCAGGTTCTTGCATTGAATTGTGCGATTCAAGATGTCAGGCATTCTATTTACGAGGAAGCTGATCTCATAATCGATGGTCTCGACACCTTCGAAGCTAGGCGATGGCTTAACTCATTATGTGTACACAAGAACAAGGTTCTCATTCATGGTGGAATGTATGGCTGGTGGGGAAATGTGCAACGAGTAGTACCTTTCGTCACTGCTTGCCTGGAATGCCAACCTCTTGTCCCCGCTGAACGACTACAAAAAGCCTGTACTCCACCTGGAGAACGTCGAAAAGTGGAAGAGCCCCCTCCCAAATTCCCCGCCCTCTTAAGCGTAGCAACAATAATCGCTGGAATTCAGTTCCAAGAAGCGCTAAAGCATCTCTTGAAAATTGGAACCCCCCTTGATAATTACCTGTTCTATGATGGGCTTCATCAACAATTTACTATTCTCAAATTAGCTCGAAATCCCAACTGCTTCCTTTGTAGTGATCGATTCCGACTTGAGGGTGAAATTTATGCCATCGGTCGAAAAGAAACCGTTGCAGAGGTTAAGAACCGGTTGATAATGACTTTTGGTTTACAGGAACCCAAGATTATCCGTCGTGGAAAGGTTCTTGAAGATGAGCAGGTGCTTGGAAAACTCCGATTGAAGAAAGAAGAACCATTATTTATCATTGATTCGGCGTTAGCCCAACCTTTGAAAATTTTAGCAGTTTTTAAATAAGTGGAATCACGGTCGTCCGCACAGCGAATGCAACGATAACCACAAACACAGTTACACTCATAGTGATAAGAAGAGCCGTTTCTGAAGGCATTCGATAGCGTTCACGAATTCCTAACGAAAGAAGTATTGCCCCCCATACGATTGCGATACTCGCTAGAGCATAAACAGCTAACCAAGTAGGATTGATGTACAATAAAGTCAGGTTCCCTGTTGTTGTATTCGGGAGAAATACAAAAAGTAATCCAGTCGATACAAGATTTGTGAAAAGAAACGGGAGAAGTGCATACTGCCCCAAAAGAAATGTTTCACTAAATTCTCCTTCGCGGCCTGAATAATTGACGATAGCATGAATGATTCCAAAATAAAATATGTTCAACAGCATGTATAACAAGGAAAGAATTGTAAACACTCCAAAGAACCCATATAGCAACAGTTCTCTGATATCGAGGACATGCCACGCCATAGCCACATACCACAACGAGATTGCAAATAGGTTACCCAAGAAAATTAGGGCTGGCCCCCGGTTATCCGGTTCATGAGCAATATCCCAAAAGGTGATAGCAGGAAAGCGTAAAATCCCCCAAAGGCGTTGTCGCAGCGATAACCGACTTTCCCATTGGCGTTCAGGGCGTTTCATGAAAGGTAGAATGCGTTCAAACTGTTCAGTTCGAAACCGATAGCCACACTGAGGACAAACGGCATCTTGAGGACCCACAAGAATTAGGCATTCAGGGCACCGTAATTTCGACATGCTTTGGTCACACTCGACATCACAACCTCACATTAGAAACTTATTTGCTTTCGGTTTTCAAGCTCTGACGAAAGCTTTAAGTTAGGAGCCCTCAATTTTCTTTTCGAAGTGATCCCCGTGTGGTATGACTTTCTCCCAAATCATTGACTCTTTTCAACTAACTAGCTACCCCAAATATTGGAGGGGATCGTAACGAAAAATAATTCTTTTCACAATAAAAACTCGCAACAGAGGGGAGACACATTCTCATGATTGACCTAAAAGAAATCGAACCTAAATGGCAGATGCGATGGCGTGAAGCTCAAGCATTTGATGCAGACCCGAACCCCAACCGACCCAAATTCTATCTCACTGTCCCTTATCCCTATGCAAATGCACCTATGCATGTGGGTCATGGTCGAACATATACAATAGGCGACATTATTGCTCGGTACAAACGAATGAGAGGATTCAATGTATTATGGCCTATGGCAGCCCATGTCACAGGAACTCCGGTTGCAGGCGTGGCAAAACGAATACGAGATAAAGATCCAACTATTCTGAACGAATATCGTTCGAGTATTGGTTATTACCGATCAAAGAAAGATATCAATGCAGTATTGTCAACATTTACCGACCCGCTAGCGATTGCTCAATTTTTTGTCAATGTCTTTGAAAGTGATTTTAGGAAATTAGGCTATTCAATTGACTGGAGACGTAAATTCACCACCAATGATCCTGAGTATCATGCCTTTGTTACATGGCAATTCATCAATCTTCAAAGACTAGGCTACATCACAAAAGGAAAATATCCAGTGCTCTATTGTGTTTCCTGCGGAAATGCCGTAGGCGAAGATGATTTACTACAAGGTGAACATGCAAAAGTTGCCGAATTCGTAGCCATCAAGTTCCCATACGAAGACGGATTTCTCGTCGCGGCAACTCTTCGTCCCGAAACGGTTTATGGAGTGACTAACATCTGGATAAATCCCAATGCTAGTTATTCAAAAATCCAAGTGGGAGACGAGATTTGGTATGTAGCTGCCCCTGCGGTTCGAAAGTTGGTAAATCAGGGACATCGATCCAAACGGTTAGAAGAAATCCCTGGTTCTGAATTTATTGGTAAAATATGTAAATCACCTGTCGAAGAGCGAGAGCTCCTTATCTTACCAGCAGAATTTGTCAATCCAGAAAACGGAACAGGGGTCGTCTATAGCGTACCTTCCCATGCCCCCTTTGACTGGGCAGCACTCCATGATATTCAGAAAACAAAGAAAGCCATTCAAGGTTTCAAAATTGATTTTGATGCGGTAAAGGCAATCAAACCTATCTCAATCATTAGCGTCCAAGGATACGGTGAACACCCCGCTATCGAACTCGTTGAAAAATTGAAGATAAAAGATCAGAAAGCAACTGCAAAGCTCGATGAAGCAACTGAGACCCTGTATAAAGCTGAATTCTACCAAGGCATAATGAAAGAGAACACAGGATCTTTTGCAGCACGAAAAGTTAATGAAATCAAAGAAGATGTCATTGCCTTTCTCGAAGAGCAAAACCGTGCCTTCCGATTTTACCAACCCGACCAAAAACCAGTAGTATGCCGTTGTGGGAATGAAATCGTTGTTGCCATATTACCAGATCAATGGTTCATTAATTATGGCAACAGAGAGTGGAAGACCAGGGCCACAAAAGCATTAGACCAGATGTTCATTTATCCAGAGATGTACCGCAAACTGTTTGAATCCACCTTTGATTGGTTGAAAGAACGGCCAGCAGCTCGAAAGCGGGGTTTGGGAACCCGACTCCCCTTCGACCGAAAATGGGTGATTGAATCACTATCTGACTCAACAATCTACATGATCTTCTATCTTATCATTCATCATATCCGAGCAGGACAAATTACCGAACAACAATTAGACACCTCATTCTTTGATTATGTCCTATTAGGAAAGGGGCAAATTGACAAGGTTGTGGAAAAGACCGGAATCGCACAAGCGGCACTTACCACGATGCGACAAGAGGTCGAATACTGGTACCCAAATGATCAACGACACACTGCGGTGGCTCATATCCCTAATCACCTCTCCTTCTTCATTTTTCATCATGCAGCACTATTTCCCGAAAAATACTGGCCAAAAGCAATTACGCTCAACGAATTTGTGATTCGCGAAGGCGAGAAAATGAGTAAAAGCAAAGGCAATGTCATACCCTTAGCAGCAGTGCCTAAGCGATATGGGGCTGATTTATTCCGTCTGTATATTACGCAGATAGGAGATTTACAATCGTTAGTGGATTGGAAGGAAAAAGATGTCACCAACATACAGCGTCGAATTAAACGTTTAGTGCGCATCCTCGAAAACGCTTCAAAAATTCCTGAAGTGGAAATAGATGAACCCAAACTCAGTATGATGAGCCTGTGGATTCTTTCAAAGATTAACACCACAATTCGTGATGCAACCGAATCTTTAGAGCAACTACGTTTTCGAAATTATGCTCTACAAACTTTCTTCCAACTGTTACACAATGTAGAATTCTATCTGCGACGAATGAAAAAAGCCAGCCCCGAACGAGATGCGGTTTTACGGTACATCATTACGCGGTGGGTCAAACTACTTACCCCCCTCCTACCCCATTTATGTGAAGAGATTTGGGAGCGTCTAGGAAGTATTTCCTTTATATCTCTAGAAGCATGGCCAACGCCTGAAGAACGCTTTGTGGATGAAAAGATTGAGAAAGCCATGGATGTAGTAATGAACACAATTACTGATATCAAAGAAATCAAAAAACTCCTCAAAGGTAAACCGGTTACTACTGTCCACATCTTCATCAGTCCAAGCTGGAAATATAAGGCGATGAAGAAAGTAACCAAAGCCAATGTAGCACCAACAATCAAAGATATGATGCCAATTCTAATGAAAGATACCAAACTCAAAAAGCGTGGTAAGGAAGTGAACGAGCTAGTCCAGGCTATAGCAAAATCAGGTGGTTTTTGGACTTTCGTTGATAAAACTACCGAAGGAAAAGCCCTTAGAGAAAATAGCGAGTTCATTCAGTCAGAAACTGGTTTCTCGGTCGAAATCCAAGATGGAGATAAACCTATTAAAGATCCTGAAAATCGGGCCCCCAAGGCATTACCTGGTCGCCCAGCACTTTTCCTAGAATAGCTAAGTCACACGCCGCCCATACTGGTGTACTTGTTTAGAACTTCCAACTAGCGGAAATTCGTGTTGACATCGAGGACATTTTGCATATCCACAATTGCCCATTGTTGCTGATGGGCAATCTCCACAAGCCATTATTCGTCCATAGCTCGTATCAAACTGGAAACCACATTGGGGACAGGAAACAACGGTCATTTTACAGATTTACCCGGAGCCCACTTCCTATGCTTTGTAAAAAGGGTTTCGGACGACTAAGCTTGAGCACGTGTACAACGGATCAGGAGTACAAGCTCAATTACTGCAAGAATTCCAAGGACTGCTGCAATGATAATAACGGGCATACTAATAGTAAGGAAATCAAAGGCGGGAGGAAGTCCAGCACTTACACCTGTTGTAATTGCTCCAATATTGTAAGCCATTATTCCAAGATAATCTTCAAGCACAGAAAAAACCGCACGAACCCAAACTAAAGGAACACCCGAATCAATGGAAAGTTGTTGAGCAAATTCCCCCGCCGCTTGAAGCTGAGCGACATCAGAGGCGATAATGAGATCAATGGATCCATTTTGTAACGCTTGTTCTACTGCAATTAATTCTGGTCCAGAGATGAAGATGTTCTCGCCTTTCATGAGTAGCCCTTTTACTTGGAGATCCAAGGCTTCAGCAATGTAAGCTTCAGCTGGAAAAGTGATTATTACGTTCTTATTAGACAATTGATGGAGATCGCGCTGTTCAGAGATAAACGCCTCAAACTCGGTAACTTTGGAAACAAACTCATTGAAACGATTCTGCCAATATTGGGAATA
>JBHLPR010000011.1:34517-55210 GCA_048939245.1 Promethearchaeota archaeon | reverse complement strand
GGTCAGACGCGCGAGCACGCTTTCCTCGCACGAACTCTGGGCATCGAGCAGCTTGTCGTTGCCATCAACAAAATGGACGACTCTACGCCTAAATGGTCTCAAGATCGATACGAAGAGATCAAGGCTGAGGTATCTGAACTGTTGAAAGGTGCACAATTTGACACCAGCAAAGTAAACTTCGTTCCTGTATCCGCATGGACTGGTGATCTGTTAACAGAAGCCAGTTCTAACATGGATTGGTACAAAGGACCGCCACTACTTAGTGCACTCGATGAATTTATTCTTCCACCCAAGCCGGTTGATAAACCACTTCGGGTTCCTGTGCAGGACGTCTATACCATTACTGGTGTTGGCACAGTTCCCGTGGGCCGTGTTGAAACTGGAAAAATGAAAATTGGTGACAAAGTCATTTTCATGCCTCCTAACAAACAGGGTGAAATCAAAACAATTGAAATGCACCATGAACGGATGGACTCAGCTGAGCCAGGTGATAATATCGGGTTTAATGTCCGAGGAATTGGTAAAGGTGAAATTCGTCGTGGCGACGTGATGGGTCCCCTTGATAAACCTCCCCGCGTTGTAGCAGAATTTGAGGGGCAAATAATTGTCATTTACCACCCACGTGCACTTGCCGCCGGATACACACCTGTTATGCATGCACATACTGCTCAGGTGGCCACCACTTTCACGGAAATCTTGGCGAAGATTGATCCACGAACTGGAGAAACCGTGCAGGAGAAACCCGACTTCATTAAGCAGGGTGATTCTGCGCTAGTTAAACTCCGACCTGTTACACCCGTTTGTCTAGAAACCTATGCTGATATGAAACAGCTAGGACGATTTGCTATTCGAGATAGTGGACGAACAGTCGCTGTAGGCATTGTTCGAAAAATCACCGAGGAGAAGAAGTAGAGATAGTAGCAATTTGCTATCCTTATCCTTCTCCCCCCTTTCTCTTTTTCATCGAGTGGAATTTTTACAAAGTGGATACGCTTTGGGTATGCAAAAACAGTTAAAAGGAAGCAAACATTCGAGTTGATTCCCAAAGCCAATTTGGTGTAATATTAATGGCTCAAAAAGCACGGATTCGACTATCAAGTACAGATATTCCCAAGCTAAACGAAGTCTGTAGCCAAGTCCAATCCATAGTATCCCGGACGGGAGTTCATATGTCAGGTCCTATTCCGTTGCCTACAAAAACTCTCAAGGTCCATACACGCAAATCACCCTGTGGCGAAGGAACCCCAACCTGGGACCATTGGCAGATGCGTATCCATAAACGCTTGATCGATTTAGAAGCTGACGAGCGCACCATGCGCCAAATTATGCGAATCCGGGTTCCTGATGAGGTATTCATTGAAATCACCCTCAAATAGAACTACACCTCTCTATATGGTTAGTAATTCCTCGACAAATGAGGTGGAATTTTTACCCCCTTTTATCATCCTAAAACGAAATGCTATTTAGCACAAGATTCCTCCTCTTTGTTGTGATCGATCGTAATCCTCGCTCCACATTGACAATCGTCCTTTTTGGCAGCCTAATTGTCTATATCGCAGTGGCAATCATCCTGTTACCCTTTATTACCCCAACAATAATCACCCTTGATGACCTTTCTATTGCTGTTTTACAAGGCATATTGGTTTATCTCATATTGTTACTACTTTTTCTCCTGCCCGCCAGTTACGTATACTGGAGCCACAGAATTGAAGTAAAAGTTCTTGCCCCCGAACTCGAGGCAGCAGAACCTGGTGAAAACCTACAACTCACAGTTGCTGTAGGTTTTCCAAGAAATGAACTTCCTAAGGGTGCTATTTTGGAAGCATTTCTTGGTAACCTCAACATTTCAACCCAAAAATTAGAATCTAGCCCCACCGAATTACATCTTCGCATCCCAGAAATCTCTTCAGGCTATCACAAAATCACAATTCTAGTCACACAAGAAGGATATTTCCAAGGTAGAAGTTCATATGAACTTTTAATCGCAAAAGGGGAAATCCCTGGTTAGCTAGAATAGACAACAAAAGTGCCGTGCTAGCTCGTTTTGCACTCTAGTAATCGAAATGCAGAAAGCCCAACTAACACAGCTTCTTCTGTTCGAATGGTGGCAGTACCTTGGTTACACACCAAATTAATTGAATAATCAACAACCGTAGCAAGGTCGACACTTTCTCGTTGAAGAATCTCCTTTACTCCCTCTTTATAACTACCAAAAAGAAGTAGCAGCTTCCCAAATTTTTGCCATTGAGTTCGAATAACCTCAGTTTTCTCTTCCAGCGGAATTCCCTTACGACTCGTTGCAATGATAAACCCATAACCCCTAGGTCTGCTTAAAAACGTTCCAAGGGACGACTCTAAACGCGAAACAGTATAACCCCAATATCTACCTGATCGAGACGTAATAGCGGGACGGGCGATCAATTTCCCTTTCTCATTTCGTCTGATTTCAACCGTAATACGTTGTGGGTTAAGCTTCGATTTAGCCTGTAAAAGGGGCAGGGGGTATTCGACACCGACATCAACTACCGCTTTTCCTTTAATTTCATAAGATACGCCCTCTCGAATTTCACCATTCCTAATATCTGCAGAGTTTTTCACAAGTGGATGATGTGGTGTGCGTAGTGGAGGAAGTAACCCTACATATTGGAGGGTCGGTCTCTTTCCAAAGATATGTTTTCGAAGATATTGGGGTGTTTCCATATACTCAAGTATGTTAGAAATGAGTTCTAGGTTTCTTTTTTGTTTCTTATTGTGTTTATCTTGATAGAGAATAATCTCGTCTACTCGAAAGATGGCTAGGGCACGGGCGATTCGCCCAACCTGCTGGGTTTTCTGAGCCTTATTTGGAGAGACATCAATGAAGGATGTGGGTAATGCAATTGACAGAGAAAGAGGACTCTGACCCACCTCACTATTTGACATTCTTAAATACCAAACCTAGCCTTTCACGACACCCAATGGGATTTGGCTGGCTACTTTACGGGAAATATCTGCGCCATGAACCGAGTCAACTACAACATGAACATCCTTATACGCATTAGGGGCTTCTTCTGCTAGAATCTTGGTGCCCACGGAACGGATTACTTCTCCCTTAGATTCTAGGGCGTGTTTAATATCACGACCATGATATTTGCGGATAGCCGCTTTTCGAGACATTGCCCGTCCTGCTCCATGACAAGTAGAGCCAAATGTTTCTTTCATCGCCTGTTTGGTCCCAACTAACACATATGAGGCAGTACCCATTGAACCACCAATTAGAACGGGTTGGCCTACGGATCGATAAACCTCCGGAATTTTCAGATGTCCTGGTCCAAAAGAACGGGTTGCACCCTTACGGTGAACATATAGATCTCGTTTTGACCCATTCAATTCATGAGTCTCAAACTTACAGATATTATGAGTCACGTCGTAAACCAGGTTCAAACCCATTGATTCCCAATCTCTAGCAAACACGGCTTCAAAGCCTTGGCGAATCCAATGCGTCATTACCTGACGGTTACAGAACGCAAAATTCACTGCCGCTTTCATTGCGGCGTAATAATCTTGCCCCTCTTGAGATGTTGCTGGGGCGCAAACAAGCTGTCGGTCTGGTAGCCAAATGTTGTATTTTTTCACTGCGACTTCCATCCTTTCTAAGTAATCCGTAGCAACTTGATGGCCAAATCCACGTGAACCGCAGTGTAACATAACAACTACTTTGTCTTTTTCCAGACCAAAGGCTTTAGCCGTACTCTCCTCGAAAATTTTCTCTACTTTTTGCACTTCAAGATAATGATTTCCTGCTCCCAAAGTACCAAGTTGAGGTAGTCCACGGCGTCTTGCTTTCTCTGATATCCGTGGGGTAGTAGTCGCTGCTCCTTCCATTCCACCCCCTTCTTCGCAGTGGGTTAAATCTGCCTTTACGCCCCGGTCATTTTCTACAGCCCATCGTGCACCCAATCGAATAACATCAGTGAATTGGCTATCGCTCAATCGAAGCTTACCCTTGGAACCAACACCTGCTGGAACACGTCTGAATAGTTCATCAATCAATTCGCTTAACTTGGCTTTTACCTCCTCATGTCCAAGATTGGTGCGAATTAATCGAACTCCACAATTAATATCGAACCCTGTACATCCTGCTGAGATAATTCCTTCTTCTGCATCAAAAGCACCTACTGCACCCATAGGAAGTCCATAACCCCAATGGGCATCAGGCATTGCAAGAACAGGTTCGACAGCCCCTGGAAGGGTTGCGACGTTGGTTAGCTGCTCAATCGCTGCATCTTCTAAGGTGTTAATGATTTTTTTCGATCCGATGATTTTTGCACCAACTTTCATCCGTGGTCGTGCTGATTTATCTAGCCACCAACGAAATTCATCTTGTTGCACTAATTTTTCCTTCATTGTGTCTCATACCTTCGGATTTCGTTATCTCAAATATCTACAACAATCGTAGCCATGTATCGGTTATTAACCCTTTGAAGAGAGAACCGGTGAAGTGTCACACCCTTTACATGGGTACGAAATTCAGGCATCTTCTGACTTCCCTTTGCGATACCTACAAGCTGTAATTCACCTTTTGATGTCTCGTTAATCGATGTAATGGCGAAATCGGCAAAGAAGACACCTTCAACCTCGAATTCGATTAATAGATTAGATAGCCAATCATATAGCAGGTGTTCTTCATCGCGCCCTTGGGCACATACATTGATTTCAGTTTCTAGTGTAATTTCTTCCAAGTCATACATGACACCAAACATCGCTCTGGCTGCAGCTCGGAAGACCTCCGGTAATGTGGATCCATACGCACGGAACAATTGGTCTGAAGTAATCTCATCAGAATACTCGAATTCCACAGATCATCACCGAATGAAGCACAGAGACACATGAATCAGTTTTTCCATTTTAACATTGGGATTTAGTTAGATTCACAATCCATAGTAATCAATCCCTAGTTAGGGAAACAAAAATGGCGCCGGGAAAGGGATTCGAACCCTTGCGACCCAAAGGTCACAGGCTCCCTTGGATGACACTCGATAGCATCTCTCAAGGCCCGCGCCGTAACCACTTGGCTATCCCGGCTTGGTAAAAATTACACAGCTCTTAGTGTGAAAATATTTAGTGGTGTTTAAATTCTCCGGTGAAAAGCCTCATCGAGGCTCCGGTTTGATATCGAGAACCAAGATTCAATACAACCGGACAAAATCTCTGGAACGGCAAGTAGACCTGTCAAACGGTCCCATTAGAGACGTAATGAAACAAGAAGCCTGTCTCCTCCTGAGCAAGCAGTTCACAGGAATATCGGTGAATGTCTTTGTGTCATCGGACCTCTCGATGCGTCATTGAGGCTTCTTTTGGATTTAGGAGTACGAAAGACTTAAATCGCTCAAACCGCTTCCGAGCCGTTGAGCTGGTAGAGGCAATTCTTTATTGCAACCGAACTTGCCTCCCCAGATATCGCTTCCCTTGGAAGTGGAATCCATGGGTCACCGAAAACAAAGCGCCCCAAGACATGGTAGTCTTTCCTACCGCCCACGCAAACGTGTACGTCGGGTTAGTGGACGGGTTCGCCATTGGCCTGAACAAGCAGCTGATCCCCATATTCTTGGCTTTGCGGGGTACAAAGTCGGTATGACACATGTGGTCCTCATCGATGATAAGCCAAATAGCCCCTGGTTTGGTCGAGAAATCAACCGTCCAGTAACAATAGTCGACACTCCACCAATGATCGTTGCAGGAATTCGCGGATACGGGCAAAATGGTGGCGAATTAAAAGTTATAGGCGAAACTTGGATGGATAAGCTTCCTCGGGACATCCGCCGTTTAATGCCTTGGTCAAAGGACTACGATGCTAAAGACTCTATGAACAAATTATCAAAATCACTAGAGGAAATTAAACAAATACGCGCCCGTCTTCTAACGCAGCCAAAACAAGCTGGAATTGGAAAAAAGAAACCTGAGATAATTGAATGTGCGATATTCGGGGGGACAATCGAGGAACAATTCGAATATGTGAATCCACTAATCGGACAAGAAATCCGCGTTCGGGATATATTTCAACCAGGCCAATTTCTGGACGTTATTGCTGTTACCAAAGGAAAAGGATTCCAAGGCGTGGTAAAACGCTTCGGAGTCTCAAAACTTCCACATAAATCACGTAAACGAATTCGCGCCGTAGGAACTCTCGGTCCTTGGCATCCAAACCGTATTATGTATACCGTTCCCCGGGCTGGACAGATGGGCTTCCACCAGCGAACAGAATACAACAAAAGGCTACTCAGGATTGGTGAAAAAAGCGACGACATCACCCCAGCGGGGGGCTTTCCGCATTACGGGAACGTTCAATCTGATTTCCTCCTAATTGACGGTTCAATACCCGGTCCGTCTCGAAGATTAGTGCGCCTCCGCGTCCCAAGTCGACCAAAACCAGTACCAGATAAACCACCAGAAATTGTCTATATCAGTACTACTGCGAAGAAATAGTGAAGGAGGATTTAACATGGCTTCCGTTAAGGTTCATACATTAGAAGGAAAGACTAAGGGATCAGTTACTCTCCCTACAGTCTTTGAGACTCCACTTCGAAGAGATATTATTAAACGTGCAGTGCTTGCTCAGCAATCCGCCAGATATCAGAGACACGGTGTGGACCCAATAGCTGGGAAACGTACTTCCGCTGAATCTTGGGGCACTGGCCATGGGAAGGCACGAGTTCCACGGAGAAAAGGGCAGGGTTATCGGAGTGCCTCACACGGTGCTTTTGCACCATTCACGGTTAGTGGACGAAGGACACATCCTCCGGAGGCAGCAAAGAATTCCCAGGAACGAATTAATAAGAAGGAGCGTCGGTTGGCAATTCGCTCCGCTATAGCGGCTACAGGAAATCTGGATCTCGTTTCTTCGAGGGGTCATCTCTTTGAGGCTGAGCAACTTCCTCTCGTAATACTGGACAAGTTTCAAGATTTACAGTCGACTGAGGAAGTAAAAGAGGTCTTCGAAAACCTTGGTATATGGAGTGATATTGTTCGTGTGAAAAACGGTCGAAAAATTCGAGGGGGAAATGCTCGACGTCGTGGACGTAAATACCGACGACCTGTTGGTCCCCTAATTATCATAGCAAAGGATGGGGGAATACGTCGTGCAGCTTGTAATCTTCCAGGTGTAAATGTTGTTTATGTCTCAAAACTCAATGCTGAAGCTCTAGCACCGGGAACACAACCAGGGCGCTTAACAATCTGGACTAAATCAGCAATAACAGCGCTTGAAAATGGTGGCTCGGATGGTGGGTAATGATGGACCCTTATGATGTAATTATTCGGATGATGATTACTGAGCGCGCCTCAGAAATCGTAGAAAAAGAAAATCGGTTAACCTTCATCGTCAACCGCAGAGCTACCAAGGGACAAATTCATGATGCAGTTGAGTTACTCTATGAAGTAAAAGTTGTCAAGGTAAACACCATGATTACTCCCGAGGGGAAGAAGAAAGCTCTAGTGAAACTTTCTCCTGAACATAATGCTGCTGACCTCGCAGTCAAATTAGGGCTATTCTAATCGGAGGTAAAAAAGATGGGTAAACGAATCTTAGTACAACGTCGCGGTCGTGGCTCACCAACCTTCCGTGCAAAAAGTCACCGACGACGTGGTCCAGTAAAATATCCTCCCTTAGCCATGATGAACAAACGCGGATATCTTCTGGCTGAAGTTGTAGATCTTATGCATGATCCCGGTCGAGGGGCTCCTATCGCTGCACTTCGTTTTGAAAATGGTGAGACTTGTCTATCTCTAGTCCCGGAGGGAACAGCAGTAGGACAGGATATACGAATCGGGTCTAAGGCTGGTGTTCGAGCGGGTCATATTTTACCTCTTGGAAAAATCCCGGAGGGAACGCCTGTTTTCAATATTGAAAGTCAACCTGGCGATGGTGGTAAGTTCGTCCGATCAAGCGGCACATATGCAACTGTCGTTACGCATTCTCGTGGAAAAACTTCCATACGTTTGCCATCCGGTAAGACCCGGGCTTTTAGTTCCACGGCAAGAGCCACAATAGGGGTGGTTTCTGGCGGTGGGCGGCCTGAAAAACCTTTTCTGAAAGCCGGTAGTAAACACAAACACCGGTACGCCAAGGGCCTCACATACCCCAAGGTTCGTGGCGTTGCAATGAATGCCTGTAGCCATCCACATGGCGGGGGAAACAAACAACGACCAGGTGGTCCAAGTTCGGTGCCACGTACAGCACCACCAGGTCGTAAAGTTGGACTTATCGCACCCAAAAGATCAGGCAGGAAGAAACGGGGATAGACTCAAACACTATTGATGCAGAGTTTACCAGAATATCATCTGAAGTAGCTCTATTGCTTCTTTTCTTGGAGCATCCGCCATGTTAACGTGATTGTACGTGGGTGAGCTGCTTTCACTTCGTCAAGCCGCTTAATGGCTGTATTTTGAGGGGCATTACATACAAGCTTCGGGTCAGTATATGCTTGTTCAGCGATCTCTTCCAATGCATCAACGAAGCGGTCTAATTCTGCTTTACTGAATGTTTCCGTTGGTTCAATCATCAATGCTTCTTCCACAATCATTGGAAAATAAAAGGTAGGCGCGTGTAAGCCCCGGTCAAGTAACGCCTTCGCCACATCTCGTGCATTAACTCCGGTATCATGTTCAAGGGGTTTGGCGCTAACAACGACTTCGTGTTTTCGCCATATACCAGGTGCATAAGGAATGCTGTAGCCTTTAATGTGTTCAATTTTTTTCATCAGATAGTTTGCATTTAATACCGCATGATTTGAAACCGCATGCAATCCTTGCCAGCCCATCCGCATAATATAGGCATACGCTTTCAGTAACACCGCGGTGTTTCCATGAAAACCATGTAGGCGCCCAATCGATTTCGGACGATCAATATCTGAAAAGTACTGCTTTCCGTCAAATGAAATAACAGGGATAGGGAGAAATTCTGCAAGGTGCTGCTTTACTCCAACTGGACCTGCACCAGGACCACCACCCCCGTGCGGCGTTGCAAATGTCTTATGTAAGTTCGTATGGATGATATCGAAACCCATATCTCCGGGTCGCACTCGTCCTAAATTTGCATTTAGGTTCGCACCATCATAATAAAGTAAACCACCCGCTTCATGAACCGTTGATGCGATGGTTTCGATTTCTTGCTCAAATAGTCCGAGGGTATTCGGATTGGTTAACATCAAGCCAGCGGTTTGTCTCGAGACTGCGCTCTTAAGAGCTTGTATATCAATTTGGCCTTGTTTGTTCGAAGGAACTACCAACACATCGAATCCTGCCATCGATGCACTGGCTGGATTAGTTCCATGTGCAGAGTCGGGGACAATAATTTGTCGACGTGTTTCAAGTTCACCTTGATCCTTATGGTATGCACGAATGATGAGGACTCCAGCTAATTCACCCTGAGCACCCGCTGCAGGTTGTAATGAATGTTGGTCCATTCCAGTAATTTCTGATAGCCATTCTTGTAATTCAAATAGAATTCGAAGAATGCCTTGAAGCGTTGAACAATCTTGGGATGGATGAGATTGGGAAAAGGTTGGGTTTTTGATGATTTCCTCATTCATTGGTGGATTATATTTCATTGTACAACTACCCAAAGGGTATAACCCCAAATCAACACTGTAATTCATCTGCGATAGACGAATGAAATGTTGAACGACTTCGGGTTCTGATAGCTCCGGTAATGACGGAGGCGTTTTTCGACGTAAGCCCTTTGGGATTGTTAAAATGGGCTTGGGAAGCATTTTGCGAATAGCGTTGCTAAGTTCGGGTAGTGAATAACCCACAGCTCCGACCCTAGATCGATCAAAAAGCAGGGGTTCATCCCACTTTGCTTGACGGAACATCATTGCTCACCCTCCATAGCCTGTTGAACGGCAATTGCAAGTTGGTCTATTGCCTCCTGTGTGTGCATCTCAGTAACACATACTAATGCCGACTGCCCCAATTCAGGAAAAGACTGGTCCAAAGGCACTCCGGCCAATATTCCACATTGTTGAATTTTCTCCAACGCCTCTCTTATCTCGGTTCTTTTGTGATCTGTTTTTCCACTCTTTTCTATTGAAACTACAAATTCCTTGAAATGTGGAGCGTCAAACAACGGTGCTTTAATTCCCTCAATGGCATTCAACTGTTGCTCAGCATAATAGCGAAGTTGGAGAATCTTCTCTCCAAGTTCTACCATGCCCTGGGATCCCAATAACGAGAGATAAACTGCTGCTGTTAAGGCTGAATGGGCTTGATTTGAGCAAATATTAGAGGTGGCTTTTTCTCGACGAATATGCTGCTCCCGAGCTTGAATCGTCATTACAAATCCCCTTTCTTTTCCATCTTGTGTTGAGGTCAAACCGATAATACGGCCTGGAAGTTGCCGCAAGATTCTTCTTTCATCCCGACTCGCAAAAATACCCAATAAGGGACCACCCATATTCAACGGAGTGCCCAAGGGTTGTCCTTCACCAATCACAATATCTGCGCCATAATCTCCTGGGGGTCGAAGGACGCCTAACGAAATGGGGTCAACACCGACCACCAGAAGCGCCCCCGAATCATGAACGATCTCAGAAATCGCATCAACATCCTCTTGGAGGACACCTAAGTATCCTGGATTTTCAAAATAGACACCAGCTATATTGGAGTCGAAGAGAGCTTTTAGCGCCTCGATATCTAGTTGTCCTGTCTGTGCATGATAGCCGACACTCTCAATTCTAATTCCTGCCGGCTCTGTATAGGTGTGTAAAACTGCTCGACGATTTGGCGAAATGAGCTGAGGAATAATAAAAGTTCCACGTTTCGTAACTCGACCCGCCATTAATGCCGCCTCTCCCAAGGCACTGGCCCAATCATACATAGATGCATTTACAACTGGAAGATCGACTAATTCAGCCATCAGGCTCTGGTACTCAAACAGCGCTTGCAGGATTCCTTGACTAATTTCTGCCTGATACGGTGTATATGAGTTTAAGAATTCAGTGCGTCCTACAATGGCTTTAACTGCTTCAGGAATGATATGTGACCACACACCACCACCTAAGAAACTGATACTCTTTTGTGGGTCCCAGTTTTGGGCAAGAAACTCGGAAACTTTCGTGCACACTTCTCTTTCAGATAATCCTCGGGGTATTTTCAAACGCGTTTTTAACTGAAATTTGGAAGGTATGTCGTCAAATAATTCATCGATGCTTTTGATTCCAAGGGTAGAAAGCATTTCGATTTCTTGCTCACCTGCTGTTGGTAAAAACGAATGGCGGAACTTCGACACTGAATCAACCTCACCACTCTTCCTTTACTCGAATCACAAATAACTTTCTCCACAACCATGAAGCGGTTCAACTCAAAAACGAGTAGCTACTCTTAAATACCAGAAACCGTCAAAGCGCCCTCTCCTAAGGAGGTTCTCTTGTGACTGTCAATAAAGGAACATCACCTTATAACACAAAGATCATCGTTTACATGGCCATAATGGCTGCTTTAGGAACAGCAGTATCGATTCTTACTATCAACACCGTTCAGCTCGGAGCAACACAGATCTCACTCGATCTTAGTCACTTGGGGACATTTATGACCGCTATTCCAGGTGGCGCCATCATCGGCGCTATCACTGGAGCTATAGTGGGTATCTATCCTGGAATTGCATTTGGATACATTTGGGGTCAACTAGGAATTGTAGGTCTGGTAGGTTTACCATTGGGAAAAGCAATGGCAGGATTTACCAGTGGAGCAGTTCAAAAGACTTTCAAACGCCCCTTTTTGTCTGTCATCTTAGGGTACGTTCCAGAATGCATCTTTACCATCTGGCTCTTCGTATTTCTTGTTCCGGTTCTAACTCCAATTCCCGCTGAATTCGTCCTTATGATCGCATTGGGAATTGTAGGCAAAGCTTGGATAGAGATTCTGTTCATGGCCTTTCTCATGGAAACTCTCTTTCTTTCTCAAGGTATTGTAGGATTAGTAAAGACCATTTTCACTGAGTGGGATTATACACCTCTTACCGAATTGTAATACCACTTTGAATAGGAATTTCAATCAGAAATGGCGTAAGCTTTTTATGTCAGTGCAAGGATTGCCGACCAGTTCATCCTACTAGAAAAACCAATAATTGCAAAGGAGGAACAATATCATGGCACAAATGCAAGGTGTGCCGGTCTTAATACTCAAAGAAGGAACAGAACGCTCCCGAGGTCGTGATGCTCGCGAAAACAATATTATGGCAGTGCGAGCACTTGCTGATGCAGTACGCACGTCTTTGGGTCCGCGTGGTCAAGATAAAATGCTAGTGGATAGCCTAGGCGATGTCACCATCACCAACGATGGGGCTACTATCCTTGATGAGATTGAAGTTCAGCATCCCGCTGCCAAAATGCTTGTTCAAGTTGCCAAAGCCCAAGACACGGAAACAGGTGACGGAACCACTTCGGCAGTGGTCCTCTGCGGCGAATTTCTCAAACAAGCCATGGGACTTATCACCTCAGGCGTCCATCCAACTGTAATTATCTCAGGTTATCGAAAAGCCGTTGACAAGGCTAGTGAAATTCTCAATAACATGTCTATCGACTGCTCAATCAAAGATCGAGCTACGCTTTTGAAAGTCTGTAATACTTCAATGGCTAGTAAACTCATTGCAGAAGCAAAGGAGTTCTTATCTCCAATTGCAGTTGATTCAGTGCTACAAATTACTGAAGTCAACCCTGAAGGAATTGTCGCTGACATCGATCATATCAAGGTTGAAAAGAAGGAAGGCGGGTCAATCCGTGAAACCAAATTAGTGCGTGGAGTCATTATAGACAAAGAAATTGTCCATTCTGAAATGCCACGAAGCATAAGTGATGCGAAGATCGCACTTCTGAATGCCTCTCTAGAAGTTGAGAAAACAGAAATGGATGCTGAAATTCGAATCACGAATCCCGAACAAATGCAATCTTTCCTTGATGAAGAACAGCGTATGTTGAAAAGTATCTCTGAAAAAGTAAAAGAAGTCGGTGCCAATGCGGTCTTTGCCCAAAAAGGAATCGATGATAAGGTTCAACATCATCTAGCCAAAGCAGGTATTCTCGCTGTTCGCCGTGTCAAGAAGAGCGATATGGAAGCGCTTGCTCGTGCGACTGGAGGTCAGGTGGTATCAACTATCGATCATCTCACTTCAAAGGATCTTGGCAGTTGTGAAACTGTTGAAGAACGAAAAGTCGGGGATGACAAAATGGTCTTCGTTGAAGGTTGCAAAGATCCTAAGACCGTAAGCGTACTCATTCGTGGTGGCACAGAACGTGTCGTTGATGAAGCTGAACGAGCTTTCCATGATGCTGTATCTGTCGTTCGAGATGCCGTTGAAGATGGCAAAGTTGTTCCCGGTGGAGGGGCTCCCGAAGTGGAAGTCGCTTCACATCTTCGAGAATATGCTTCTTCACTCAAAGGCCGCGAGCAAATCGCAGTAAACAAATTCGCTGACGCCATGGAAGTCATTCCCAAGAGTCTTGCTGAGAATGCCGGACATGACCCCATTGATGTTATAGTTGCCCTCCGTGCAGAACATGGAAGCAACAAGAATACGATGGGCATTGATATTCTGACTGGCAAGGCAAAAGACATGGTGAAAGCCGGCGTAATCGAGCCGCTCCGGGTAAAGACTCATGCAATCCGATCTGCAACTGAAGCTGCATCACTTATTCTACGAATTGATGATGTCATCGCTTCGAAACGCAGTGCTGGTCCCCCAGGTGGAGCAGGTGGTATGCCTCCAGGCATGGGTGGAATGCCTCCTGGCATGGGTGGTATGCCCGGAATGATGTAACTCAGCGTCCGCTTGTGCGGGCGCTATTTTCTCCTTTTTTCCTATTCTTTTTCTACTCCTTTCGACATTATGGAAGTAGGGTTTACTATGAGTAAGCAAATTTCTGTAGAGGTTTCTGGTATTGATTTTGCGGCTGCTCACTTTGTTAGTGAAGGAGGAAGCTGTGAGAAGTTGCATGGGCACAATTATCATGTAGCTGTTAGAGTTCATGGGGGATTGAACCCGCAAGGGATGGTCATTGATTTTCGTATACTAAAACAGCGGGTTCAGCAATTGTGTAAACAATGGGATCATTTCATTCTTTTACCTGCTAAATCAGCATTAATCAAGACTAGCCAAGAGAATCAGCAAACGCATGTCCAAACCCCAAATGGCACCTACTCCTTCCCTTCCAAGGATGTAGTGGTGATTGACATCGTTGAAACGACGGCAGAAGAGCTTGCTCGATTTCTGTGTCAGAGATTGAAAGACAGTCTTTTGACCGGTTTTCCTAATATCACAAGGGTTGAAGTGATTCTAGCCGAAAGTGTCACATCTCGTGCTATTGTGTCAATGCCGGTGTAGCTACTTCTGCCGGCTGTGCACGACGCTGTCGAAGATAGCCAATTATTGTAGCTACAAGGGGGAACAGCAGAGCTAATGGTACAAGGAACAACAGAGTCTTTTCGGGTAAAAACAGCAATTCTATCGATTCTATGATGATTGGTGGGGCATTTAGAAGACCTAGAAAAATCACAGGGTTGATGCAAATATACGTGATAAGAATCACAAAAACAAAACGCACAACGGATGACCCGATTGATAAGATGGTCATGCGGGATAATGACGGAGTTGAAGCACGTGCAGTCAATGCTGCTTCAGCCTCAGGATCTTCTCGGTAGAGTCGTGTGACAAAGTTGTTTAATCGACGCACCTCGTGCACGTCTTTTAGCTCAACGATCCATTCCCGGCGCAATAGTCTTCTTTCAATGACCTGACGCATTAACCGAAAAGCATCAGATCCTAGCATTCGTTGAAGAGCCTTAGGAACGGGGATATCTTGGGTCTGAATCGGCACTTGGCTTTGTGCATCACTCTGCAACTGGCTAATTTGCCTTCGAAGTTGTTCTTCGCGTATAGTGGGCGGTTCTAACAGCGAATAAAAATAAACGACTTGATACGAGGCTTCCAAGTAAATGAAACTAACTATTGCAATTCCAAACACAGCTGATTGTAAAAATAATAAGAAGTTTGCATTGGTCGGTTCCGTGCTATATAGCGGGAGAAAATACCCATTCTCACTTCCTGGAATATTCAATATGATTCCTGCTGCACCTAAGATTGCTAGCCCGATCATCGATACAAAACACAAAGTAGCCAAGCGCCCACTAATCCTGAGAAAGGAGATTACACCGGCTGCGATGGCAATGATAAGTAGGATCCAAAACGACAAGAAATAAAGACTGAGAAGAAAGGAAAAAACGTAGTTGATTGGATCAGCAAATAACGGAGAGAGAGTAAATCCAAAGGCTTGGAAATACGCTGTAATTGCTTCATTATAATAAAGAGCGAGAGTATCTATCGGCTGTTGAAATACAAATGATCCGATGAATGCACTAATGTACGCAGCTACCAGGGTGAAAAGGAGTACCATTAGGGTTAAGATATTTCGGAGTCCTGAAGCAAAGTCAAGAAGGGCGGTGAAGATACCTGCAGGACCATTTACTCGCCATACGTTGGGATCTAAATTTAGGAGAATAATGGCTGCAAAGGCAATGAATGCTGCAACAGCAACACCACGGAGCATCCAGAGAATATATCTCTTCAATTACTTTTCACCTCCATTTCTTACATCACCGCAATACTTCGTTTCTTAGCTTTCAGGTACTCACTTAACACCGTGGGCAGAAAGTCACCCGGTCCCACTGGAATGATTGATACGCCTACCCGTTGAAAGCTTTTAGCCAATTGAGACTGCTCTTCGAGCAATTTGTGAACAATAGCTTCTCCAATAGCTTGTTCAACAGGAGAAAGGTAGATTTCTTCGATTTCGAACCAGGGGCCAAATGGTCGGATAATGATCGCATTATGTTTATAACCACGAATCAGTTTGATGCCCTTTTCCAATTGTTTACGATTCGATTCAAGATCAGTAATGATAATGAAAAAACTCTGTTGCGTTATACGCGGTGCTAAGTATTCCACTGCAACCGTTAAATCAAATTCCCCGCCTGGCTCAATTTCCGCTAAATAGTCAAGCATGCGATGATACTGAGCATCACCCAAACCGGGTTTGAGAAATGAGTGCTGTTTAGTTGACCATGTTAGCAATCCTACATGGTCTTTCCTTTCCATGGCCGTTTTTGCTAACATCATCGCAGCCCGAATAGCCGCTTCCAATTTACTATTTTCAGGGCGCCCTGCGGCCATGGTAGAACCAATATCAAGAATAATGAATATTCGAATATTTCGCTCAGTTTCATACTGCCGCATCATGAGTTTTTGCAAACGCGCAGAGGACTTCCAGTCAATCCGCCGATATTCATCTCCTACTTCATATTTTCGTATACCTGTAAAATCTGTGCCTAAACTCATTTGTCGGGTCTTATGAATTCCAAACATATGTCCAAGTCTACGCTTCTTTGCTAGACTTTCCATTATGCGAACTTCTTCAACGTTCGGATAAATCAGAAGCTCTTCAAAGTTTTCAACTGACATTTCTTCAAAACGGAATTCAAGCCGGTCATGGATCTGAAATTTAGTGGGTCCAAAAGTAAATTTTCCCCGCAAGGTGGCTTGGAGAATATAAGAAAACTTTACTTCTTGATTCGGGTCGATACGTGTTCGAATTCGATTTTTCCCTAAAACTAGTCTAAAAATCTCCGGATATACATCGTAAACGTCAATGGAATCAATTCGATGGGTTCCCGTGTTTTTAACCGTAAGCTTCACATGGAGAAAATCGTCCTGAAAGATTTTCCGTTTATCAATTTCTCTAATTACCTCTAATGATTCAACAGGCATTGTTAATTGGAAAAAAGGGGAACTCGCCACTGATCCAATGATAAGAAAGACTCCTAAAATGACCAGACCATAGTTGGTGAAAGCGAACCCTGAGACGAGGATGAAAATCCCTATGAGAAGGACTGTTCGTCCGCGTTCAGAGAACACGTAAATTTACGCTCCTGGTGCACTGATTTGTCTTAAAATTCGGTCAATGACCGCGTTGACCGAAGTTCCTTCCAATTCCGCTTCAGGTTTGAGAATCAAACGGTGATTCAACGCGTGAGGTGCCAACGCTTTGATATCATCTGGGGTCACATAATCTCGCCCACTCAATGCTGCATGCACCTTCGAGGTATCAAGTAACACAATAGATGCTCGAGGTGAACCACCAACCAGAATCTGCGGATCATTTCGTGTACGAACAACAACATCGCGGATATAAGACATGATATATGGCTCAACAAAGACTCGTTTAGTGGTCTCCTGCATCTGAAGCAATATAGGTGGATCAACAACCGGTTCCAAGTCCACCTCTTCCGGTTGATGCTTCCTTCGAAGAATCTCAACTTCCTCCGCATCGGACGGATAATCCACATGAAGCTTGAAAAGGAATCTGTCCACTTGAGCTTCAGGAAGAGGATAAGTTCCTTCCAATTCAATGGGGTTTTGTGTCGCTAGAACCATGAAAGGTTCAGGGAGCGGTAAGGTTGACCCTTCTATTGTGACCTGTTTTTCTTGCATCGCTTCCAAAAGTGCGGATTGAGTCTTTGGCGGCGAACGGTTAACTTCGTCAGCTAAGACAAGATTTGAAAACACCGGCCCTTTTCGTAATCGAAATTCACCGGTATTTGGATCATAGATGTTTGTCCCGACGATGTCTGCGGGAAGCATGTCTGGTGTAAATTGAATGCGCTTAAATTCACATCCAATGGTTTGTGCAAAGGCGTTTGCCATGTACGTCTTTGCTATTCCTGGAACACCCTCGAGGAGGATATGACCTTTTGACAAAAGTCCAATCAGGATATCTTGGAGAATATTCCGTTTTCCCACGATGACCTTGCCAACTTCATCTAGAATGTTAGTAGCATGGGTTCTGACTTCTGCAATGGACATTCCATCACTCCGTCTTCGTCTTCTACTCATGTCATTTCACCCAATATTTTCTCGAATTCTTTCAATTTTGAAAAAGAGATCCAAGAACTCTTCGCGCTTAATTTGCTTTGATTCACGGACCGCTTTTTCTAATACTTCAAAATCATCTGTTATTTGGGCAATATCTCCTGGTTGACGAGTGCGAGAAACGGTAACCAGAAGTCTTGGCACATCGAAAACGCGTAATCCGTGTCGTCGGCGTAAATCGCGTTTCAATTGGCCGTAGATGATTTCAAGTGCTTCGTTATATTGATGCGTGTTAATGTATTCGTATAACGTTTTGGTGAACATCGTTTGTCCACGTAATCGATACATCTCCATCGGTTTCTGTTTCTCAGGACGTTCAAACGGTAAATAACGTCTAACCATCCAAATAGCTAACAGAGGTGCCAACGGTGCTAACAACCAATTTGTTGACACATAGGTGATTTGTCCTAACATCAAGCCAACATATAGAACTGGCGAATTCGGTGACCAACCTAGATGGTTGTGATCAATAATGATTGTATCTGCATTAGCCTGGTTGGCTAAATAAGTGAAAAGTTCATTTGCGAACAAACGATTGGTTCCCCGGTCAATCATGTTGTTGATAAAGATGCTCGGGTCGTTCAGCAGCATCAAGGTTCCATTTTCTATTTGTAATTCAACCATTAGCGGAAGGGGACCCGGTTGGTCGCCTCGGGTGGCATTGTAAGCGATATAATTCGGGTCGCCTCCATTTTCAATATGGCTAACGACGTCACCTGCCACAATCCAGGAGTTTGTCGATGATGCAGCAAGTGCAGAACCCGCTGGTGCGTCAATTGAGGTGGCGTAGTTCATTACCACATGATGCCCGGAAGAAAAGATTCGTCCTCCGTCGTTAAAAGACTCGATGGACGCTAACAAGGGGATTCCATTATCATTATTGGTGGCATCAAGAAGCAAACCCTGAGTAAATCTAATCCTTGGCCAGTCCACAATTAACATCGCCAGTCCGTCAAGTATGGTATTTGCCGAGCCAAAATCGTCAACCAACAGCATACTCCCGCCATTAATGAAGAAGTCTAAGAGTGCTGAAGTTTCAATAAGTGAGAAATAATGGGTGGGTCCGATTATACATAGGACACAATTTTTCGGAATGCTGTTTACTACGCTTAAGGAGCTAATAAGGGGGTTTACATCATAGCCGTTATTTTCCAATTCAAGAGCGAGCTCAGAGCAACCATCGCCTGGAATCGGGTGAGAATTATAGATTGAAAAAGGCAGAATATCGAGCCCCCCAACTCCGCTAACGCTCAGGAAAATCGGCAGCCAGGCTATGGCGAACACGAAGCAGAAGACAAGGATGTTTATGAACTTACTTCGTTTTTTCGCTTCAGCCGCTTTCGGTTGGTTGGGCATCTGATTGGGGTTCTTGTTGTTCTTGCGTGACAAACCGCAAATTGCCTCCGGTCAAGGAGTTATAGAGGCTAGCAAAAGCACTCAACGTTGAAAGAGCCATGTTATAGCTAATGGGGTGGTCACTGTATCGGGCTTCCTCGACGCCACGAATGAAAACTTCCATATTACGTGAATCCAATCGGCCATGCGCTACTGTCACATTAGCAAACTCACGAACCGTAATGCTCGGGTCACGATAAATACCAAGCTTAGCTTGAATTATCGCTTCGTACATTCGAAAAGCGTAGATAATCGCTTCTCGATATTTTTTCTCGGTTAAGAGTTGTCGAAGAGCAGTTAACATCGAAGCCGCATCAATCGATGGTGCGGTTGGTTGACGGGGACGACGTTTCCAGTAGCGATAGCCAAGGATGACTATTACTACAATGATAATGATAACGACTATTGCAATGATCCATTCAAGGGGAATAGTTAGAAGGGGGGGTGGTTGCATGGGTTGTTGAGCCTCCACAATTATGTTTCTAACAGATGAGTTAAAGGTAATTATCGTTTCGTGTCGGAGTTGAAGAGCATAGGTTACATCATTGATTCCTGAGGGAGCAAATCTGAGCTGAAAACCCACTCGGCCAATTTGATTTGACACAGTGGAAATACCGCTGGTTCCATTAATGAACAATTGGATATCTCGGTTGGGTAGTACGCGTCCGAAGTTATCAACAAGTGTTCCATTGACCAATATGCTTGCATTCCAAGCATAGGGTCCGAGTGGTACATCAATTAGTACTGTGGCATTGGAGAATACATCAAAGGGTTCAATATCAATGCTGGGTCCATAGTAGGTGGTTCCGGAGTAGGTGACATCAAAGGAAACCGTCGAAACACTCACGGGTACACTCGGTGGCACCACAAATACAAATGTAAATGTGCCGCCAGACTGAGTCATGATTGTGCCAACGGGAATTGAGATAGCTAAGTAAGAAATTTCAATGTCGAGGTTCTGTCCTGATAGACCAACTCCTTGGTCATCAACGAGTTGACCTGACAAGGTTACGGTCTCTCCCAGCATCACTGGAGAAATATCAGTTGCGAGATTCTGAATGGTGGTTGACGAATTAAGGATGAAGTAATCACTGCTCGTAATCACTATTAAGGTCGGATGCACGATATCTCCAGTTACTTCTCGAACGCCAATGGGTTGGTTTGTTTCAACTTGGTAGGAAATGAAAAATGAACCATTGGGCAAGGTCACAGTGGAAATCTCTTGGGTTCCATTCAAGTAAATGAGAACGGTGACTCCTCCCTGGCGAATGCCATTTGAGTCCTCCACCCAACCAGAAAAATAGATAGTATTTCCTCGCTGTGTGATGTCATCACCATCATC
>JBHLPR010000011.1:0-34417 GCA_048939245.1 Promethearchaeota archaeon | reverse complement strand
CGAATGCCATTTGAGTCCTCCACCCAACCAGAAAAATAGATAGTATTTCCTCGCTGTGTGATGTCATCACCATCATCATCGTCAACAAACACGATAATTGAACCTTGATCATGCACCCGAGCGAGATTCGATGCCCGAGAACCGTAGACGTATTGGGTGCCCAGAAATTGTGCTTCAATCAGAACCTGTCCAACTTTGGTGGCATTATATTCTAAGGAATAGTATCCAACATTGTCAGTGATTACAACACCCGCTGGTGTTCCGTTCCAAAATAGTTGAATCGCTTGTCCTGCAATTCCTGTTCCATTATCATAACGTAATTGCCCTTGGAGCGTTGTGTTCGTATTAAGTCGAATAGAATTCGGGATGGCTTGAACGGTGAGTTGTGAGGTCGCGGTTACATTCAGAATCTCAAAAGTACTTACCGTTGGGTCAATAATACCAGGAATCGAAAAAGCCGCTTGCACCAGTGTGGGACCTAAAGGCGCCTGAGACAACGGAATCGGATAATTCGTGGAAAAGTAACCGAGTGCATCTGTAAGCGGCTCCGTAGCTAAAATGAAGTTGAATAGTATACTAACACCCGTGAACCCGGTTTCATTGGCCGAAATGCCTCTTCCATTAATTGCGTCAATCAAATATCCACTAAGCTGAACAAAGGTGCTCCGATTTGCCTCTAATGGAACCACGGTTAAAGAGAGGTTTGCCGTTCCATGAAGTGCGACGACAGCAAACGAGCTAATGGCACTAAACTCCGCACGTAGAAGATGACCGCCAACAATAGCCGAATTGTTATACGCAAAAGTAATACTTGCTTCACCAACTACTGAGGTAATATTACTTCCGAGGAACCAGTGTTCTGTATCATCGTAAAAATCAATGGTCTCCCCTGGCTGAGGAATACCATCCTGGGTTAGGGTAGCAGTAATTTGGAATTGGGCAAATCGATTAACAATTTGAGGGACAACACTGAGGTTGAGATTGAAGTATGTACTCACGACATAGGGATCGTCATCAGGCACTGCCGGTTCAGGGGACATGCTACTTAGTGGGGGTACAGGTGGCGGACTGCCATCGGTAATAAAATTAGGTAATGGTGTTGGATCAAATTGAATCCAATACCCTTGCGAAGCTGTTGGAATATACACTTCGACCCAGAAATGTAAGTGCATAGGATGGAGTACACGTTGAGTTCCTTGGTTTTCTCCAAGAATTGCTCCAAATACAGGTCGTACAGCGATTCCGGCTTCACGGAGAAACATCGTATATGCCGTCGCGAAATCAATGCCGATGCCTCCACCTTGCTGGAGAAACCATTCAACATGCTCATCGTTTGGCCCAGGTCGTGTGACAAACGGATCGAAGGCAAAATTTGCCTTGAAATAATTTTGAATTGCAAAAGCCTGCTCAAAAGCCGTGTTCGGTACGCCAGCAAGGATCATAGATAGCCGGGTTTGCACATCTGAGCGGGTGGCTGAGCTCATATAGCTAAGTCCTTGTTGCTGATATTGGGCAAGAATTGCTCCGGGGGTTGCACTAGCTTGGAGTGATTGAGGACGGATCAGCGTCCAATTTCGGGGAACATAGGTGACATCGTATTGAAGGGTTGCCGTTCCTGTTTGATCAAAAAATCCATTGAAAAGTGCGGTTCCAAAATTGTCGACTTCAAAATTATAGGAATTAGGGTCCGAGAGATGAGGAAATTGAAGGGATTGATTAATAATCAATGGATCTGGCCACAAAGACAAGAGGGAAAAGGACCCAGTTACACCCTGATTCGTAATATTTTGCGTTACTGTGTAGACAACTTCACTCCCAGGATTCACTCCCGCTAGTGGAACCGTTGCATTCGTACTCTTTTCCCAGTCGGTTCCTGTATATCGATCATAGGCTGTATTTCGCCAATAACGAGGCGGTTCGGCTGGAGAAATGATGGCGACGATAAAAGAGGGGTCAAGGGACCAATTCAAATCTAAAGTGACATCATCAAGTGTAATATTGTCCAAGAAGGTGTCGTCTCCCCCTTCAACAGTCACTCCGCTTCCCCAATCTTCGACGTCATCGTAGGGTCTTTGACGAGGGATTGGTGGTACAAATATGAGTGGTAAAAGAAAGCTTAGAATTAGCAGTAGGATGATAACGACGGAGATAGCTGCCACTATGGACCGCTTGGAAACCACTTAATGCCACCAACTGAAACAAAGATTGAATCAACATAAACTTTGCTAGATTCGATGCAGAAACATTGAAAATATTGCAGTTTGAATGGTCACCCAATGTTTTTGTACCTTTTTAAACTAAGAATGGGTGCAACATGATACACATCGTAAAGAGGTGCTTTTCTGCAAAATCTCTGGCGTGACCTTTATCAAGAGATGGATAATCAACGCCAGTCATCAGCTACTGAGGCTGAATTACGATTTACGGGACTAATGACTTCACCTGGACCTGATGTAGCCAAAACGAAATTAGGGCAATATCTTCAAGAAGCCAAGATATTTCGGGCAAAGAAAGAATACAACTCTGCATTAGTTCTTATCCTTGTTAGTGGGGAATATTATTGGCGGCAACACAACCCTTCTCGAGCTGCCGGTCTATTACTCGAAGCCGCTGACCTCTTCTATTTACAAGATGCTTTGAAACCCAGCCAATCGTGCCTTCAAGGCGCCTTAGACCTATTGATTCGAAAATCCCTTTTGACCTGGTGGGAAAAAGAGATGCTCGGTAGTCTCTTCGTATTCGCTGCCTGCTTAACCCTTATCGCTGATGCTGCTAACTTAAGTAAGCATATCGATATCTTCCGCAAATCTCTTTCCAAAAAACAACAAACACGGTTCAGTCGAGAAGATGGCTACCGAGTAGCAATAGCCTTGCGCCGTGCTGTTACTCGCAAATCCTTGGGGCCTCTCGATGAACTAGAAACAAAAACTACCCTAAGAAGTCGATCAGAATATGCTACCCTTTATGAGTATATGCAGGATCTATCTGAACGGTATGCGATAATCCGGGATGGACTCATCGCCTTGCGACGCGAAATCCACCAGGAGGATTCCTAACCTTGTCATATGTCACGCATCTACGATGCCCTAAATGCGGAGCAAAATATACCCTCTCTCAAAATCCACAATTTTGTAAAACTCCAAAATGTGAGAACCGTATCGATATATATTATGATTTTTCAAAGCTAAAAGAAGTAATTTCTAAAAAGACCCTTAAGAAGCGCCCTGTTGGCGTTTGGCGTTATTTTGAACTACTTCCAATATTAGATCGAAAAAGCATAATAACGCTTGGTGAAGGCGGAACCCCTCTCCTTCGAAGTAGGCGCCTTGCTGAGTACTTAGGGGTTCGTGAACTATACATCAAAGATGAAACTCGAAATCCGACATGGTCGTTTAAAGATCGACCAATGACAGTGGGCGTATCCAAAGCTAACGAACAAGGATCCACTACCTTAGCTTCCGCCAGTAGTGGGAATGCCGCCGCAGCTCTTGCCGCCTACTGTGCGCGTGCTGGATTTTCATGTTATTGTTTTGTACCTGATATAGCCCCAATGGGGAAAATTGCCCAATTACTCTTGTATGGCGCAAAAGTCGTTCGTCTTCGGGGATTACACAAAGGCGACGATCCAACGGTTAAACTTCTACGAGACGCTTGTGCAGAGTATGGCTGGACTCCCTGTCCAAGCTTTGGACCTTTCAATCCTTACCAAGCTGAAGGTCCCAAGACCCTGGCCTATGAGATTATCGAACAACTAGAATGGCAAGTACCTGACGTCGTCTACGTTCAGGTGGGGGGTGGTGGACTTCTGGGTGGGCAATGGCGTGGGTTCACAGACTTCGAAAGCCTTGGACTAGTAAAGAAACACCCACAGATGGTCGCAGTTCAAGCTACAGGGTGTCCTCCGCTAGTACAAGCTTATCAAACAAACCAGGATCCATTCAAAATCATCCCTTATACTTCACCTCATAGTGTTGCGGAAGGATTATGTGATCCACTTCCCTGGGACGGTGATCTTGCACTAGCTGCAGTACGGGATTCAAAAGGTTCAGCACTTGCAGTAGACGATGAGGCTATCCTGCATGCCCAGCAACTATTGGCAAAATATGAAGGTATTTTTGCCGAACCTTCAGGAGTAACAGGCCTTGCAGGGTTAATTAATCACCTTGAATCTGGAGCTCAAGACCCTTCAGAAACAATTATCATTGAGGCAACTGGGGGCGGGCTAAAGGACCAAGATATCGTAATTCAACGAGTCTCAAAACCACCTGTAATTGATCCAGACCTTAAACAACTTCGCAATGCCCTTGGACTCAAAAAATAACAAAAGATACAACAACGAAACACAGTTAAACGATTTTTCCATGTGAAGCCTACTATAAGGAGCGAACCTGCGTGTGCGGCATATTCGCAATTACCAGTAATAAGCGAAACGATATCGGTGCAATTCTAGTCGAGTGTGCTGAGAAGCTTACCTACCGAGGATATGATACTGTAGGTGTCGCAACAGTATACAAGAATCGCATTCACCTACGAAAAGATGAAGGCAAGTTTGATGAAGTTGCCGAAAAACTTCGTCTTTATGAAATGCGTGGCTCAAAAGGAATTGCCCAGCTTCGATGGGCCACTTTTGGGGCACCAAGTAAGCTTAACGCTCAACCACACCTTGATTGTGACGAAGACCTGTGTGCTGCACATAACGGCAATATCTTGAATTTCCTTCCTCTACGTGAGCAATACACCGAGGAAGGACATGTTATTCGTAGTATGAACGATGGCGAGATCTGCGTTCATGCCGTTGAAAGATACTTCGATCAATCCGGAGACTTGGTGGACGCTATTCGAAAAGGTTGTAGTGATCTAAAAGGAGACTATGCCTTTGCAGTGATGCATAAAGACGATGATAAAATCTATGCAGTTAAAATGGGGTCGAGCCTCTTTGCAGGCATCGGAGATGGTGAAACCTGTGTAAGTAGTGACCTTCCCAGTATTTTACCTGTCACCAGAAAAATTGTCAATATCCATGATGGGGAGCTACTTATTCTTACTCCTACAAGTCTCGAAATCCTCCGAATTTCCGACGGAACCACGGTTGAAAGAAAGCCATACACTTCCGATGCAGACATCCGTGTAGCCCAAAAGGGTGGCTATCCCCATTTCATGCTCAAAGAAATCCATGAACAGGTCAGTGCCACACGAACACTCTTCAGCGCCATTCGGGAACCATATATTAGCCAATTCGTTGAATTACTCGTCGAAGCCAAAAGAGTCTTTTTCGTTGCCTGTGGATCCAGCTACCATGCTACAATTGTCGGAAGCTATTACCTAAACGATTTAGCTAATATTGCTACCATACCGGTAATCGGGGGCCAGTTCAACTCACTTTATGGCGACTCTTTTGGGAAAAATGATGTCGTTGTATGCGTCAGCCAAAGCGGTGAAACCAAAGATGTCATCGACGTCGTTCATCTTGCACAAGCAAACGATGCGAAAATCCTTAGCATTGTAAATGTATTAGGCTCAACCCTAACTCACCTCAGTGATTTGTATCTACCTATAGGCTCCGGTTTTGAAATCAGCGTCCCCGCCACAAAAACCTACACCAGCCAAGTTACCCTCCTTAACTTTCTGGCAACTAAAGCTGGTGAACAAATGGGTGTCTTAAAAGCAAAAGAAGCAGCTTACATGATCAACGAACTCAAAACTCAGCTTCCCACTCTTATCGACGAAACAATCTCGACAACGACATTGAAAGCACGAGCACTCGCACCCTACTTGTCCAAATTCCAACATTTCTATGTTCTAGGTCACGGGTTAACCCATGGTGTGGCTCTTGAAGGTGCACTAAAAATCAAAGAGGTTTGTTATATTGTTGCAGATGGCATGTATTCCAGCGAATTCAAGCATGGACCTCTAAGCATCGTCGATGAAGGTTACCCTGTTGTTTTTACCATTGCACCAAATGATGCGGAACACATTGTAAACCACTTAGCAGAAGTGGAATGTCGCGGCGCTCGAATCTTGGCTACGGGTGAACCCCACCCATTGATTCGCCGGTATGTTAACGAGGAGGATTTTCTTACTGTGCCTAAATCAAGCCAATACTTGAGTCCAATACTCCAAGTAATCCCCCTCCAACTCTTAGCCTACCATCTAGCGACTTACAAAGATATTGATCCAGATTATCCTCGTAACATCAGTAAGACGCTGACCGTGCGATAAGGTTACTGAGTGTTTTTCTTTGAACCTATCTATTATAGGCTTGTTGTAAATGTAAGAAGTTCAAGGCGTTAGTCGTAGTTACCGCCGCAATAATTTCTGGAGTAGTGTCTTTGAGCTCAGCTATCTTTGCTACTGATTGCGGAAGATTTGCAGGCTCGTTGGTTTGTCCCTGGACAGGAGATAAATATGGTGCATCAGTTTCTAAAAGCATATTCTCAACTGGCATAGCTGTCGCAATACGTTGCATTCTTTGGCGTGACACCACACTTGTGGGAACACTCATCAACATCCGTTGATTAGCAGCTTGCAAAACATGGTCCAGGCTATTAAAACAATGCAACTGAACATCAAACATTTTCTCCTCCCTTAAAATCTGCAGGGCATCTGCTTCTGCATCACGTGAATGAATTACTATCGGTAAATTCAATTCATCCGCAAGGTGAATGAATTGTCTAAAGACTGTTTGTTGATATGCCCGTTTCTCTGGATTTTTTACCCAATAGTAATCTAATCCTACTTCTCCAATTGCAACAATATCTTCTGCATAATCATGGATAGCATTGATTGTCCGTTTTACCATATTCGGTGTCGCTCGTGGAGGGTGTAACCCAAAAGTAGGCCAAATGAATCCAGGAAATCGTTTTTTCAACTCAAGCGCTTTGGGAAAAAACTTTGGCTCTATCGGACTCACTACCACTCCAATGACTCCAACTTCTTGTGCACGCCGAATGATAGCGTCAGCTTTTGAATAGAGACGAGGCATCTCAAGATGTGAATGGGTATCAAAAAGCTCCACTATTAAATCCCTTCTCGATAGCGTCTTCTCGAAAGCTTCAAAAGGTTTTGGCTCTATCGCATCCACACAATTTGCTTCAGTAGTTGAGTAAGATGGATCTCCGTGGCAGAGACATGATAACCACCCAAGAGTGGTCTCGAGAAGAACTTGATGCGGTTCTCAAATTTTCAAAAGATTTAAAGAAAAAAAGCAAAGCGGGAAAATCTCCCCACCTCTTATCTGATAAGACCTTTTTCATGCTTTTTTATAATACTAGCACTCGAACTCGTGCTAGCTTTGAAGCCGCACTCACCGAACTAGGCGGGCATGCACAATTCCTGGAACCTGGGGCGATGCGCCTTGGAGAAGGTGAAAGTGTTAAAGACACCGCTAAGACGCTTGCCCGATACGGTCACGGTATTGGCATTCGCATTCTCGAAAAGGCTGTTGGATATGTCTATGGGCGAGGGAACCAGGTGCTCCGGGACTATGCAAAATGGGCTGATATTCCCATCATCAACATGGCTGACGACAAATTTCATCCTTGTCAGTCTCTAACAGATCTCATGACAGTTCAAGAAAATTTCCCCAAGATTCAAGGAAAGAAATTCCTTTTCTCATGGGCCTATAGTCGACATTCCCGCTCTTGGTGTAGTGTACAAAGCGCAATATTAACTGCTACTCGGTTTGGGATGGATGTTACTCTTGCTCATCCACCTGGATTTGAACTAGATCCTGAAGTTATGGAATGGTGTCATCAAAATGCCAACGAATCTGGCGGTGATTTTTCAATTACCAATAACGTCCAAGAAGCATATAATGGCGCCCATGTTGTTTATCCTCGATCATGGATGAGCGCTGAATGTTCCGCTGTTGGCATCGATAAATGGGGTGAAGACCGCGAAGCTAAGCTCCACGAAAAATATCGTGACTGGATTTGTAATTCAGATTTAATGGATTTTACCAGTAAAGATGCTATCTATATGCATTGTCTTCCAGTCTTTCGTGGCGAAGAGGCAACCGACGAAGTTGTAGATAGCCCACAAAGTGTTATCTTCGACCAAGCGGAAAATCGCCTACATTTACAGAAAGGTCTATTATCCTTAGTTATGAGCGACGAAAACCTACTCTAAAGGTCCAATTAACGCTTCTGAGGTTCACCCATAATTGCAGCCATGACGGCTTTTTGGGTGTGAAGTCGATTTTCAGCTTCATCAAAAGCAATACTCCATTTTCCATCCAAAACTTCGTCAGCTACTTCGAATCCTCGGTCAGCTGGTAAGCAATGCATGTATTTGACATCTTTTGCACCCAGATCCATTTTGTCTGGTGTTGCTATCCAATCCTTATTTGCATCAAATAACTTCTTGCATCCCTCCCAATCTTCAGCAGGAGCGATTGGAGGAATATGATGTTTACTGGTCCAACACTTTGGGTATACATAATGGGCACCTGTAAAAGCCTCTTCCATGTCATTGATGATTTCAAAGGAGCCACCATATTCGGCAACATTCTTCTCACACATCTCAATGATTTTTGGATCTAGTTCAAAGCCCTTAGGATGTGCAAGGACAGTGTCCATACCCCATTTCGTACCCATTAGAATGCCACTCTGGGGGACAGCGAGAGGTTTCTGTGTGCTGGGACTGTATGCCCAACTCATAACAAATTTTTTACCTTGGACCTTTGGGGTGTGCTCTTGGATAGCTTGCATGTCAGCCATGGCTTGGCATGGATGATATACATCATCTTCCATGTTGATGAGAGGAACATCGGACCACTTAGCAAATTCACGCAGGATTCGATGACCACGACCATAAATCCATTTAGCGTGAGATCCATAAATTCGAATTGCAATCGCGTCACCCATTCGCGCAAGCACTCGTGCCACATCAGAAATGCGTTCGCTAGTGTACGCTTCTTCATCGTCTGGCAACGCTGGTCGATACACATCCTGTGGGGAAAGAAAGTGCGCATGACCTCCCATCTGAGTCATACCCGCTTCAAAGGAGTTTCGAGTGCGTAAGGATCGATTAAAGAAAATCATGAATAACGTTTGACGAAGAAGATAATCATGTGGTTCACGCGCCTTTTGTAATTTCTTCATTTCAATTGCTGCATCAATTAGTGTTTGTAGCTCTTCTTGGTTCCATTCTTGAATAGTCAACCAGTCGCGACCATGGAATTTACCAACAATATCAGCACCCATTATAGAGTCACCTCAATTAACTGCGAATAAAATCAAAAGCGCCTTTAATTTGTTTGCCATCGACTTTGAATCTTAACCTCTGCTCGCTCCAGTAGTTTCTGTCCGTGTATCCTGGCATTCTCAATGACTTTCTCTTCGTCCAAAGTTAGAAGCTTGCCTTCGTGGACAAGGATTTGTCCATTGACAATTGTTGTATATACATCGAAACCGTTGGCTGCGTATATGATATTACTGACGGGATTATAGGTGGGAGCGAGATTCAACTGTGTCGTGTCTACCATAACCAAGTCTGCCCGCTTTCCCACTTCTATACTTCCAATTTCCTTTTCCAATCCTATGGCTTTAGCCCCATTGATTGTGGCCATTTCCAGCACTGTTTCTGCAGGCATCGTCAAAGGATCTAAGGTTCGTGCTTTATGAATTACTGCTGCAAGAAACATTTCACGGAACATATCATAGGCATTATTACTCGGTCCTCCATCACATCCCAAGCAGACATTGATTCCAGCGTCTAACATTTCCGGAATTGGTGCAATTCCGGAGGCTAATTTCGAATTGCTTGCTGGGCAATGACACATATGCGTGCCTGTTTCAACATAAATCGGGAATTCCTGAGGACTAATCCACACCCCGTGTACTAAGACGCAGTTTTCTCCCATCATACCCACTTCATTGGCAAACTCTGCTGGTAGCTGATTGAATTGGGATTTTGTATACTCTACGTCTTCCTTTACTTCCCCCAGATGCATAGTAATCCTCATGTGGCGTTTCTGTGAGAGGTCTGCAACCCGGCGATATAATTCCGGGCTAACTGCTCCCGGTGTTCGGGCACCCCACCAGATGAAGATCCGTCCCTCGGCGGCTCCCTGCCATTTTGTATGCATCGAAAGCGTTTCAGCGATGCATTCCTCGGGGTCCTCAATCATTCCTTCATACATGATGGCTTCTTCGTCTGCGTAGCCGGTCCAATCCATGAAGAGCTTTGATAAACACCCCCGTATCCCTGTTTTTTCGACAACCCGTGCAATCCCCTCGAACCCATAGCGTTTGTGAATCATGCTTTCCAGGAAACTGGTTGTACCCGATTTGAGCATCTCGGCAATACAGAGTTCGGCACTAACTTTTCCATCTTCGGGAGTAAAATTGCCTTGTAAAACCCAAACGTAATCGCGAAGCCAAGGGATGAGGTCCACGTCATCTGCCGTACCCCGAATTAGGGCTTGAGCAAGGTGTACGTGACAATCGACAAGACCGGGGAGGAGAATCTTGTTTTTCCCTGAAATTCGAGTGTCCGCGCTGTATTGCTGCTTGATTTCATAGGATTTTCCCACAGCAATGATTCTTTGGTCATCGACAACCACTGCTCCGTCAGAAATGATTCGACGTTGTGGATCTACGGTTATGACGGTTGCTCCGTCGATTATCAAATCCGCCATCTGAATCAGCACTGAGCATGCTGTTCACTCCTATTAAGCGTTGGGATTATCTGGAAATAAGGAAACCAGCATGTTTTTGAGTTACAGGAGGTTTGCGGTGAAAGGAGAAGCTATATTATGCATGTCATTGTTCGGACCATTGGACCTTTTTCTGAGCGGTTTGGTTTTCAACAACTTACGGTTAATTTCAAAGGGCGCACGGTGCTGGATCTGTTAAATCAGCTTTGTGAAGAGCAAGGGAGTAAATTCTGTAACACAATCTTTGATAAAGAGGGTCAATTGCATCGCTACATCAAGGTTCTCGTGAATGGTCGTGGACTACACGTATTACAGGGTCTTGATACTGCGCTCTCCGATGGAGACATCATTGCACTATTCCCACCAGTTGCGGGTGGTCAGTTTTTGAGTTAAACGTTAATTCCCAGCTTCTCCCAGAGTTTAGGAACGACCCGTTCAAGTGCCTTTTCAACAACTTCTGCTTTCACCGACACTACTTGGTGGTCTTCGACCACTTGTCTACCATTTACGAACACATGCTCAACCTCATGTGCAGTACAGCCATAGACAAGATAACCATAAATTCCGCTAGGGAGAATCGGTGTAACCCGGGGATTGGGGTGAAGCATAACAATGTCTGCTAGTTTTCCCTGTTCGATGGAACCAAGCTTGTTTCCTAGACCATATGCTTGGGCCCCATTAATGGTTGCCATCTCAATAATTTGCTGAGGTGTGGTTACTCGGGTATCGTGGTGATGTAATTTATGGACAAGGAACGCTGTGCGGATATTTTCCATGGCATCGAAAATGAATCCATCGTTCCCCAAACAAACTGGAATGCCCAACTCATACATTTCCTTCACAGGACTCGTTCCCACGGCATTGTTCATATTACTCATGGGATTATGGGCAACTATAGCCCCGCTTCCTTTAATCAACTCAAGCTCGTCGTGATTGACATGAACACAATGAGCTAGAACCACATCGGTTCCAAGTACTCCAAGGTCAAAGAGTCGTTCGACCGTGCGTTTATCATACCTTTCGATGTTGTGGTATACATCAATGAGCCCTTCACTTGTATGAATCGTCAGGGGTGCTGGGAGCTCATCTGCTTTCTCCCTGGTTTTTATGATTAACTCATCACTTAGGGTAAAGGAGGCATGTAAGCTGTACATCCCTGAGAGCAAATTGTTTGGGGTTTTTTGGAGTTTCGTGATAAATCGGACATTCTCTTTGAGCCCTCGCTCTCCTTCCTTCTTCGAATTCCTTTCCGTGGCTTCGAATGCAAGAATTCCCCGCATCCCGGTTTCAGTAACACCCTTCGCGATAGCATCCAAAACACCTTCAATGGACCCTGGTCCAGAATAGGTATCGGCAAAACAGGTAGTTCCACTGCGAAGAAACTCATAACAGGCGGCAAGAGCACTCGCATACGCGTCTTCATTTACAAATGCAGAGTCCACCTTCCACCAAATACGATCGAGAATTTGGAGAAAATCAGTGGTAGGTTTAATATCCAATGGGGCTCCCCGGAGCATGATTCCATATAGATGGGTGTGCCCACAGATGAATCCAGGCAGCACCATTCGCCCAGTCCCATCAATCACCTGGTCAGCAGATTCTTTGAGGCTTTTACCAATCGCCTTAATTTTAATCCCATCTATAAGAAGGTCTGTGTCCTCTAGGACCCGGCGTTGATTATCCATCGTAACAATTACCGCGTTTTTGATCAATGTCCGCATCAGTATTCGCTTCCAACATAGGGTAATTGATGAATATGGTAATCGAGTAAGCCTTTAAGGCTTCCATGTCCCATTTTTCAGGGCGTGTATTCCCATGAACAAGTCATCTCACAAAGTTCTAGTCGTTGACCCGGAGAAATGTACAGGGTGTGGGATTTGTACACTGGTTTGCTCCTTCCGTCACAATCAAGAGTACAATCCTGCTCGGGCGCTACTTACGATTATACGCGATGAAAAAACCGGAATTAACATCCCAGTAATCTGTCAGCATTGTGAAACCCCATTATGTATGGAAAGTTGTCCTGCTGATGCTATTTATCGAGATCCCAACACCAATGCCGTTTGCATCACACAGAAGAACTGTATTGGCTGTCATCAATGCCTTATCGCTTGTCCCTTTGGTGGAATTCATATAGATCCCACGGATGGGCGCACAGTCAAATGTGACTTATGCGAAGGGTATGCGATGTGTGCCCAATTTTGTCCTAGAGGGGCCTTGTTATACATTGAACCAGGTGAGTTGACTAAGCGGCTCCGTGAAAAAGGCGTAAAACAAGCTGCTGATTATCTTCACGTGATTACTGGAGGTGCGAAAGGATGACAAAGCGCAATGAATACTTTGGATATGCTGGAAGAATTGCAGATATCGATCTAACGAAATCTGAAGTAGAAATACAAGCATTGGATACTGAATTTGCAAAGACGTACTTAGGTGGAACCGGCTTTGCTTCCCGGATTTTATGGGATCGAGTAAAACCGGGTACGGATCCCTTAGACCCGCAGAATCCATTAATTTTCGGAGTAGGTCCTGTTACTGGCGCCTTCTTTTCGCCTTCGGGACGCTTTATGGTGGCTTTTAAGTCTCCTCTAACCGGCGTATGGGGTGAAGCACACTGTGGGGGGCATTGGGGGCCTCAACTCAAGTACGCTGGATTTGATATGCTGATTATTCAAGGTAAAGCACCTAAACCGGTTTATCTTATGGTGCAAGATGAGAACGTGACTATCCACGATGCGACCCATCTATGGACGCGGGATACTACCGAGACCACAGATCTCATCAAAGAAGAGCATGGTGATAATGACATCGAGGTTGCTTCCATCGGAATAGCTGGTGAAAATGGCGTCCGTTACGCAGCCATCATAGGCTCTTATTATCGGGCGGCAGGTCGGGCAGGGGGAGGAGCTGTGATGGGGAGTAAGAATCTAAAAGCGGTCGCTGCTCGAGGATTTGGTGGGGTAAAGGTTGCCCAGCACGGAAAATTCTTGGCTGCTGCACGGAAGGGCTATGATCGGATGACAACCGGGAAGTGGGGGGAAATGAACGAGGAATCTCTTGGAAAATATGGTACAACAAACCTTGTTACAACCATAGGAGAGATTGGTCGACTGCCCACGAAAAATCATACTACTGGAGTTTATCCTGATGCTGATGCCATTGGACCCGAAACTATCCGTAAAAAATATCGAACAAGTCGGGAATCCTGTTTTGGGTGTGCTCTTCAATGCAAATTCACATCCCAGGTGAAATCTGGTCCATATCAGGTGATGACCGGGGGACCAGAATATGAGACCCTCATGGCATTTGGCAGTAACTGTTTGAATAGTAATATCGAATCAATTCTTTATGCGAATCAGCTTTGCAATCGTTATGGATTAGATACGATTAGTACCGGTTGTACTATTGCTTTCTTAATGGAAGCTGCTGAACATGGGCTTATCACATCTAAGGAAGCTGATGGCTTAGACCTCTCCTGGGGTAAGGAGGAAACAATAATTGCCCTTACCGAAAAGATTGCTAAACGTGAGGGAATAGGTGATTTACTGGCTGAAGGGTCTATGCGGGCTGCTCAGAAAATCGGAAAGGGAGCAGAGCGCTTCGCTATTCATGTGAAAGGAATGGAGGCTTCAGGTCAAGATCCCCGCCCACAACAGAGTGTAGGGTTAACCTATGCCACCAATGTACGTGGCGCTGATCATCTCCGCAGCCTTAGCTGCTACGAAGAACTCGGTTTTCCTGATGTGGCAATCGAACGATTTGGGGAAGAACACGCCTCAGAAGTGATGGATTTACACAGCACCGCTTACAAAGGACATCTAATAAAGGATCAAGAGGACCTTTACGTAATTGTCGATAGCGTAATTCTCTGCAAATATGGGACTATGTGGCCCCCGGTCTACTATTTTGATATCATTGCTGAAATGTTAGGTCCTCTCACCGGCTTTGATGAATTTGGCGATGTTAAAGGGCTAAGAACAATAGCTGAACGGATTAGTAATCTCCGACGCTGTTTTAATGTCCGAGAAGGCGTCACTCGGGAAAAGGAGCAGCTTCATCCACGGTTTACCGAAGAACCTATTCCCGACGGCCCTGCAAAAGGTCAGGTGTGTGATCTCGATCCAATGCTTGATGAATATTACGAAGTTCGAAACTGGACAAAGGATGGACTTCCGAAACGGTCTGAACTGGTACGCTTAGGTTTAGACGATGTAGCGGATTACCTTGCGAAAATAGGAAAGTTGGTTGAAGAATGATGACTATGAATTTAGGTGTGGATATTGCTGGAATCGCCCTCCGGAATCCGGTATTAACTGCTGCCGGTCCGACAAGTCGAGATGCAGAGATCCTTTTGAAGGCAGCTCGGGGCGGCGTCGGTGGGTTGGTTGCAAAAACAATCAGTGTGAAACCTGCAGAGGTTCCCCGTCCCAACATGCAAACACTTGATCGTGGGAAAAGCCGATGGATACTAGCCACAGCGATGCAAAATAAAATTGTACATTTTGAACGCATCAACGTGCGTGGGGCATACGGTTTACTAAATCATGAATTGTGGAGTGATAAGTCCTACAAAAAATGGCTCAAGCACGAATATCCGCGGGCAAAGGAAGCAGGTCTTTCTCTCATAGCATCGGTTGGTTACACTCCAGACGAACTAAAAACACTTGCACCACTTGTCGAGCAAGCAGGTGTCGATGGCATCGAATTTAGCACCCATTATATTGAAACTGATCCAAAAGTCTTCAACGAAGTAGCAAAAACGCTGAAAGAAGCCGTAGATATTCCCGTCTTTGCAAAAATGAGTCCTCATGTCAAAGACTTGACTGTATTTACTAAAGCGGTAGATAGGTATGTTGATGGCTTCGTAGCAATCAATACGCTAGGTCCCTGTCTTCACATTGATATCGAAACCGGGCGTCCACTGCTTGGGGGGCCAGGTGGTGTTGGTTGGTTATCCGGTCCAGCTATCAAACCTCTTGCCGTTCGTTGTGTCGCTGATATTGCTCGAGGCACGTCTAAACCTGTTATTGGCGTTGGAGGTGTTAGCACAGGCGAAGACGCTATCGAATTTCTTATGTGCGGCGCCACGGCTGTGCAAGTCTGTACCGCCGCTATATTAGAAGGAAATTCCGTTTATGGACGCATCGCTAACGAAATGGCTGAGTTCCTCAAATCCCATGGACACGATTCACCACTCGATGTTCAGGGGGCGGCTCTCAAACATCTGCCTACTGAAACTCTCCGAATCGAAAGTCTACCTCCCACCGTAGATAATGACGCCTGCTCAGGGTGTGGATTATGCGCAAAATCCTGTACCTACTCAGCCATCACCGTTAATCCCCAAACATCTAAGGCCCAAGTGGATCCTAAACTCTGTTATGGCTGTGGCGTTTGCGTAAGTATCTGCCCCCATCGCGCTCTATCATTCGAGACGACTGGATAAGGTGAATGAATCCAAATGACCAAGAAGGCCCAAGTCACTGTTCGCATGTTTACTAGTTTAAGAGCCCTCACTGGAATCCGCGAAACCCAACTAAAGGCAGAAGATGTTCAAGAAGTCATTAACACTCTAAGCAAGCAATTCGGAGAAAAATTTGACAAAATGGTTTTGGAGCCAGACGGATCACTCAAATCATACTTTCATGTCCTCGTCAATGGACGACATGTTAGACTCCAACAAGGATTACAAACTCCTCTCTCTGAAGGAGATGTCGTAGCAATTTTTCCACCAATCGGTGGTGGGTGAAAATCAGGGGGATATTCATTATTTTTTCTTTTTCGCGTTCTGCATTGCTTCGACTGTCTTAGAGAGTAGCTTCCCTTTATCCTCCAAAATTGTCTGTTCAATAATGGTTCCTTGAATAATAATATCGGCCCCAGCGTTGCATAAGGCGGCTGCTTGATCCGGGGAATTGATTCCTCCGCCTATCGCCAAAGGAATATCAACTTTGCTTGAAACTAGTTTAATCATTGGGAGGGGAACTGTATTATCTGCGCCGGACCCTGCCTCTAAGTAGAGTAGTCGAAACCCCATATATTGAGCTGCTAATGAATAGCCTAGCGCAATTTCCGGTTTGTCTCTAGGGAGAAGTCGTGCATCCCCTACAAATCCTGCAGTCCCTCCAGGATGGACAACAAGATACGCCATCGAAATGGGTTCAAGATTGTAACTTTTAATGTGACGTGCCGCAAGAGTTTGTGCATCAATCATCCAGTAGGTTGTGCGCGAATTCAAGAGACTCATGAAAAAGACTGCGTCGGCAGAGTGGGAAAGGCCTGATACGTTGCCTGGGAACAGGATTACTGGAATATCAACCTGTTTTTTGATTTCTTCCACTGATTCATCAATAATCCCAAATGCTGTTGATCCCCCAACCATTATACCATTACTTCCAGCCTGCTCCGCAAATTTAGCAATCTTACCTGCAACAACCGCTGATTGTTTCATAGGATCAGGATCAATGAGCGTGAGGTGTGCCACACCTGCCTCTTCGATGGTCTTGAGGAGGCTTTTCCATGTCGGGCCTGGACTTATCATTCTAATACCGCCGGTTCATGCATGCAGCGTACAAGCTTTTAAATTTGCTATCGTTGGGCAAGAATTTTTGCTACCCCTGGGGCTACGTGTGCGGTTTTTCTCTCCCAGTCCACTGAAACTAGTTTTCGTAGTTCAAACCAACGTATATAGTTGCGAACCTGACTTTCACTGATGTGGAGGTTTTTAGCCAAGTCAAAAAAGCCTGTTTTTCCAGTGGCTCCAAAAGCGCGAAGAATGGGACTCCATTCATAGACGATGAGCATAGCCATAGCTGGCAAAAGTTTCTCTGTATTATATTCCGTTTTATTACTAATTGGAATTACAGGAACGCCAACCATAAAACTAAGATCATGGCGAATTCTTTCAGGTGTTCTTGCAGCCCTTAGGTCTTGTTTATTGGCTGCAACAATGCATGGGACATTGGGTAAGAGATCGCTGATTTCAGTCCAAATGTATCGGGCTTCTGCGTCGCCATCAGGTTTACTTGCATCCACTACAAAGAGAATTCCGTCAGCACCTTCTGATATTATTCGACGTAATACCTTAAATCGAGCAAGACCCGGTGTTCCGAATAAACGGATAGGAATTCCAAATGCTTCTGCGACACCATGATCAAGACCCACAGTGGTTCCATTTGCTTGAATGTTAATGACATTATCTTTGGCTAGATTCTTAATGAGGGCACTTTTGCCAGAAAGGTGGGGTCCAGTTACAAGCACTTTCATATTACCAAATTCCTTGAATATCATTGCATTAATCAGTGAAAGGGCACATTCTTAGAAAGCCCCGCGGATAATTCACACTTAAAAGGTTTAAATTTAAACCTTGCTTCTAAGGCGGTTTTATCAAATTTTATTCAGGTATTTCTATACCATATTTTACGAGGTCTGTGACCAAATCGTCAAGGTCTAGTCGGTGAAGGACACGTTTAGTTGGCACTCCATCCTTCAATCGCCATCCTCGCATCTTGTAATATTCATCCAGCATTTGATCTAATTCGACAACTTGACCTTTCGATGGTCCTTCAGGCGCAGGGGTTTCTGTTAGGCGTCGAGGCAGTGAATCGTCTTTCCGACGAATTCCTTCACGTACATTGAAACAACGGTTTAGGTTGACGATTCGTTCACCAATTGCTCGTAATTGGTTCTCTGTTATCGGGATTCCCACTGTAACATCGAACGCCTTCACAATGTCTTCATAAAAGAGGACAGGAGGAATCAATGTGCCATATTTACAAACCCCTAAGGATTCAACAACTGCACAAAAGTCTTCATTCTCTTTCACCATGATACCCTTATAGGTAGGATCAAGCCGATCTCCAATCTCTGGCAAATATTTCGCTCCATAGCGAATGCCGATTTCCTCGTCAAATCCCACCTCATCAAGAACGGGAAAAGCATACAGATGATCAGCTCCGCGTGCTGCAGTAGCTGCTGCTAATCCCATGGATTTTTGCGCTCGAGGTTCCTGACCTGCAATCTCTTGTTTTTTACTGTGCATCACAAATTTTTCGGTTCCTCGTCCAATTCGTTTAGCTGCTCGATAACTACCTTCCGCAAGTATATCCCCGAATCCTTCACGATGTGCTATCATATGGATAAGTTTGATTATAGATTCATGGTTTCCCCAGCTTAGATCTAGCCCTCCAGTATCTTCCGCTGTTATTAACCCCTCATCCCAAGCCTCCATTGCCCAACTAATTGTTGCCCCAGTCGAAATGGTATCCAATCCATACAAGTTGCTTAGATGGTGTCCATAGAGGATGGATTCAAGATTGGCGTTCCCACATCGACTTCCCATAGCCGATTGTGTTTCATATTCAGGTGATCCACCACAATAAGCGTAAGGCCCGGTTCGGACGCAAGTATATCGGCCACAACGTTGCAGACACGCAAAATCAGCCCGCGGTTTTACCAGATATTTCTTTCTTATAGCTTCACCACTAATTCTCTCGTATTCTGCAAATACACCAGAACGCATATTATAGCTTGGGAGGCGTCCAATTTCTTGCATTAATTCGACTAGGTTAGTCGTTCCATACATTGCACGACTAGCCGTAAAGGGGCTTGAAAGCATTTTCCTATGTAACTCCTCGATGACCTCAAGGTAGCGATCTGGTTTGGCAATCCGAATGTCCTGTCCACCACGAACAGCGACAGCTTTCAGTTGCTTGCTTCCTGCGACTGCACCAATACCTGATCGTGCAGCCGCACGATCGTAATCGTTGATGACAGCGGCAAAGCGTACAAGATTTTCGCCAGCGGGTCCAATACAAGACACACGAATGTTTCGGTCACCTTGGCGCTCTTTAATCATCTCTTCTGTTTCAGCTGTGTTACGCCCCCAGAGGTCATGAGCGTCAAGTAATCGGGCAGAACCGTTATCAATAAACAAATAGAGCGGCTTCTTTGCTCGCCCTGTCACAATGATTGTGTCAAATCCTGCAAATTTTAGTTCTGGTCCCCAATGACCTGCTGAATGGGCTTCACCGAAAATGCCAGTTAGCGGGGATTTGGCTGCAACTACATATCGTGCGGCCTGAGGCCAGAGTGTTCCAGTAAAAGGACCGGTTGCCCAAATTAACACATTTTCAGGACCAAGTGGGTCAGTTGTTGGTCCTACTCGATCATACATAATTCGAGAAGAAAATCCCTGTCCACCCAAGTACATAAGGGCGAACTCTTTGTCAAGGGAAACTGGCTTACACGTTTCTTTGGTCATATTCACGTGCAAATGCTGTCCAGCATATCCACCAAGTTTTACTTTCTTTGTCATCACTTATCACCTGTCTCCGACTCCTCATCCACACGAAGGTCATCAAGTAAATCTCGACACTCGTATTGAATCACCTTTTCCTGCTTCAAAGCCGCCAATTGCTCGTCAGTCACAATTTGAAGTGTGTCAACTGGGCAATACTTTGTACAAAATCCACAGGTGACACACTTAATGGCTTTTTGAGTATCAGGGTGCAAAAAGATGGCTCCAAAGGGACACGCTTCGACACACGCCCCACATCCTCTACATTTTTTCGTATCAACGATTACGATGCCCTTACGATTCCTTCTTATAGCATCTTCGGGACATGCCTCGATACACCAAGCTTGATCACAATTCCGACAAGCAACCACCACATCAAGCCCCGGATCCACACGACGTACCCGGTTTCGAGCCTTCTTAGGGTTAATCGTTTTTTCCCAGTGCAGACTACATATTGCTTCACAAATCCGGCAACCTACACATACTGTGGGATCAGCATAGAGAAATTGTCGCACCATTACACCACCTCAGCATTACAACTCAATTCAGGGGATGATATGTGTAAAACTTTATTGTCAACCTAGTAATCTACTAAAACTAGCCCAAGTTCAGCTATTGATAAAAGGAAAGAAGAAATCTAGAGAAATTCATGGTCAAGACTAATAACCACCGCATCATTGCGTTTGACGTAGATGGAACAATAATCAATGGTTTTTGGCTTTCACAAGTAATTGCTCGACTTGGTTTAATTAGAGCCTTTGTGTTTGGTGTATTAGGTATTCTCTATGAAGCTCGCATCATGGAAGTCGCATCTTTTATGAGGTATTCCTACCGATTACTTCGAGGCGCGCCGAAAGATTGGCTCATTCGTATGACGGATCAGGTTTCCCTGCATCGGGGGGTACAGAAGACATTCAAAATCCTTCGGGATCAGAATCATATCATTGTGCTACTTAGCTCCGGGATTCCTGATTTTGCCGTGGCTCGGCTTGCTAAGAATCTAGGGGCACATTTTGCTAGTGGGATACGCGTCGAACTCGAGGAGAATCACCTTACCGGACATATCGCGGCATTAGATTGTCGTGGACAAAGCAAAGTGGAACGATTACAGGATATCATACAGGCTCACCAACTTTCTGGTTACGAGACCGTGGCTGTAGCCAATGACAGAAATAATATCCCGCTCTTCGAATTCGTCAACCTTGCGATTGGTTTTCGACCGGATCAAGTGGCTCGCCGTTATGTTCGCGTTCTAGTAACCACACCCGACCTACGTGCACTCTTACCTTACGTTACCTCTCCATCAGTTCAACTTCATGTTCCTCGAAGACTCGGGCAAGAGCTTCTTCGTCAACTCTTACACGCAAGTGCCGTCTTCATTCCCCTCTTTTGGTTATGGACTCCATCTTGGCATATTCCCATTTACATGTTGATTGGAATTTTATCCCTCCTTTTCATTATATCAGAAATTCTGAGAAGTTTTGGAGTTCGAATCCCCCTAATATCAAAAACCGTACTAGCCGCTGGACGAGAAGACGAAATAGATAATTATGTCCTTTCTCCGCTATATTTTGCTGCTGGCGTGACTCTTCCTTTCCTTATTTTTGGTACCTTGCTTCGAGTCCCACTTATCGCAGCCGCTAGCGTAATTGCGTTTTTAATAGGAGACGCGTTTTCCACAATAGGTGGGATTTTTTTGGGTCGCCACCACTACCCCTTCAATCGCAAGAAAACACTTGAAGGAACACTGATCGGATTCTCGCTAGCATTCATTCTTCTTCTGCTAGTTGTTTCTCCAATCTCAGCGCTAATAACAGCGCTTATTGCAGCCATCATAGAACTTCTTCCTCTTCGCTTAGATGATAATCTTGCTGTTCCAATTATCACCGCAATAATATTGACAATTCTACAGCTTTTAGGAATATACTATTTCATCTAACCATCAGAACGCCACATACCCCGACTTTATAAGGTCGTTCCTGCTCTTTCAAGATAGCTGAAAGGACTGAGGACAATGTCAAGCCAAACATGCCCTGAATGTGGACGGCAATTGAAACCTAATGCCAAGTTCTGTTCTTACTGCGGAGTCTCCTTAAACGCCCGACGAAAGAACGTTACCGCAGCGCCGTCTCAATCTACGAGCCCTACCCCCAAAGAAACACCTGCTGCAGTCGAAGAGATTCCACCTCAAGTTGAATCCGCACTAATTATGCGAGGTAAACTCGAAAGGCTTCGGTCCCAAAAGGCGGCTTTAGATGAAGAGCAAGAAACAATCAAGGTTAAGCAACTTGTCGGCGAGTTATCGGAAAGTGAGGCTAAAACCCAAGTTGAAAAAATGCAAGCACGATTGAATCCTATTACAAAAGAAATAGCAGACCTGGAAAACAAGGCCCTTACACCGCTAGAGCAGGTTCAAGATGAAAAGAAGGTTCAAGAAGGGCGTCTTCAAAGATTAGAAGAGCTTCGGAAAACGGGAGAAGTTGATAATGCAATCTATCAACGTCTATTTGGTGAATATGGAGACAAACTCACTGAGATTGATCAACAACTTGAAAATGAAACTACACAGGCTAACAAATGGCTTGCTCAACTTGATGCCCGCAAACAACAACTTGAATTTGACAAAGAAACGCTACAAATCCGTGCTCGTATAGACGAAGTATCAAAGCGCGAGGTCAAGAAACAGCTTAATGTCATTGATGACGAACTGAATAAATTAACAAGTGTAATCGCTGGACTACGCTCAATTTTAGGAAGCGAAGCTGCTTCATCAACAGTCGTTGCAGCACCCTCAACGCCCCCAACCCCTAGCAAGAAAAAAAATAAGATAGCTCCCGAAAGCTGTTCTTACTGCCAAGCAAAAATATCGCCAGGGTCTAAATGGTGCTATTCCTGTGGGCGATTGCTTGAATCTTAACGAAATTCAAATTTAACAGCTTCGTATCCTCCTACAACATCTCCTTTCTGAGCCCAAACAAGAAGTAAAGGCCCGCGAATCTCATAGTCCATCGGTGTCTTAACATCCAGAATTCGTGTATTTTGAGGAAATAGATACAACACTTCAATGTCATATTCAGCCCGTTCTACTTCTACATCACTTTCTAAGGAATTCACTTCGTTTAGTTTAATTCCCTTGAAATGGACAACCCATTGAAAATACACGATTTCAGGATTTCCACGTAATCCAATATCCACATGGATAATTTTCTGCTCGATTTGTTTCTCATTGATATAGACCTTTTCTGCTGCAAGGAAGTCAGCCATATTCGAATGAATCTTGTCTATTTCCGTTTGGAGTGCGTTTTCATCATTCAGAAGCTTTTCATATACACCATCAGGATCCCTGTAATCATAATTGATGACCTGATACACTTCTAGCTCTGGTGAAATTGTAAAAATTGAAGAAGCAAATAATGGCTGGACATTCATAACTAAGACTTATCCATCATTCCCTTTTTATTTGATGACTCATTAAACATTAAAGATATTGAACTTATGCGATTAGTTACGAGTGTGTAGTTAATGCAACAAGGTCTCTTTATTGCACTTGAAGGAATCGATGGAAGTGGAACAACAACCCACACAAAGTTACTAAGCAAATGGCTCAGAAAAAAAGGGTTAAACGTGGTTGAGACGCATGAACCAACAGATGAACGAATTGGACGATTGATTCGAAAAATATTAACCGATACCACGGTTTCACCTGCCATCGACGCTTTACTGTTCGCAGCCGATCGAATCGATAACACGTTGAATAAAATCCAACCTGGTCTCGATCAAGGCAAAATTGTCATAACTGACCGTTATGTTGAATCCTCATTCGCCTACCAATGTTCATCAGGACTTGACCCTGACTGGGTTCAAAATCTCAATCGGTATGCACTCACTCCCACTATTACCTTCTTACTAGATATTTCCCCGAAAATAGCTTTGGCTCGAAAAAGACGACCCAAACCAAAAGAAAAATTTGAGCATGTTAGCTTCCTCGAAAAAGTGCGAAAAACCTTTCTTGAAAGAGCTCAACAAAATGAGTTTGTGATAATTAATGCCGAAGGCTCAGTTATGGAGGTCCAAAATAAAATCCAAGAACATGTTGAGCAATTACTCACAACCCTTAAGTAACGCCCTAACTCCATCTTACTTTGGCGGCAATGAAGAGGAAACCTGATCTCACTGATAAATAGATGAAGTGAACGACGGGCGGACTAGAGCCGCCACCTTTTCATAAAATATCAATTTTTCCCTCAATTTTGAATATAATCGAAACCAATCTATGCTTGTAGTATTGATTCGATTTGAGCACTATATCGCTTCATTACTAAGAAAATCATCCCAAGGTTCGCGCTTTTCTTTACTAACGATGTTAGAATCGCATTTTCACCAGCGCCTTTCAGAATGATATACCCATTTTCCGCTTCAACAGTAATCTGCATAAGTTTCCCACGGGGAATTTCGGTAAGTGCCCGCTCGGCCACTCCTAAGAGTGCTGCGGTCATAGCAGCTACAATGGCTTCATTAATGGTTTGTGGCATGGCTGCTACAATGGGTAATCCCTGTGCTGTAACAATTGCACTTGCTTCGATACCTGGCGTAGTACTTTCCATTTGGCGAAGGAGCGCTTGAAGATTCTTCGCTGTAGCAGACATAATATGAACCCCAGTTCGCTACTTATCTCAAAAGAGCTAAAATTGTTCTGGTCAAAGTGCAAATCTGGAATAGGGCTTCAAAACCCACCAATTAAGAAACATAAACCTTAAAGAATCCCCATTCATCTGGCAAAGTATATCGAGAGGCTGTAACTACTATGGCAAAATCCAAACCACCAACGGAAAAAGATGAAAAAAAACCGGAAGAAGCTGCTGAATTTCAAAACGAACCTGCCCAGAAAACTGCGGAAGAAAAAGAAGAGGAAAAGGAAACCCCAGAGGACAAATATCGCCGTGCAGGCAAAATCGCAAGCCAAGTTCGGGCAGAAATCTTACCCCAAATAACTATTGGAGCCCGGGCTCTTGACATCTGTGAAGCCACGGAAGCCCGAATTCTTGAGTTAGGCGGTGGAATCGGATTTCCAACCAATTGCTCCCTAAACGAAGTTGCAGCCCATTATACTAGCCCTGAAGAAGATACGACAGTAATCCAAGAAGGAGATATTGTCAAATTCGATCTCGGTGTTCATATTGATGGTTACATTGCTGATACTGCTGTCACTGTAAATTTTAATCCCCAACTGGAATCTCTTGTTGAAGCTAGTCGTGAAGCCCTCAATAAAGCATTACTTCTTATCAGACCTAAAACTAACAGTAAAGATCTTGGAAAGATAATCGAAGACACCATTCGTGGATATGGTTACCGCCCGATTCGTGACCTTAGTGGGCATCAACTTGATGAATATCTCCTCCATGGATCTAAAAGTCTCCCAAACATTGCTGTTCCGCACGGTTCCATTCTGGAAGAAGGAGAGGCTTATGCACTTGAGACATTTGCCACCACAGGTAATGGAAGTGTCCATGAAACTGGGCAATATTATACTTACAGTCTAAATCCCACAAGGACACCAGTTCGAACCCGTGGGGCTCGTGATATTGTTCGACTTGTTTCACGCGAATTCAAAAGCCTACCCTTTAGCAGACGTTATCTGGCTAAACACATTCCCAAACTTAGCCTCGCCCTCGGTTTGCGCGAACTCACTACGAAAAAGGTTCTGCGTCAATATAGTGTACTAGCCGACATAAAAGGCAGTTATGTAGCCCAAACAGAGCACACATTTCTCGTCACCAAGGATGGTATTGAAATCACTACCAAATAATCCTCGAAAATAAGATTTTTTTCATCCATTTTTTCAAATCATGAAAAGTCCTTAGAAAAACGGATTTTAGTCGGGTAATACAAAGATATGTGTAAAGCTATCATTAACATTATTATGTTTACACATATGCTTGAAGAAAGATTTAAAAGATTGGAAACCGGTTCCCTACTGGCGAACCTTATAAAGGTTTCGCAATACCACGCGGGGAAAAATACCACAAATACACAACTTGATAGCATCTATTTCCGTCACAACCAGCGAGTGATGGAAAAAACGGCTTGAAACATTCAACAATGGACTGGGACGATGCTCTAAGAGAGCAGACTCTCTCAATGCCCCCGTCCCCTCTTCATCGGAGAAAGAAGGTCGAAAGAGTAATGGTTGAAGAAGCTCCTTTTGTAGAAGAAAAACTACGGGCCAGTCCGCCTGAAACCCCTCAACAAATTACCCGATGCCCTGATTGCAGTGGGCAGGAGGTAATCCGCGATACTACTCGTGGAGAAATAATCTGTCGAAATTGTGGACTTGTACTTGACGCCCATATGGTCGATCAAGGGCCTGAATGGCGTGCTTTTACCTCGGAAGAACGTGACAAACGCAGCCGAGTGGGAAGCCCTATGACCTACACGGTACATGATAAGGGCCTTAGCACCATGATTGACTGGCGAAATCGCGACGCCTATGGAAAGAAATTAGCACCTAGCCGACGAGCACAGATTTACCGGCTCCGAAAATGGCAAATCCGAACCCGGGTACATTCAAGCATAGATCGAAATCTTGCTTATGCAATGAGTGAACTAGACCGGTTAACCAGCCAACTTGGCGTTCCTAGGCCAGTCAAAGAAGCAGCAGCTATCCTTTATCGTCGTGCCATTGAACATCACCTAATTAGGGGTCGAAGTATTGAAGCAATGATTGCTTCCTGTGTTTACGCAGCTTGTCGGCTCCGCCAGGTCCCACGAACCCTCGATGAAATTGCTCATCACAGTCGAATCAGCCGTAAGGAACTAGGGCGTTGTTATCGGCTCCTACTAAGAGAACTTGAAGTGCGAATCCCAATCGCCTCTCCTACTGATTTCATCCCACGCTTTGCTCAAGCATTAGAACTAAGTGGAGATGTCCAACACACAGCGGCAGAGATAGTGGATAAAGCCCGTTCCAAAGGAATCACAGCCGGTAAAGATCCCACCGGTCTTGCAGCGGCTAGTCTTTATATCGCCTCAATTCAAGAGGGCGAACGACGCACTCAACGTGAAATTGCTGAAATAAGCCGAGTTACCGAAGTGACCGTACGAAATCGCTATAAAGAACTCGTCCGTGAACTCGGTCTAAAAGTTGAGGTCTGAGCATATCGCTCAGATCTGACTCTTCTTTTTTCAAGAAATTTACGCCAAATCGGCGATTATGAAACATCAGACTTACGAGTTCCAAGTTCAACTAAAATGGGCATATTAATCCATCGAGAATAATCCGCTAAACACTGAATGACCTTAATGATTTTAGTCGCCTTTTTCTGACTGCGCCAAAAGGTAATTCAACTAGAACCACACAATACCCGCTACTTAGTATTTACTACTACAAACGACTCCAATGGAGTGTAGGACGACAAATGAAAGAAATGCTCTGGCACAAACATAACTGGCCCAAAGAGGTCAAAAAAACCCTCAAATACCCCGAAGAACCTCTCTTCGCAATCCTTGATAAAGCAGCTAAAGAAAGCGGTGACAGACCATACACAGTCTACTCCGGCGTCTCTCAAACATTTTCCCAAGTTTTAGAAAGCGCCAACCGCATTGCGAATTTCCTTCACAGTAAAGGCATCAAAAAAGGTGATCACATCGCCATCTTCATGCCCAATGTCCCTCAATATCCACCAGCCTTTTTCGGTATTCTCAAAGCAGGCGCAACCGCCGTTACCTGTAATCCTCAGTATAAGGCTCTTGAGCTTAACCATCAACTCAAAGATTCTGGCGCAAAAGCACTATTTGTCTTTGACCACCCAGTGTTCGTTCCAATAGCCTATGAAGCAATGAAAGGTACTAAATGCACAGACCTCATCGTCTGCAACATCAAACCTTTCCTTCCCAAAGTCAAAGCGATTCTTGGAGGACTTTTGGGAAAAATTCCTAAGAGTAAAGTCTACAAAGACGAGATTACAACGTTCTATCGCGATATCATGGAAAACTACGAACCTAACCCTCCCAAGGTTACAATTAAACCTCAAGACGATCTTGCCCTTATCCTTTACACTGGAGGAACAACCGGCGTTCCCAAGGGTGCCATGCTCACACATCATAACCTCTATGCTAATGTACTTCAATACGATGAATGGGTAAAACTCGAACCCAAAGGAGGTGGCGAAGCTAGACCACTTGATTGCGGTAACGAGGTCTACATAGGTGCCCTTCCTTGGTATCACAGCTATGGACTTACTCTCACCATGATCGCTGCGGTTTACCACCAAAGTGCCTGTGTCTGTATACCTGACCCCCGCGCCGGTAAACCTCCCCTTTCGGAACTGCTCAAAGAAACCCAAGATAACAAAGGTACGCTCCTCCACGCTGTTCCCACGCTCTATGCAGGAATGGCCTACCATCCCAATATCAGCAAGTATGATCTTAGCAGTCTCAAAGCTTGCGGTTCTGGTGCTGCACCCCTACCACCCGCAACTGCCAAGGCGTTCGAAGCGGCCTCCGGTGCTGTTCTGTTCGAGGGTTATGGTCTAACGGAGACCTCTCCACTCGCTAGTGCCGATCCCTCTCGATTAAGCACCCGCAAATTCGGATCCGTCGGCTTCCCTATATCTGATACAGTAATTAAAATCTTAGACATCGAAACTGGCAAAAAAGAAAAGAAAATCGGTGAAGACGGTGAAGTTGCCATTTCAGGACCACAGGTCATGAAAGGTTATTGGGAGAAACCTGACGCTACGAAAGACGTGATGCGCACTATAGCTGGTGAACGCTTCTTCCTTACAGGTGACATCGGACATTTTGACAAAGAAGGTTATCTCCATATCACTGACCGCAAGAAAGACATGATTAACGTTTCTGGCTTCAAAGCATATCCTGCTGAGATAGAAGAGGTGTTGACTGAAAATCCAAAGATTCAGATGGCGGCTGTGATTGGCATACCGCGTGAGGATGACCCGACGAATGAGACAGTGAAGGCCTATATCGTTTTAGCCCCTGGCCAAACAGCAACTGCAGAGGAGATTATGGCATGGGCAAAGGAACGCATGGCTGGGTATAAGCGACCCAGGGTTATCGAGTTTCGTGACTCACTGCCAACATCTTCCGTGGGTAAAGTCCTCCGACGTGTTCTTCGTAACGAAGAATTAAACAAATAGACATTATGAGGAACTCTCCCGATTGCGGGGAGGGTTTCCTTCTTCCTTTTTTATACAATCTGATTTGTTGAACTGGCTCTCCGTTGTAATCGTTTTTCACCAATTTCGCGGTAAAGCTCAAAGGCATTCGCAGGTGGAACTGCCACTTCAGATTCATCTTTTCGTTTCAAACTCAAAGCTTCTGAGGGGCAGGTGGTGACGCATAACCCACATCCAATACAGTAATTCAAGTCAATTTGTGCTACACCGTTTTCCATAGAAATTGCATCCATCTGACAGCGATCTAAGCATGTTTCGCACCCTGAACAGCTATCAACATCGACTTCCGTATAATAATTGCTGGCAACAAGTTTTGCTGGGTGGGGCAGTTTCTTCAGGTTGGCCAAAATTTCACAATGACAGCCACAGCAGTTGCAAATCACAAAGCCCTTTTGATCATTACTTGGACTACACACTAAGCCGGCGTCATGTGCTAGGTCAAGTATTTTGAGAGCTTCATCTACCGAGATTTCGCGTCCGTATCCATTTTCAATATAATAGTAAGCGCCGGTTGAAAAGATCATGCAAACTTCTTCCGGTTTATCACATTTCTCGCCTAAAGCCTCTTTTTGGCGCTTACAGATACAGGGTGCAACCGCGATTTTACTTTGTTTTTTAACAATCTCTCGGGCGTCTTCATGGGGGAGAACACCCATTGAAGGTGAGAGACTTGCAACTACTGGTATTACTCGGAGTTGTGGAGGATCAGCGGAAGCAATTAGCTCATCTCGCAACCCCTCCTCCATATACTGTTCTAAATCCTCTGCCAGTTCCTTGGTCATATTGTTGACTTGATGCTCGTAGATACCAACCGCAAACCATTCGGCACGATATTGTGTAATTCCTGCTTTGTGTGAGCGGAAAATTAGACCCTTATCAGCCAAACGCTCCAATAACGGTGTGATTTCCTTGGGATTTTGATTGGTCCTTTGAGCAATTTGTTCAATGGTTTCGGGAATGTATGTCAGGTGCATCGCCATTTCAGCTTCTTCTTCAGTAAAAAGTCGTTTAAGAATGCGAATTTCTACTCCTGACTTGGTTTTGGGAAACCCAACAGGAAGATCATTGAGGTGTTCTCGCAATTTTTCATACACGTCTTCAGCTATCATTGTCCTATACCCCGGGATTACTTTGGTCAAGCCTTTCTTTGCTTTAGTCCTTAAGGTTCTCGTTTATGCAGTTTGTGTTCAATTAACGTCAACCTTTGTATAACTTTGGGTTTTTTAGAGCTCGCTAACATGACTGGCTTAGAGCTTATGGCCACAATGACTACAATGATTCGAACCTGGCTCAATTACTGATCCGCAGTTTTCACAATATTGCATCGATGATTTTCCAGGAATGTATTGGACTTCACGGGTCTTTGGCTTTGTACTTACAAGTGCATCTTGTTTCTCTATGAGTGTTGGGAAGTGCCGAAGGTACAATCCGGCGAAAAGTGTAGCGCCGAGGAGCCCCATGATGATATCACGGACGCCATTCCACCAAAAATTGGAGTAAACACCAAGCCATGGAAAAAAGATGGAAAGGAATTCTTCATAGATTTCCCAGGCAAATGCTGCTGCAAGCGTGTATAGAATTGCTGGTAGGATTATTAGGAGCAGCGGCGGGATAAGCGGGAGCGCCTTCTTCCATGATTGTGCTAGATTAAAATTTAGAAGAAAAGCGCAAATTGCTGCTCCAAAGAGAAAGTGGGGAATCATATCGAGATAGGAACCTGCACTATACCCACCTGTAAATTGAATCCAAATATGTGCGCTAAATGCTAAAATAAAGAGAATGATTGTGACGAGAATCCATGTTCTATCCGTGCGAAGCCAGGACCGTGACGTCATTATCAAGGAACCCTTGTTTAGGTCCTCGTCTTAGGCTCAAAAAGTTGTGGGGTAAGGAAAAATTGAAGTTTTGTGCTTAGATTATAAAGGAACTGGAATCTCTCCTTCAAAAAAGAAGCTGTTCTTTCGAATATTCTCTAAATAGCGCGCAATTTCTGTCTTCTTAGTTTTGGTAGGCCAGCCTAGGATTGCTGCCATTCGGTTTGCTGCCCTCTTTGCAATCTTGCCCTGGAATTCCGGGCGGACTAACCAACTTATCTCCATACGCCGACAAAGAACATCTTCTAAATGAAGCGGCGCTTCATGACGGACTACATAATCTACTTCAGCTTCTATCCAGGGTGCTACTTCAACGGGATATTCCGGGACATCTAATAACCGATTTCCCCGCTCCGGATGCTTTTCTACTTCACCAAGGATGGTACTTCCACCCCGTCCATATTGTTGATAGAGGTGTCGAAGGATAACCGGAGGTAGTTTAGAATTAATTACTTCAGGAAGTGATCCCCATTCCTTTTCTGAGAGGCTGATAGCATAAGCAATTTTGGTGAGGTTTTTCTTTCCTGAAAATTTAGGTAAATCATGAACTGCTCGTCCTTTTCGAATATGATTAACTACCAGGTCCTCTGCCATTTTGCGGAAAGAGGTTAGTTTCCCTCCAAGCAGGCTGTAGAGTCCATCATCTCGTTTTAGTACAGTATGATTTCGGGATACATCACTTTCTGCCTTTCCCGTCTCAGCGACTAAAGGGCGAAGACCCGCATATGTTCCATGAATGTGTTTGTCATCAATTTTTGCCTTAGGAAACAGAATGCCAAGTGTATTCCGTAGGTAATCTGCGTCCTCACGAGTGCAATAGGTTTTTGCTGGATCTCCTGAATAATCGGTATCTGTTGTGCCCACAAGCACCCATTCGTTCCGGCGGATCGCAAAGAAGAATCGCCCGTCATCAATTGAATTCACAGCGATCGTATCGTTGATAGGGAAATCCTTTCGATGATAAGTTAAGTGAACCCCTTTCGTAGGACGAATTACGTTCTCCTTTGCTTCATCATTTAATCTAAGAACTTCATCTGCCCAAACCCCTGCCGTATTGACAACTACCTTTCCTCTCACACGAAACTTCGAAGCGTTGGGGTCATTAACGTCAATTGCATCAACACCATTTATCAGTCCCTCAGAATCGTGGGAAATTCCAACAACGCGGATATAATTCATTGGGAGGGTATTCTTCGTCCATACTGCTTCTTTGAGGGTTTCAATAACTAAACGTGCATCGTCGATGTTCGAATCAAACCAAGTGATTGCACCTTTTAGACGCGAAGTTTCTAATAGAGGTTCAAGTGCCTTGATTTTTTCCACATCTTTAATGCCCTTTCCTCTCTTGTAATTTCTAAAACCGCTAAGTAAATCATACAAAAAGGCACCTAATCTGATGGTCCAATATCCCCAACTTTTCTCTAATTCTTGGTCATCCACTTTCCCTGCAGAAAATATGGGATACAGAAAACGGGTTGGTTGGGTCAGGTGCGGTAATCCTTTATCCCGAAGCCAGTTCCGTTCGGTGGTCGCTTCTCGGACTAAACCAAACTCTTTCTGTCCAATATATCTGAAACCACCGTGTGCTAGTTTCGTCGATCGACTGGATGTGCCAAATGCAAAGTCCCTCTGTTCAAGGACAGCAACCTTTAATCCTCGATACGCTGCTTCCAAAGCAACTCCAGCACCACTGATGCCACCCCCAATAATCAGAATATCCCAAATGGTGTCCTTGAGGTGTTGAAGGTGTTCTTGCCGATTTATTTGGCAGAAATCAATGGTCTGAATTAATGATGACAGCATCAAAGTATACCCAATGAAACTGCCGCATCTCTCTTATTCAGCTTTACCCAGCAACAAAATTCCGATAAAATCTCTTCTCAAATCAGTTGTGAACACAATACTTTAGTAACGTGGTGCAAGGAGGAACTTTGAACCCGCTCGGATAAATCGGGAATCGTGTAGAGGTCCTAGGGTATTGACTGTGCATAGCTTCTATGTCGTCGGATTACGAGAAGGCTTTCCACTCTATAGCAGAAAGTGGTCACAGTCCGACGTTGACAGTGCCCTCCTCTCTGGATTCCTAGCAAGCATGGAACATATGGCACAACAAGTTGCTGCTCAACATGTCAACGTTGTCAATATGAAGGATCGCCGATTCTTCTTTCAAATTGACGAAAAAAATGGTCTCCTCCTCGTCTTTATAACCGATGTAAGTGAAAGCACTTCACGGTTCCGTAAATATCTCGGCATTCTTAACAAAAAATTCGTGAAAATGTTCCAGAAACAACTCAACGAGCTGCATAAAGACGGTACCACGAATACGACTCTTTTCAAAAGTTTTGATGAGTTTATCGACGATCTTGTTCTCACTTGGTGGATGGGAGAAACAACCGTTTCGGCTGCCAAGGTAATGGATGTCTTCGAAGTCTTCATCCTCTTTTACAACACCATTCTTCAGCAATTCCTTACCGATGTCTCGCGTCGCACTTATAGCAATGAAATCCAACAAATCTTCAGCACTAACATGAAAAAAATCCCAGAGCTCGTCGGCATCTACATCGATAAAACTGGCGTGGTCACCTACGACTCCATTGATCCCCAACAAATCAACTACACCAAATTCCGAAACGTTCTTTTTGATATCTTCCATGAGTTAATGTTACTTACCCGCAAAACTATGCCCAAACAAACCTACCACTCCCTGGTCTTTGAATACATCAGCCCACTCATCAACACCGAACAGGACCGTCTTAGAACCTACTCCCTAACCGAAAAAATCGTGATGGAAATACTATGAGCACTCCAACCGAAAGCACCACCCAACCAATCGTCACAAAACGTCCCTACACCCACATCGCCAAAGCCGTCGTCGTCGGCGACGCTGCAGTAGGCAAAACCAGTCTCCTCGTCCGCTATGTAAAAGGAATATTCAATCCGACATACATTTTGACAATAGGAGTAGCATTTCACGTTAAAGATATTGTTGTAGGGGAGAATGTATTGCGCATGCAGGTGTGGGACACCGGCGGTCAAGAGCGGTTTGGTCCTATTCGCCAGTTGTATTATCGAGGGGCAAAGGGGGTTCTTCTTGTTTATGATCAATCGAATGTGGAGTCTTTTAACCGAGTTGAGTATTGGCTTAATGAGGTTAAACGGGCTTGTGGAGATGTTCCCAAAGTTCTTGTGGCGAATAAATCCGATCTTAAAGCAAAAGTGGCACTTGGGGATGGGAGGGTGAAAGCGGAAGCACATTCGATGGTATTTGTCGAGACTAGTGCGAAGGAAGATACGAATGTGGATTTCGCCTTCTCGGAGTTATCTAGGCTGATTCTAAATCAAACTAGTTAGTTCCTTACTCTTTTTCGAGCAAAGTGAGGATTGCAGCAAATGTACC
>JBHLPR010000099.1:0-5362 GCA_048939245.1 Promethearchaeota archaeon | reverse complement strand
TGCGAAATTGCCGAAATCTTGGATTATGAACGAAACGACGGCATCATTGGACGCGTAATCAAATCTTACGTCAACCCAGAATGTCTCACGGATGGAAAACTTGACATGCAAAAAGTCCGTCCCATCATCTGGGCCTCTGGAGGAGACTACAATTATTATCAGCTTGGAAATCGTATTCTCCAAGAAGAAAAATAACCATCCGTTTCATTCCATGAAAACAGAGGAGCAGACTAAAACCAAGCGGATATAACCTAACGATTGGCAAAATCAGTAATATCATCATCCAATCCGAAACGAAAAATAGTCAATGAATGGCTCAATGCAGGAACCAAATAGAGATCGATTACTCTTAGAAATTCTGAAGCACCTGCGTCAACTCACCCAAATGATTCAACACCTAAACCCGCATCGCCATCTGCCTATTCACCGCATGTACCGCACAAAAACGGATGAGCCTCCGAATATTTATAGCCACTAATTCCTCTCATCTAGCCTGTTGGAGGGTGCCGATAGGTAGCTTAGACAGTTTCATTTGGGTGTGATTAGTTGGAGGCAGAATGTTGGAATTGCGGTGAACGCGTAGATTACTCTAAGCATCAATTCTGCCCCCATTGCAACATTCAATTACCCCGCTTCATGACAAAAATCATCTTATATGATTCCAAACAAACACCATCAGGTCCCCATCCTGACCCGATTAAACGCCTTGAAGGAGAAATGGCTGAGAAATTCCGAGAATTTCTCACAAAAGAATTTCCCATGCCCACCAAAGAAGTAGAAGAACCCCAAATACCCTCACCAGCACAACGAATCACACCTGATACACCCGTCTCAGCAGATACACCTTTGGCAGGCATGATCCACCATGTCTACATCTTCGATGCACATGATGGTATCGTTGTCGATGAAGAATTCTGGAAAATATCTGTAGATGAGAAGCTAATCACGGAATTCGCTCAACGTGTCAAAGAAACGCAAGATACACATATCGAAATATCGAACAACACAAAACTCATCGGAAAACCCATCAGTCGAGGCCAAGTCATCTTAACCGCTGATCGCCTCGCTGATGATGACACTCTTCGCGAAAAACTTGACCGCGTCACACATGAATTTCGACAGGTCATTAGCCACAAAGTCGAATACGCAGATTTCATCAAACACGTTGACGATTATGTCACTACCACCCTCATGGGTAGCATTATCGGGTATGGAGGGGTTGGAAAAGCCGATATCGTCACCCTCCTCAATGGTGGAGTTCCTCCTACGACGTATGTTTCAACGATTGAAATCGACATTCAGAAGTTCGAAGGTTTTCGCATTGGTACGCTAGAAATCTCAACATGGGATTTCGCCGGACAAGACCGATTCCGCAAACTCTGGGAACTGTACTTCCGTGGAAGCCGCTTCATCATCCTCGTCACGGATTCAACACTGGAAAATGTATTGAACAGTAAGGACATCATCGACCTAATACGCCGAAAGGACATCGCAGCCGGACTCTTAGCCATTGCTAACAAACAGGAACAACCCGACGCCTTATCCCCTCAGCTTGTACAGAGCATCCTCGGCATCAAAGCAATGGGACTCACAGAAACCCAAGTCAAATCCGGAGACCCAGCCATAGCCCTCAAAATCCTCTCAGAAGCCCTGAAACTCCCTGTTCCGAAAGAACCAGTAGCACCAAAGCCTGAATTGGTATTCGAATAGAAATCGAAGCTATTCACCGAAATTCTGAAACACCTGCGCCGACTCGCCCAAAAAGATTCTACACCTGAACCCGCATCGCCATCTGCCTATTAACTCCATTCACCGGACACGACATGCGAGCGCTGTTTTTCGTTCAGAATTGGGGGAGGCGCTTCCAAATCCGGTAGCTTTCAATCCATAATGCGATGGCCGCGATAACAGAGGGGAGAGTCACAAGGATGGTTTCGAGGTTGCCATAGCGTAAAAAGAGCAGGAGTAACGAGAACGTGATGATGGAGAGCGTGAGCGCATAAAACACGTAGCGGGGAATGAGACGCGTGCGGATATCCACAAAATCATGGAGAATCCCAATCTTTTGACGAGCGACCAATGAATATTCTCCATTCGTGTGTTTTTGCACATACTTCCAATCAAGGAGCTTGTCGAGATGATAAATCGCACTGCTAGGACTTTTGAAACCCACGGCGCGCTGGACTTCGCGAGGACCAACGCCACGGTCAGAGTGCAGGAACAGATAGGTGTAAACCCGAAACGTCGCACCAGTAATATCTTCCTCAGCACGTTTCCCATCCCGCTCAACCAACAAAATCACTCACTCCCAAACCGGATCATCTTCGGATAGCATCGAGGCCTTCTGTTCAGCTTTCCGTTCTCGGTGCCGACGAAGATAAGCAAGAATAATGAAACACCAAATGGGAAGCGCCGCCAGGGCGATCATAAAAAAGCCCATAAAATAGGTAAAATCACCATAATATTCAATGATGTAAGTAATCACGACCTGTGTCGGACCAAACCCTGTGATTAGAAGAACAAACCCCGTGAAGGGAAGAGGCTTATCATGGGTGGCATTTGCCCAACTGAGAATGAAACTAACATCACTTTCATTGATTGCCTGAAAAAGCAAGATTCGAATATTTACAGGCGAGAGCGCTTGATAATTACTGAAGACACTGACTTCAATCTGACTAGCATTCCCTCCCTCCTGAACGTGCAGTCGAGTGGACGCATACTGGCTCGGAAGCATCTGAAGATAATGCCCGCTCTCATGGTGCACCGAGCCCCCCCACGATACTGTGCCGGCACGTACCCCCAGCGGAACGAAACCAGGTCCCGGAACCACCATGCCCAATGCCCCAAGGAGGAGAAGCGTCAACCCCACACCCAATAACAGCCCTTCAAGGCGAAGCGCACGAGCCGAGTTGAAGACTTTTACCTTCCTCACACAAACCCACCCACAGCACTCTTTGACCCTCTTAGTTATAATTCGATGCATACGAACAGCAATACTCAATGAACCTCAATAAATAATACAATGAATGATCCCAAAAACAGCGAAGATTAGCTCAACTCCCACTACCCACATTCAATATCCAACGAAAAAATAAGTCGAAGACACACTTGCAAGAAAAACCTGTCAGAAAGAAACTATTCCTTGAAACGCTGAATAACCTGCGTGTTCTCCCTCAGATGATTCAGCACCTGAACCCGCAAAGTCATCTACCCATTCACTGCTGCCCCACACAAGTTAAGCAGAGAAAAATAATTATCAATGAATAACTACTGATACATTAGAACCAACACCGGAGGGAACGGTAGTAATGAGGCAAAAAGCCCTCATAATAAGTACTGTATTAATGGCACTCATGTTAACCATTCCGCCCATTCGCGCAGACTGGGTTTTCGTCACCACCACCTACGATGGAACCTTCGTCATTGATCCGGGAGGATGGTATTCCTTACACGCTTATCGATCAGAAGGTTACAAAGCTGAATTTGATTTCGAAGTCATTGCAGGCGGAAACCGAGACATCGACTTCTTTATCTGCGATGCAGGTAACTACTCCCTTTGGAGTGACGGTTATACTGCAACTGTCTACAAACTCCATGAAAACGTAGTCAGCTACAGCAGCAATTTCATCTATCCCTACAGTGACACCTGGTGCTTTGTGTTTTCCAACACCTTCAGCATAATCAGCTCAAAAACCGTCCAATTCACAAACGACCTCTACCAATGGCAAACACTCCCCACCACACCAGGATTCGAAGCAATCATCTTCGTTGGGCTAATCCTTGGAGTAATACTCACCGTAACTATCATCGCAATCGTAATTGTAATTATCACAACTCGCAAAAAAGAACCAACACCCCCACCACCCAGAACCAATCGCCACTGCACTAACTGTGGCGCACCACTCACCGGCAACGAAACCTACTGCGGCCAATGCGGAGCCTCCCAACGAGAGCAAACCACTTAATCTCCAAAATTCTGAAGCACCTGCATCGTCTCACCCACATGATTCAACACCTAAACCCGCAGCACCATCTGGTCATCTACGATATGTACGGCACACGACAAGTAATACTGAATAGCCACTTTCATAATGTATTTTTACACGCGAAGCCCTTTGGTCAGTCTGAAAGAGGGAATTGACCATGGATAAGCAGAAAGTTAGTTCTTCTAGGTGGAAGATTCTGATTGGGATTCCTATCTTAGTTATTCTTATTCTAAGCCTGTTACTTGTAGGGTTACGACCAGAGTGTTTCACGGCGTATCCAGGACGATTTGTGTACCAAGAAACCCGTTACGTCGATAACCCAGCGGAAGCCGCAGCCCTGGAGGTTGTTGAAACATTCAATTACACCCTTATCCCCACCAATTGCTGTATGTGGAGCACTTACATCAATCAAACTCGTCTGACACAGATAGCCAATCAGGCTCTTACATTCAACCCCTTCCTCTACTGTGGTTCAGACGTATACAACTACACCGCCCAAGTAACCTATCAAAATGCGGTGAATATTTCCCTAAATCCTGTATCCGATCAGTATTATTTCTGGCATGACCCCTCATACAACATCACGACCGGAACCACTCTACTTTACCCGAACAACGATTGGGACCAGTGCATTTGGGAATGGGCCGCAGGATTCAAAAACAATTCCACCTATCAGAACATCCAAATCCCCCTCAATCTGACTTACACAAACGTGTATCTTGTAGACATCGAATTCTGGTACAGCTACCACCACAGCCTGCTTGCCGCAGGAACAGAGCTCGAACAGCAACAAGCCATCATCAACGAAACAGGCACTCTCCTCTTCGTCTTCTGGAGTAAAGGAAACGTCGGTCCAATAGCTTAACCCAGCAATGAAAACCACTACGACTCGAAATTCTGAAGCACCTGCGTCGTCTCACCCACATGATTCAACACCTTAATGCGCATAGCCATTTGACCATTCACCGCATGCACTGCACACGACAAGCATGGGTCGTAGGCACGTACCACAGCTTCTATGTCCGCCATGATGATTGGGTTGATTTTGCCGTGTTTGATGAGGCGTTGGGCCATATTTTTGACACCGAGGTCCATGCCTCCATTATTTCCTACTGTGGAGACGATGAGGTTGACGCGGGTGAGGATGCCATCGTTGTTGGCTTTGTAGTGGTGGATGAGGGTGCCACGGGGGGCTTCGATGACGCCGATGCCTTCGCCGCCTTTGGGAGTGACTTCGCGCATGACGTCGGTGCCGGTGATGTCGCTGTGGTTGAGGAGTTGTTGGGCGTGTTCGATGCTGTTGAGGATTTCGGTGAGGCGGGCCCAGTGGTAGAGGAAGGTGTGGTTCCAGGGTTTGTCGAATTTGGCTTTGATGG
>JBHLPR010000050.1:0-15947 GCA_048939245.1 Promethearchaeota archaeon | reverse complement strand
CTTCACGAATATTAGAGTAACCAAGCATTTGCATTGTTAATCGTTCGATGCCAATTGCTAACCCTCCATGGGGTGGTGCCCCATATTTGAAAGGCTCAACATAAAATGCAAATGTAGCTAGGTTCAATCCTGCTTCCTTAAGCTTGTGAATTAACAAGTCATATTGGTGAACCCGTTGGCTGCCGGTTGTAACCTCCATTCCCCGATAAATCAGATCAAATCCATGAGTGAGTGTGGGGTCAGATTCTAAGGGCATTGTATAGAACGGTCGAATTGCAGTCGGATACCGCGTGAGAAAGAAGAATTCTTCTCCAGTGTTCTTTTTCACATGTTGGTAGAGTGTTTCTTCACCTTCGCTGGGAATATCAGAATCGGGAGGCAGGTCAAATCCTTCTTCGCGTAGAATCTCAAGGGCCTCTCGAACTTCAATCCGCTTAATCGGAATTCTTGGAACCTTTATGTCTGCCCCGAGTTCATTGAGTTCCTCCGAACATTCCTTCTTCACTGCCTTGAACGTATTAACGAGCATTTGCTCTTCAAGACGCATGACATCTTCCTCATCTTGAATCCAAGCCATCTCATAATCAAAACTTGTATATTCATTCAAGTGTCGCGGGGTGTTATGCTTTTCCGCGCGATAGACAGGAGCCACCTCGTAGACCCGGTCAAAACCTGCAACGAGGCTGAGCTGCTTATAAAACTGCGGGCTTTGCGCTAGGAATGCCTTCCGCTCAAAATACTTCACCTCAAACAAGTCAGCTCCTCCCTCAGTTGCTGTAGCTACGATTTTCGGAGTATGAATTTCCCGAAATCCCTGCTCCTCGAGGAACTTACGCATGTGAGAAACGGTGAAGTGCTGAACCTTAAAAAGACGTTGTGCCTCGATACGGCGTAAATCCATGACACGATTGTCGAATCGGGTTCCGATATCCGCTTCAACCTTTCCCGATGTATCCAATGGTAAGGTTGCAGGAGCAGAATTGACTAACAGAATCTGCGTGGGAATTAATTCAACCCCTCGTTGCGCTTGTTTTTCCGCCTTCACTTGACCTTTGATAACCACTGCATACTCGTTATCTAATTTATCCAGCATCTCAAGAAGTTCGGGAGACGATTTCGCATGTGGAAATGTACACTGCGTGATTCCCTCTCGATCACGGACTAGAAGAAAGCTAATCTTGCCCAAGCGGCGAATTCGCTGTACCCATCCGGCAATCGTGATTTCTTGGCCTGCCATCTTCGGAGCAAGTTCGCTAGAATAGTGGGTTCGTTGAAGAGGTCCGAGACCAGTGTTTTTCGGGGCTTTCGATTTTGGTGTAATCATCATCTACTCCTGCGGTTTCTCAGTCGATGCGTGTCTTAAACGTTTCTTTCTTATGCTCACTAAGCTAGGACGCGAATATCTCTTGGAGCTCTTTAATGAACTCGTTTGCTTGGGGAATTTGGAGCTCGACAACTGTTCTTTCGGCATGATCAATAAAAGATTGGAAAATCTTTGCAGGAAACCCGGACTTTACTAACTGTGCGGCATGTAGCGTGGTTGCCAAGCGATCTGCAACCTCAACCAAACGTGCCTCTATTGAGCTCCCTTTGCGATACTGTGACCACGCATCAACTATTGGGGTTCGGGAATGTTTTGGAAGATGAGCAACAATTTGTTGCATCGCTGAGTCCTCAGCCTTCTCTTTCGCTTCACGGATTCCAGGGTCCACTCCTTGTGCACTGATTGGAATATCACCAATTTCTGCTTCGGGAAGATCATGAATTAATGCCATTAAGAGCAACTGGTTCAAATTCACTTTTTCTTTTGCTTGCAAAGCCAACAGATATGCTAGAATGGCAGTGGTATGTGAATGAGCCGCAACATTTTCTACACTTGATGGTGGAACGCCTCTGAGCAACCAACCCATTCGTGGAACACGTTTCAGATTATCACAAATGATGAGAAATTGAAATAGCGTCATCACTCATACTAAGGGGTGCTTCTTGAAAAAAAGCCTCACTTTTTAGCGAATAACCCTGCAATTTCTCGCCCAAAGTGTCGGAAGACGGAGACCACGTGTCCCAATGACTCGATTTTAACGCCAGCACCAATAAGCACTAAGGGTCCTGCGTCAGTGACGACGATAATTCCTTTTTCCCCGCGGACAATGAGTTCGAATAAAGGTTCAAAAGCTAATTTTTGGACAGCTTCAATGCCCGTTTGTAATAAGACCGCCGAAATTGCTGAGAGTAGATCTGGGTCAATATCGACACCTTTCGTTGAACTGAATGCTACTCGGCGTCCAGCTTTGGTGACCACTGCCAGCGTTTCAAGTTCGGTATATAATGTGATTTCACGTAAGTACATTGCTAACTGTTTGGCTTCTTCTTCACTCATAGCAAATTGCTGCATCATATCCCCTCGCTATTCCTATGATTTCTGTCGACCCTTTTCACTTCGAGATGCTTCGATAAGTTCAGTGATTTGTCGAGCCATTTCTTCCTTTACAGTTTCTTTTTCGTGGAGGTATTCTTCTTCCTCTAAATGCTTGAGGAATTCGATGGCTAATACTTGTCCGCTTTTAATTACAACCCGCGGTGTATATCCTTGAGCAAATACGGTACCTTCTGGTAGGGAATCAATGCGTTGTAGTTTCTGGGTTTTTGTGGTTTTGCCTAATACGCTGGTTGATTCTTCAGTTATTCCAAACGCATCATATCCAATTAAAACGAATTCTCGTCGGAAGCCAGGAATAGGTTCTAGTTTTTCAACTTGTTCAATGATATCGGAGGGTGGATGAGGAACTTGAACAGGTTGGCGATCTGGTTTTCGTGTTGCAGAAACAACGACTTCTCGATAATCTGAAGGCTTAACTTCCTGAACCCCTGCTGGTTTTGGAGGAGCAGATACGTGACCTGGAGCTTCTCTGGGCATTGGAGGTGCTGCTGGTGGCGCTTCTTTGATTCCTTCGTCGAGTTTCTTTGATAATGGTAATCCCATTGATTCAAGGAATTTCGAGCCTTCCTGCCCTTCATCTTCTGAGATAATTTTATAGACAAGTCCACGCTGATCCCTAATTCCCGATGCACGACGAGCAGCAATGAATTTGCGACGAACAGGGGCTTCGGTGCCTTTCCATATCCAGATAAGACGTTCTTCATCATCGATGATGATGAGTACTTCATCTCCTTTCATATGGGTCTTCGCTGGAGCACCATCGGTGATTTGAACTGTCTCACCGGTATCAACGACGCGGAGCATCACTAATTCTCTAGGCACGCAGGTCACCAACCCCAACGGACAGAGTTACATACTTCTTTGTGTTAATAATTGTTTTCTGGGAATGGGGGATTATCCCCAAATGTTTAGTGGTCATTAATCCTACCGGATACGCCAATTTAAGGTAAACATAGTCTGACTTGTCTAGTCTTTTGATTTTTTCAGATGGGCAGGGGTGATGTATTTGTCTGGGGCTGACTGTATTGGCTTCAAGTATGTTTGAAGGGGCTTTGGAATTAAGATTCGTCCATCTTCTTGAAGGTTATTTTCTAATACTGCGGTGATTGATCGTGTCGTGGCAATCACTGTAGAATTCAAAGTATGCACAAAGCCTTTTGTTGGATGGCCTCGACTTTCAGCAAAACGGGTATCGAGACGGAAGGATTGATAGTCTGTGCAGTTGCTGCAGGATACGAATTCTCGATAACGGCCTTGGGAGGGCATCCAAAGTTCTAAATCGTAGGTCTTGGAGGCAACTCGTCCAAAATCACCACTAGGTAATATGACAATTCGGAAGGGGATGCCAAGTGGCTTCCAGATTTCTTCTTCAATGGCAATCATCCTGTCTATCCAAGCCCAAGATTCGTCAGGGAGGCAAAATACAAACATTTCAACCTTGGAAAACTGGTGTACACGAAAGATGCCCTTAGTGTCTTTCCCATGCGCGCCTGCCTCCTTTCGGTAACACGGACTATACCCAGCAAACCGGAGAGGCAGTTCATTGATTTCAAGGACCTCATTCATGTATTGCGCTGCAATTGGATGTTCGGAAGTGGCAATCAAATAGAGATCTTGATCTTCCAGTTTGTATAGTGAATCTTCAAAAGCGCTAATGTCAGTGACGCCACTGTAAGCGGCAAGATTCAACATGTTTGGGGGTAGGATTGGGATGAATCCATGTTTGGTGATATTATCAAGGGCGTAGAGTCCTAGGCTAAGATCCAGCCAGACGATATCGTCGATTAGATAATAGAAGCGAGACCCCGCCACTTTTGCAGCCCGCGTTGTATCGATAAGACCGCTTTCTTCTGAAATGTCATAGTGGCTCTTTGGTTGTCTATCACTTATTTCATACTCAACTTTCAAGCCTTGCGTCGCGGCTAGGAATTGATCGACGTGCTTCTTCCAAACTCGCGGCTTACCAATGTATTTTATTGGTTTAGATTCAGTTTCATCCATTCCATCGGGAACAGACTCGTGGACAATATTTGCAATTCCACGTAAGGCATCCATTCGCTGCTTTTCGAGTTCAGTAAGGCGTTGCTCTCCTGCTGCCACTTTCTCCGAGAGCTGTTTCGATTTCTTGATGAGCGTTTCTCGTTGAGTCTTCTCCTTAGTTTTCCCAATTTCTTTAGCAATTTGATTACGCTGACGTTGGAAATCAGCCAACTCCGTTCGCGTTTTCCTCCAAGCCTTATCTAATTGGACGGCATCATCAACGATCGCTGTATCTAGTCCGCGCCGTCGCTGAGATTTTCGAAGAATCTCAGGATCTTCACGCACTGCAGCTAGAATAGACCATGCACTCAAGTTTCTCGCCTTTGCAAGCACTCATCATCTTGCGATAAATAAACCTTCCCTCCGTTGCTTCAAAAAGACCAATCGTTTAGCAGCTCTTCTGCTGGAGATTAGAACCATTCAGAACGGCGAGCAATAATGATACAGAGCACTATGAGAATCACTACTACTGCAACAGCTACAATCCACCATGGAAAGACGTAAAGATCAGGTCCAACAGGCAAAAGAAGGCTGCTAAGTTGGTCGAGTAAGGCGAGGGTAGATATCGCTAGATTTGTCTGAGGAGCAAACCCGGTTGCGCTAGAACCATCGGCAAAACCGCCATCTAAGGCTTGCGTACTAAGTACCCAATTTGTGATGTCGTCTGATGACAACTGGTTGCTTGCACCTAGAATTTGCAGACTGGCGACGGCATAAAACGTCGCAAAGTGAGTGGCAACGGAGCTATCTGGAGTATTGGCAAATCCTCCATAGAATTGGGGATAGTTTGTATCTTCACGATAATGCGGAAGAATATAATCAATTGCTGCTGTCTGATCGATGATAGAGAGTGCATTTAGGATTTCGAGACCACGAAGGGCCATATAGGTTGTCTGTAAATCCGCTGTTGTTGTATTTCGACCATTTGCAAAACCTCCATAGCTAACGGCTGCAGGATCTGCGAGGATTTGACTGGAATTTAGCCAGTTGATGGCAAGTGATGTGTTCATTTGAGAAATTGCATCATACTCGTCCAATATCTGAATGGCAAAGTATGTTGCAGAAACGGTGGCGGAACGATTAATCGTATCTGTAAATGCTCCAACAGTTTCAGGAAAGAGGGTTGCATTGGTGCGTTGCAGGTTTACGACGAAGTCAATCAGAATGGAAGAATCAATAGTATCTGTTTGATTAAGAAGGGTAAGCGCTTGTACGGCAAAACCACTTGCAGTAAGTGTTGCGTTGGGAGCGCCAGAATAGGGAAGGAATCCGCCATAACCTAGATCTGATGCGGTTTCATTAAGAAAGAGCCCGTTTATCCATGCCGTTATATTCTCGATAAGAAAACGGTCGGGCATCAGAAGGTCTGCTGCAATCCAGGCATCCAAGGTATTTAGCACATTTGTGATGTCGAAGGTGTTTGACATCTTTGGTACAGATGCGCCTGGGTGCAGGACGGCACCACCAGAACCATCAATTAATGTCACAGTGAACGTGATTATGACATCTTGTCGAGTTGGTGCGGCCATAGCAGTCAAAGGGCTAGCCATAACAAGAATAATCAGCCCCAGAATCAAAGGGCTAGTTAACCTACGCAAGCAATGTTCCTCCGAATTCAGATATACCGGACGTTCACAGCAAAATATCCCTTAAAACCTTGTGGTCAGTGACAATTACTCAGCGGGTCTGATAGTAAGCCAATGAGTCACTGCTTTCACTGCATCGCCACAGGCTTTGACAATTTGTCGTGGTTCTCCTGTGATATCACCAACCGCATACACTCCAGCGATATTTGATTGCTGATGGGAATCTACAACGATGTTTCCTTTCTCATCAAGATCAACGCCCACGGGTTCACAAAATGAGCTATTGGGTGTACAACCCACAGCAATAAACACTCCGTCTGCCTTCATGGTCCACTCTTTTTCGGTCTTTCTATTCCGTAATTTCACACCTGTGACTCCCTCCTCACCGAGTACCTCAAGAAGAATCGTATCCCATAGTATCTCGACAGTGGGCATTTTCATAAGTCGATCAGCATAGGCTTGCTCGGCTCGGAGTTTATCACGACGGTGTACAAGATAGACCTTCTCGACAATATTTGCTAAAAAGAGTGTGTCCATTGCAGCAGTATTGCCACCTCCTATGACAAAAACGGTTTTTCCTCGGTAAAGGGGGCCATCACATGTTGCACAATAGCTAATTCCTCGTCCATGGTATTCCGCTTCGCCTGGTACACCAAGTTCAGTATCGCAGGCTCCCATCGCAAGAATAACTGCAGGCGCGTGAAATTCTTCACCTTCAGTAGTCACTACCACTTTGATTGAATCAGAAAACTTGAACTCTTCAACTGAAGTCATTTCGTGGATTTTAACTCCTGCGTTTTGTGCCTGGTTTTTCATTTTCATGGCAAGGTCGCCTCCACTAATTTTCTCATAACCAGGGTAGTTTTCAATTTGCCAGGCGTTCATCATGCGACCGCCACAAATTCCTGATTCCAAAATTACTGCGTTTAAACCTAATCTAGCGGCATATAATCCTGCAGTCATCCCTGCAGGTCCACAACCCACGATGATCAGGTCATGTTTTTCTGCCATGGTCTAATTTGCCTCCATTTCAGTGAGACGTTATGCCTGCTATAATTACATTGTGGCTTTGTATATCCTTCTCCGCGAAAAAGCAAGTGACACTATAGCTCTTGGATTGTGCCTTGAGCAATGCCTTCTAACTTTTCGACTGCTTCCTTATAACCACCAGCATAAATGATGTCGCCAGGTTTTAATTTGAATCGTCCTCTCGGATCATACGTCCATTGGTCTTTACGCTTTACAGCAAAGATTCTAGTTCCATGATCCTCTAAACGCAGTTGACGTAAAGTTTTGTTGGCGAGAATCGAGTTGGGTTTGACAATCTGGCGGCTGACCCGTTCATCAGCATCCTTTAGTGCTAACTGCATAAGCGGATGAACATCAACGCCACGTAATACGATTTCTGCCATTTGTGCGGCCGCGTCCGAAAGGTTTTCTGCTGCAACTCCGAGCCGGATAAGTCCTAATCGGCGTTTTTCTTCTCCCTCTTCTAATTCTAAACGTAGAACTTCAAGCTCAAATTCTGTGTGAAAATTATCGAATTTCTCTTCCAATTCGAAAATATCCTCGGCAATATCCTTGTTATTAGTGAGGAGTGCAGTATAGGCTAAATTAATGAGAAGCTCAGAGGTGTCTTTCATTTGAATGAGCATCGCTAGAATGCGTTCCTCTGGGCTCTCTTCACCTGTGGGTGTTTTAAGTAATCGTTTCAAGCTCACCGGCGGCTAGCCTCTGTAGTTTTTTTATGCTTTCAGCTGATCCTCGCGCTATAACTCGATCACCTTTTTCTAATTCAAAGGCTTCGGGGGGATTGATTTCCCATTTTCTTCGTCGTTGGATTGCTATGATGTCTGCTCCGATTTCTTCTTCAAGGTTGATATCCGCTAACGACTTTCCAACTAGCATTGACTGCTTCAGGATTGTGGCTCGACCTACTATTTCATCTGCCTGGCTTACGGCCAACCAAAGGATGACGGGAATCCCAATGTCATGAATTACAAGTCCTGCAATATCTGCGGCGGCGTCACTGATTTTGTTAGCTGCAGAAGCTGTTTTCATGATACTGACAATCTGCTCTGCATCTTTTTTGTCACGGACGGCTAGCGACGCGTTCATGAGTAATAAGTAGCCAAGATAGTCAACGCGTTCTTCCATATCCATGACTTCGTCAGCCAGATCCTTGTCATTAAACATGACTGCTGAATAGGCTAAATCGATCATCAACTCACTGAGGTCTTTCATTTCCACTAGTAAGTCACGCACTGGGATGGGTTGATATTCAACTTCATGAAGTTCCTCTTGCATGACGGTGTCACGGGCTCCCAGAAAAAGTGGAAGTCCACTGCTTCCAATAAGCTTTCTTCGGAAAACAGGCTTTTGAGTGTTTCGAGTTATCCAACCATACAAAGAAAATTAATAGGAACAAGTCTACAGGGTGATAATTCTCAAACGAACGTGATTGCGGTGGTTATTGGACGGATCAAAGAGCAATTCAAACGAATATTCTCTCCTGTTGCACGAGTAGTAGCGAAATCGCGGATTCCACCGAATGCGTTCACTCTCTTGGGTCCTGTCGTTGCAACTCTAGCAGCTTGGATGTATTTTCAACAACAACTGGCATTAGGACTTCTATTACTTTTAATTTCTGGGTTTATTGATGCTCTTGATGGTGCGGTTGCCCGGGCTACTGGAAAAACTTCTGTATTTGGCGGTGTGTTAGACAGTATCTGTGATCGTTACAGTGATGCAATTGTCCTCTTTGGAATAATTCTCGGAGGGTGGGTCTCACCTTTTTGGGGGATTGTTGCACTAGTTGGCAGTCTTCTAGTGAGCTATGCTCGTGCGCGCGCTGAAGCTGCAGGTGTTACCCAACTTGGAATAGGAATTGCTGAACGACCAGAACGATTGATTATCATTATGTTTGTGACACTATTCCAATATCTCACGATTCTAAGCATCCTTTTTGCCCCACCAAGTTTCTATGGTCTCGACAATTGGATAGCCTACGGCGTGGTACTAATTGCGATTCTAGCCCATGTTACAGTGATCCAACGGACAGTTGCGGCCTATCGCGCTCTGTCTAGGGTGGATTCAGAGTCTTCACCAAAAGATCAAGATACGTCCTAGCCTGTTCCAATGTCCTACGACCGGTTTCTGTTATTCGGTAATATTTTCGTGTTGGGCGGCGTCCTTCTTTTCGTTCTTCACTCAGCTCAACAAGGCCGTCCCGTTTGAGTTTGTAGAGTAACACGTAGGCGGTCACCGACGCCATTTCCACCCCATATCGTTTGTCAATAGCTCCTTGCACCTCATATGCAAAATAATCGCGTTCTTCTAAAAGGGAAAGCACATACAACCAAAGATTCTCTTTTGTTGTACGCGAAATCAGCCGTCTCATTGCTTTTGTATCATGATTTGAATAGAGCTCAAGAGCTTGACGGAAATCGGGGTTATCTACCATATTATCCAGAACCTCCTAGGCGGCCTTTGTTGTTTCGACGCATCAACTCGAGCAGAATTAATGTAACTACATGACTTCCCAAAAGGCTTCGTGTTCCAATGCTAACCTCTTGAACCTTGTGTGTATAAACTATTTTCCTGTGTTCTGCTGAAAGCCCTCGATCATCTCCCAAGACAAATACGATGGGGTGGTTTAGCTCCAAAGGTACTTGGTGAATTGGGTCTCCAGTTTCGACTAAATACAAAATCTGTTCTGTATTCTGAATAACCTCTTGCAAGGTTTCTTTGAAATCTTGGGGTTGGATAGTGAATTGAGGCCATTGTGGGTTTCTCGGCTGGTTTCCAGTTTGATAGTCGTGAAGTAACCCTTTCAAAATAAGGGCACATTCCAGTTCACTTTCAGGAAATTCGTTAAGGCTAACATCATCCACGCGAAGGCGCAGCGGTGGATTTGGTGGTCCTCCTAGAACAGCATTCACCTGAATGAACGGGGCCAATTCAGGTAAGGTTCGATAAGCAGAAACAAGAATGCGGCATACCACATCAAGTCTTCCACTTGTGCCTGGGACATCACGAATCAGAAAGTCCTCAGAGGTTCGTGCTCGTAGAGCATCCAATACAATCGTCAAATTCAGACTATGCCCCTCCGTCCGCTAGTGCTCTGCGCTAATATAGGTGTCAGTTTGCCTCGTAAAGATTTACCGCTTTTTACGATCTTTTCGGCTGCGAATAGCTACAACCCCGCTATGAACTGCACAACTGACACAATACCACTTTGTCACACGACGACTTGGAATAAAAGTGCCTGAACGGCGAAGTTCCCGCGCCATCTGCGGGTCGACAAAAGAAGCACGTGTGGTTCGTTTTTTAGCTTTATCACGAGGTACTACTTTACCGCATTTAGTACATTGCACTGTGGCTCCACGACCGGTCGCGCCTTTAGTGCGACCACCACTTTTCCGTTTTGATGGCAATACACAATCATCTCGAAGATTCACAGCAGCTGCTGTCAGCTGTTCACTCAGCTGAGCCCACAACTGCTTGAGTTGAGCTTGTGTCCTTACTTCAAAAACTTTGTGCTATCACGCACACGTCAATCAATACTACGACCAGAAGCAGTATTTCATATCATCTAGTATTATGAAGTGAATTACTTCGCAGGTAGTCTCCCTTAGTTTATTTCGCTTCTCCGTATCAAAATACTACTGGTGCCTTTGATTGAGCCGTGGATGTCAAAAAAGCGAATCAATATTTGGTTTCCAAAAATAGGAAAAAGAACAATAAGCAGCAAAGAATCTCTTCACAAGATTATTGAAACTGATTATCCTGGAATAAAACGCAATCCACGTTTTTTGAAGCTAATCGCTGATGCGGAAAATCATCTTATCCTTATTAAGAAAATAGGTGATTCTTTCAAACTAAAGAGAGGAGATATTTCTCGTCTAGCTCGTGAATTAAATTTCTCAATTCAAACAACCTATTCGTTTCTGAAATGCCAGGGTCGACCACGGCTTTACCATCTTATTGATCTATGTATATCAAAAACTAAAGCTCAAATTAGGTTAACTGAGATCGAGAATGAAAATTGTGGTGTTTCATCAACGAAAGAAGTTCTAAGACGAATTTCTAACTTCTATCTAAATGAGGATTTAGGCTCTTCATTAAATGCCCGTAATCATCTACTCCAAGTTGACAAATATTTTCTAGCTCTCAAGTTGCTGGCTAGCGGGGGTCATTTTAGTGAAGTTGCCTCTCGGGTTGGAGCAAGTCGTTTACAGGTGAAAAGATGGTTTTCTAGTGAAGGAAAACCTTTCTTTATTCATCTCGCGAGTCAAATCCCTAAAGAACCTCCTTGGATAGGAAACAAATGGTTACCAACTTATATTGATCCATATGGAGTTCATTCTCCTTCAAATTTTATTCAAGTACCCCAAACTTTGAACTCCTGGGAACAAATAGAACAGGTCTTATGTCAACTCACTGAGCGAAATGATCAAAAAATGCGTGAGTGGCAAACACAATTCGGGAAAATTAGCAAAGGAAACGCGTTTGCCTACGTTCTAGGTATGATTGTAAGTGATGCCGCGAAAAATAGTACTAGAAGCTATTCTTCAACAAGTTTTGAACTTACCCTCACAAAGGCAAAATATTGGAGTGAAAAAGTTGGTGAGGCAACCTGTTACTATCTTGGAAAATTAGGCATCAAGGCCAATCTCGGTACCCCTGTTTTCTCCAAACTGGGCCATGAACAACATCACTGGTATGGTTCTCGTACTCCGTTCCTAAGATGGATACTCCGCTCTGTTTTGGGAATTGAATCAGTTAATTGTACCACATATCAGCCAATAAGGTGTGAATGGATTCAAAAAGCTCCCTTTGAAATTCGCCACAAATTCCTTCAAGCTCTAAATGACGGTGATGGGTTTGCAAGTGTCACAGGTCAAATAATTGGAAATGCATGCATTCCCAACATCTCATTCTTGATTCGGTTGTTAAATACTTTAAATATTGAGTCTTCACCACGATCTGATCGAAAACAAGTGGTGATTCGAAAAGCGGAGAGTATTATTCAAGCAGCTAGACTGCCGTTTTTCCTGCATGCTACTTCGCGACAAATAAACGCTGAAAAGCTAGCAAAGATGCTAAGAAAACGAAGACACCAAAGTAGAGGTTTATATCATGAAGATGTTGTCATTGAAATTCTAACTTTGAAAAGAAAGGGACATTCCTTTGGTGATATTGCTGAAAAGGTATTTGACAAATACGGATTTTCTTTTTCAAGATCCAGTATTGACCATATCATAAGAAGCAGAAGTATACTCGGTTACTACTAACAATTGAATAATTGGTTAATGCTTCTTCAATTGGAATTGATAGCCTCTAATCGATGCTTCTTCCGGACTCTGAAAGAGGATGTCCATAGCATTCAAGTTTGAATGCTTTATACCAGCCAAAGGGTGTCTGATGGACCGTAAAGCTTTCTTTTTGAAGGGCTTGGCTTAATGCCTGTAGGATTTTTACGGCAAACTTGGGTTTGGCTAATTTTCGTGGGAAAATGTGGGCATGGGGGTACAAAACCACCAGTTTGACTTTTACACGGTCAGCAACAACCTTAATTTCTTGGACAGCTTTTTGCACGATATCAGATAGCTGTTCTTCGTCAGAGGCTTCAACAGCACAAAACACTGTTAAGCAGTTTTCAAAGTGTTTCCACTTGCCTTCTTCAGCATCATCTCGGATACTAATCTTCACGGCCTCGGTAGCTTTGTATGCAAGATTTCCATGAAAAATTAGCAATCGCATTTTCAATCACTCTGTAGTTCCCTTTGTGCTTCATCCACGATTTTATACGCTTGTTTTAATAAGGTCTTTGCTCTCGTTTTGGTCTTTGCTTCGGCAAAGATACGGAAGACCGGTTCCGTGCCGGATGGTCGGAGTAAAACCCAGCCATCTGAGTATCGAAGTTTCACCCCATCAATATCGCTACTGTCTGCATCGGCAGGAGTTATTTTCGTAATTTGCTGTAGCAGTTTGTCCTTCAGCTGTGGTGAGCATGGAATCCTATCCTTTACCTGAAAATAAGAAGGGAACTGTCGATCTAGCTCTTCAAGTGATTTGGCTTCTGTAGCCATTAGCTCAAGAATCATAATGGCTGTAAGGAAACCTTCTCGAGTCCAGGACCAACCACGATATACCACGCCACCGTTTTCCTCACCGCCAATTACCGCATTTGATTCCTTCATCTTAGCGACGATGTAAGGCTCGCCTACTCTGGTTTCAATGACCTCTGCGTCAACAGCTGACGCCACATCAAAAATTACATCGCTTGTTGCGACCTGTGTGACGATCCGTTTCGGTTTCTCTTGGAGATCCCGAAGCATATGATATGCAGCTAATGCAAAAACACGGTCGCCTGTTAAGTATCGACCTTTCTCTGTGATGAAAATAATCCGGTCCGCATCACCATCCCACGCCATTCCCAAATCGAGTTGGTCTTCTTTCACGGTGTGAATCAATTGTGTGAGGTTCTTTTCAGTTGGTTCAGGCAGGCGGTTTGTAAAAAGGCCATCTGGCTCACAAAATAGCTCTTTTGTTTGAGCTCCTATTGCGTTTAATAGTGCAGGCGTAACCATGGTTGCAGCCCCGCCACCACAGTCTGCCGCTAGATTAAACTGGTGTGTAATTAGGCGCTGTGAGTCGATTTGGTCCAATAGACCTTCAATGTATTGTAGCCGAAAATCTTCGGCCGGACTTAGCCGTCCACAATTCTGCCAGTGTGTTTCAGGGGGAGCTTCAGCAAAGTATTGTTTTTCTACTGTCCTCTCCATTTCTGGTGAAAAAGATGCGCCGTCTTTTCCCCATAGTTTGATTCCATTATATTCCGGGGGATTATGGCTCGCAGTAATCATCGCTCCACCATCTAGGTTGAGGTGCGGAATGGCATAAGATAGCAGTGGGGTGGGAACCAGACCTAGTATGTGTGCATCACAACCTCCTGCCATCAGTCCAGCAGTAAAGGCAAACCCAATCATTTCGCTAGATTGGCGTGTATCCCATCCAATTCCAATGGTTTTTTGCTGTCCCAGATAGCGAGCCACTGCTAAGCCGATGTTTTGTGCAACCGTTGATGTGAGTTCTTTGTTCACAATGCCACGAAATCCTTGTGTGCCGAAAAGTCGGGTCAACGGTGTCTCCTCTAATAAACCTCAAATCTACCTGTTTGCGTATTAATATGTGGGGGTACTTCAACCTAACAGGCGGCTTAGAACATATTCGCAGGCACGTTTTGTCGAGAAACTAATGAACGGGTTTCTTCAATGTGGGTGCCAATTTCTTTGCGGATGGTTTCAATGCGGTCTGATTCTAAGTAGGGCTCCATGGTCCAAAGGAGAAGGCTTGTATAAAGTTCCTTGGGGTCCAGTAGCTCCTCGATGTTTCGAATCGTTTTCATGCGGAAGAGATACTCGTCTTCATACATACATACGATTTGACAAAGTTTCTGGCTCAGAGCATCGACGTTTTCAACAAGCTGACGAACTCGCGGTTCATCGCTATCTTCTGCTCCTAAGAGATTGGCTCCGCGTCGTTGCAATTCAGAGACGCGTTTTTTCATCAGACGCATTTTTCGGACAGAACTCTCAAAATCCGAGGCTAAGGATAATACCTTCGGAAGCACCTTATCAAGGAGTCCCATGTTCTTTGTGAGAGCCCGGTCGATAATGCCATCGAATGAGGTTAGTTTTCCAAGATCTTCGATATTGCGCAGGTAGTTAATTTTAGATAATGAGCCGAGAATAACTCGGATCGGGCGAAGTGAACTGCGATGTGCTGATTCCCAACGGTTCATTGCATCGTCAAGACCGCCGGTAACTTCGCGCATGGAACGTCCAAACTCACGAATGACTGCTGCCAGGTGATCCTCATCCATTGATGTAGAATTCCCGAGAGAATCCGCAGACTTAACGACCCGCATCCTAATTCCCTATCAGTAGTTAGCGAATTTAACTTCTTTGCTTTATGCATTGTATAAAAAACCAGCCTATAAAAAGGGGTATAAAAGCGTTGACCAAGGATTTATGGGCAGAATCATTCCAGAGGCTTTAACATGGCATGGACTCCACGTTTTGGAACCAGTGGTATTCGGGGGTCAGTTCCGGAAGAACTAAGCCCTGAAATCGCGTGGCAAATCGGCTATAGCGTGGCAACCGTGTTCAATCAGGAGCCAATTCTGGTCTGTCATGATAATCGCACTAGCAGCCCTCTTTTGACCCGAGCTGTCACCAGCGGATTAATGGCTGGAGGATCCGACGCACATTATGGTGGTGAAGTAATTACTCCCGCTGTCAGCCTTTATACTCGGTACTGCAATTTAGCCGGAGCAATACTCATTACGGGCAGTCATATCCCTGCGCACATGTCTGGGGTTGAAGTGCTTGGAGAAGATGGCGCTCCAGTCTCTCATGATGTCGAGATTGAAATTGAACGATTTAACTTATCGGTGGCAAAACCTGTCAGATGGGACCAGCACGGTCAGTTAAAAGAAATCCGTGATGTAGGCTCGTTCTGGATTAAGAAGGTCCTCCAGCAGGTCGATGTGGCTGTCATTCAGCGACGAAAATTCCGCATTGTAGTCGATGCAGCAAACGGTACTGCAATACCTTGGTTACTGGATTTAATCAAACGCATGGGTTGTACCATTATCGGGGTGAACACTAAGCAAGACTCAAAATTCCCTGGGCGTTCTCCTAATTTGCGAGTTAACCTCTTGAATCAAGCTGCAAAACTAGTAAAAAAACACAAAGCCAACTTGGGTGTTGCTACTGATGGTGATGCCGACCGTGCATTCTTCATTGATGATAAAGGTCGTGCATTAATGGGGGATGTATCAGGAACACTCCTCGCCTACATTGAGCTTTCTC
>JBHLPR010000098.1:0-5393 GCA_048939245.1 Promethearchaeota archaeon | reverse complement strand
CCAAAGAACATTCGCCCCGTATACTCCGGATAAAAGGTCTTGCGCATCATCTCAATAAATCCCTCTCCCACCGCTGTCTCCTCAATGACGTGCACACAATATGCCATTAGATACCCCCAAAACAGCACACTCAAGGTGATTTCCATCATCTTATCCACCACACACTATTCTTAGACTCTACTTATCTTCGCATAAAAATTCATATCAACATCGCGCATAAACAGAATATTAGTCTCTTTCAAAGCGAACGCAAAGATTGGTTTAAAGGACCATTGTTAGTTTAAACAGCCTCGCTAAGCCATCGGTGAACCCCAGTGCTTACCTCATTGAGCCTCGAACATTATGACCACATTCGGTCGCTATGTCAGGGCTTCGATTTTCAACTCATCATCACCGCCCTCATCGAGCTTACCAGTCCTGGTCACATCTTCGTGGATGATCCCGAAAAACCAACCTGCTGTTTTCTTAGCACCGCAGAAGGCTGCTTTCTTGCCGGAAACCCCAATAACGATGCCTTCAATGCTAAACTTGGCAATTATCTTCAGGAAAAAATGCGCACAGCTAAAACGCGACCCGAAGATGAAATAGAACTTATTCTCTCTGTTCATCCAAAGACGTGGACCAAACAGTTTGCCACCATCTTTCCAACACAGACCCCCATTTACATTCCCCGCCGATATTATACCTGTACTCAACTAAAATGGAAAGATTCCGTAACGCTCCCTTATACCATTATACAGATTTCCCAATCTCTCCTTACCAGTCCTGACGTGTCCATTCCTGACCATATACGGTCATGGATTGCCTCTAATTGGGGCTCTCAAGATGCTTTCTTGAAACGTGGCTTTGGATTTGCCACGATGCACCAACAAAAACTAGTTTCATGGAGCCTCACCGACTGCGTCAGTGGAAATCGCGCTGAAATCGGCATCCGAACCCAACCCGAACACCGACAACAAGGATTAGCTACCTCAACCGCTGCTGCAACTGTGAACTATGCACTCCAACACGGGTTCCAACATATCGGCTGGCACACCAGCCAAGATAATATCGGCTCCATCAGAGTCGCGGAGAAAGTCGGATTCGAAAAGACACTCGATTACATCTGGTATCTCTTCAGATTCTAAAACAGCGCTATTCGTCAATAAGAGTAGTAAAGAGAAGGAGATCAGTCAGCACAACCAAGATACTCACTGATAATCGTATAATATCCATCCCAAGGTGAATCAGAGGATTTCTGACCTTACAGGGCATTTTGGCTTTTTCTCAATATTTTCTGCTCATCAACATAAGAACCAGTGCTTTCTTTAAGTCGCTAACGAATTATTACCATCGCATTCAAGCGGTAATCTAGCTTCTCCAGCGGGTGAAAAGGAATGCGAAAAACGCTTCTAATCTGTTTACTCTTAGTTAGCTTAATCACTGGGTTTTCCCTGACCCCGATAACTGTAAACTACTCCGTCTTCGGGGCTGTGAAACAGATTCCTGTCGATTTAGTACCCAATTGGGATTTCACCGAAACAGAGCCCGGGGGATGGGAGGGGAATGACCATAATGTCACCAAACCCACCTTCTGGCACTTCACTGGTGACACGGATGGTCCCAAGGAACAATACCGTCTCATCAATGACACGGAAAACGACGGGGATGCTGATACCCTGTTCCTCCAACCCACCCGCACCAACCAAGATCACACCATTATGTTTTGGCAAGACTTTACCCCTCTCGACATCAACCACGTCACCATCCAGTTTCGCAGTTGCGCCACTGGACCCTCCGCCCTCATCCTACTTTATGGACTCAACGCCAGCATCACCTCAGACACACCGCTCCCAAATGGTACCATCCCCTACCTCCACACCCTTCACCCCCACCTCAACGAAACCCCTGGTTACTGGACCAACTATACCACCGTCACCCAAACCCTAAGCAACGTTAACAGCTCATATCATCATTATCGCGTCCACTGGCAACTCATCGAAAACCCCGGAAAACCCGACGCCCAACTCTACATCAATTATTGCCGAGTCACCGAACCCCAACTCCCACTTCCACCCTTACTCCCGCCCCCTGGAGCCCTTCCATTCATTTATGCCCTCATTATTATTGTCGTCACCGTTATCCTTCTTACTCTCATGGTCCTCTCCTACCTTAAACAAGAAGGCAAACTTAATTTTCCTAAAATTCGTCAATAAGATAATAGCGGGAAAGAGGTCGATCACCCGAATAGCATGAACCACCAGTTACAAATCATGTGCAAGATTTGTTTCATATCACTTCATCTGAAAAACTATTTCTCAAGCAAGAAATTGGAAGCACGTTCGTTCGAATCCTGTATTATAAAAAAGGGAGGAGAGACGGGAGCTCCCGTCATTGACCTTGATTCATTAATATAGCTGCTTTAGAAGAATCCGATAACATTGCCGTTTCCGTGTGGATTATGAAGCACGATAGTTGTTGCTGAATCAGAGCCCAGATATCCTTCGAAATAGCCTTTGATATGCATCCCTTCGTAGGCACCAGTTCCATGGCAGATGAATTTTCCAGAAATGACGAAGCCGGAATCGAATTTTATGACCAATGTGCCTTCAAAGGCCCCGCCATCTCCATAGAAAATGACTTTGCCCCAGCCTACGCCCACAAAGGTGTATTGGTTGAAGTTGTTATTGCCCATGTAGAAAATCGTCCAGTCTAAACCATCATATAGGTAGCCTGCATGAGGCCAGTTTCGAATGTGCCAGATGTCATTGGAAAACCATTGTTTTTCGGGTTCGGGGGCAGAGACTCCGAGATGCATTAAACAGGTGTAAGTGGTTTTTGTAGATTTAGCTTGAACGGCGAAGCAATTTGTTGCCAGTAGGAGAATAAAACCAAGTACTAAGCTAACAGCGAGGATTCGCGTTGCCTTTTTTGCCATCGAAATATCTCTCCTTGATGTCACTAACCTTGCTGGTTGCGACATCGTGGCCCAAGTATGCGTATATATGATACTTATCTGTTTACACACTAGATGAGCGAAGGTGAACGCATTAGATGATATCGTGCTTGTGACATTTTCTGGAATTTAGGCGTAATTCCGTCGGGTTTTGAAGATGAATTAGGGTTGTCAGGGTTGAAAAATACCCTAGGAAAAAGCGTCAGGATTTTCTAAAAACAGACCAAAATCCTTTTTTCAGAAATTCTCTATTGTGAATAAGGTGTAGCTATGCATGGCTTTAAAATATAGTTTCAAAGTTATTACGATGGGGGATGGTGCAGTTGGAAAAACCTCATTGGTTATTCGATATACGGAAAATCGTTTTGATATAAAATACAAAGCGACTTTAGGTGCAGCTTTTGCCGCCAAAGAAGTTAAGATCACTAATGTCAAAATAAACCTAATGATTTGGGATCTGGCTGGTCAACCTTCATTTGATGAGGTACGAGATCGTTATTACATAGGTTCTTCAGCAGCCATACTTGTTTTCGACGTTACTAACGCTTCAACCACTAAGAAACTAAAAAAATGGTTAGCAAAATTCAGAAAACAGGTTCCGAAAGGACCGGTCATTTTAGTTGGGAATAAAACGGATTTGGTGGAAAAACGTCAAATCTCAACCCAAGAAGCACATGAGATTAGTGACAAATTACAATTACCGTATTTTGAAACATCATGTTCAACAGGCGAAGGGGTCAATGAGGTATTCCACAGCCTTATCATTAAAACCCTCGAAGCCAAGGAAAGAAGAAGATAAACAGCTAAACGCCCAAATAGTGTTTATGAATCTGTATAGTTATTTTTCTCTTCAATGAACATCGCATCAGTTTTTCTGATTAAATCAAAATAGGTTTTTACCTGAGCATTTGTTCAAGCATTAATTCTCTTTGAGTAGGTCTCTTTTTCAGTTGTGATTGGCTTTTTGAGATATTTTCGAAGACGTATATGCAATTCTTAGAAAATGATATGAACGCGTTTGTTTTACGTCGTCTGAAGCGAATTTTGCCAGATAGAGTGAAAATTTCCTGAGAAAAAAATGTGAGAAGGAAGCATCCTAATGCTTCCTTCGTTTACGACGAGTTATGATACCAAGACAGAGCGCTATTGTTATACCAAGGCCAATAGCAATAGCAGGGAAGCCAGGAATCCCGGGTGCTAGTTGTGTGATGGTGATGCTAGTGCTGAGTTCGTTTTCGTAGGGATCTGCAACGGTGATGGTTAGTGAGTAGTCGCCCGGCGCTAATGGAGTGGTTCCGGTGAGGTGTCCTGTGTTGTCGATGGCAAAGTGGGTTGTGTCATCAACAGCCCATTGATCAATCCCTGACAGGTCTGTGGCTTCTAACTGGTAATCTAGTAGCAGTCCTGCGGCTAGGACCTGATCAACTGGAGTAGTCACCCAAGTAGGTGATGTAGTGTCCTGCACGGTGACCGTGAAGTTTGTTGTCAGGATGTTGTCCAAGGTGTCATTCACTCCAACTTGAAGCCCATAGAAATCGACAGATAGTAGGCTAGCATTGGTGACTACCCCTTGGCTATCGATGGCAAAGTGGGTTGTATCATTCACCCACCACTGGTGAATACCTGCATCAGAGGCAGCATTCAAGTCGTAGTTGAATCCGGTTCCCAATTCTACAATCTGGTTACTGGGCACATCTACCCAACGGGGTAAGGGCACCCGTAACAACAAGATATCATAGTTCCCCGCACCAGAGCTATTAGTCCACCCGGTGAGGGCAAACCCCCCACTGCTTACCTCGATTAGGCTTACGCCAAGGTCGAAGTCTGTGCCACCGTAGGTGTGGTTCCACAATTCATTGCCAGCGGTATCCGTACGCACTAGCCACACATCCCCACCACCAGCACCAGAACTGTTAGTCAACCCTGAGAAGGCGAAACCACCATCACTCATTTCCACCACCGTACCTCCCATTTCAGAATAAGGTCCGCCGTAGGTCCGGTTCCAGAGGTGGTTTCCGTTGGTATCCGTACACACTAACCACATATCCGCATTTAAGCCAATGCCATAAGAGCTGTTGAACGTGCCACCAAGAACAAAGCCACCACCACTCAGTTCCACCACTGAATAGGCCATGTCTCCAATTGCACTACCGAAGGTCTGGTTCCAGAGATGGTTACCATCTGCATCAGTTCGAATCAGCCACATATCACTACCGTACATCGCCGCACCACCGGTGGCGTTGGTTAAGCCTGCAAAGGCGAAGCCGCCGTCACTCACCTCAACCACCGAATAAGCCATATCATAGTTGATGCTACCATAGGTCTGGTTCCAGAGGTGGTTGCCGTCAGTGTCGGTGCGTACTACCCAAACATCAGAATCCCCAACACCAAAGCTGGCAGTGTTACCGCAGAGTATAAACCCTCCACTACTCACCTCCAGTACCGACATAGCCCCATC
>JBHLPR010000097.1:0-5514 GCA_048939245.1 Promethearchaeota archaeon | reverse complement strand
CTTTATCAGGTGAACCCAGCGAGACCCGGGAGGGAGCAGCGTAAGCCTGTACTGTAGATGCTTCCGAGATCCGGGTCTGAGACCTGGCTGCGAGTACGGCATCAGTGAGGGTTGACGACCGTCGGGGCTTCCGTCCACCCCTTACCCGTTCTTTCGAACCGAGAAGCCAAGGGCTTCTTTATAGAGACAGACAGAACACACTTTCTGAGAGCTAATTTCTCCACATACTTGGCATTTTTGGTACGGGATTTCCACGCCATTCCGAAGCTTTTTGATAATCTTCATGAAGGTTGCGTGAAGGTTATATTTTGATCCCGGGTGTCGGGCTTCAAAACTATTGAGCCATTCTCGGATTTCTGATCTTAGTGAAGTTTCTTTGTATGGACAGGGAGGGTGGTATATTGGATAATCTAGTAATTGAGAAAATATTGCGATGTCGCCTTCAAGAAGATGATAGAGGGGTTTGATTCGTGGGACTAACCATCCTTGTACGCCTTCAAGATAGGGTGTAATGCGTGATAATCGTGTGAGGTCTCCACGGATGAGGTTCATGAGCATTGATTGCACCTCATCATCGAGATTATGCCCCAAGGCAAGTTTGTCAGCCTGTATTTTTCTGGCGAGTATGTTTAGTCCCTGTCTGCGGAGGGTTCCACAATATGCACAAAGGGAAAGAGCAGCCGGTGTATCTTGCGTTTTGGCGGCAATCTCATCAATTGTTAATGAAAACAGGTCTCGATATGAGGAGATAACAAGTTCGACTTTTAGAGAGGCTGTCACAGCCTTTAATACGTCTTGTCGTCTACGATTTTTCTTGATTCCTTCGTCAAGGGTAATTGCGATTATTTCAGAGTCGGGAAAACGTTGTTGGATTTCTACGAGAATAGCTAATAGAACCATGCTATCCTTACCACCAGAGTAAGCCACCGCGATACGATCTGTTCTTTGGAGCATTTTGAATTTCGAAATGGCCATTCGCACAGCATTTGTAAAAGATCCACGGAAACAGGTTTTACAAAGTATTTCCCCGGAGTAAGGTCGGGATATGAGTGAGGGGGCTCCACACATTGTGCATTTATCTGTCATAGATGTCACAGTGGCTATGAGATTCAAACAATAAAATTCCATTCATCGGAAGAAAATCAGTAAAAGTGCTGGGTTGAAAACTGTAAATACTACGTTGAGGACGAGTATTGTAAGTGCAGCAATTCTTAAACCCCAAAGAAGAACCTTACCACTTTTTCGCTCTAGAGAGATTGTCGCGTCAATGAGGTCCTTCCAAAGTCTATCTCCATCAAGAGGAGGAATAGGTAAGAGGTTAATGATGCCAAGACTAATTGTAATCATGAAGAACCAAGCTAAACCTTCATAGAACTGAGTACTTGCTGTCGGTCCAAGGAGATTGAAAGGGTAGACTAACGGTAAATAGGTTCGTGTCCATATTCCGATATAACCGATAGAGGCGTTACTAGGATTCACACCCAATGTTAGTTCTATTGTGCCTTCAGGTATTGTGAATATCACCAAGTCGCCAGGATTCGTATTTTGCATGAAATTGCTTAGATCTTGGGTAGTTTGAATGGTTGTGCCATTCATTTCAATGATGACCAAGCCTGGAGCTAAAACTCCATCTGCGGGGGTACCTTGATCGACTCTGCTAATGAGGGCCCCACTTGGCAATGGGATTACTATGAAAGTGAGCAGCACTAAAGCAATGGCCGCAACGGTAAGATTTGCTCCTGAACCCGCGGCAAAAAGTCGAGCCCGTTCTTTGCGGGTTGATTTTATCTTTACATAGTCTTCATCGGGTTCGACAAAGGCCCCAAAGAAGATGAAAAAGAGGAAGAGCCCTGAACTTTCGACCGGGATATTATCAGCACGAGCAGCAATTCCATGAGCAAGTTCATGGACAATAATTGCGACGATTAATGGAATAAGAATCACCAAGAAGAAATTAAACGACATGGTAATTCCTGGAATAAGTGGTGCTACCGGTCCTGGTGCAGCAGGTATATTGAGGAACAGTTTCACAAATTCCCAAACGTTGGAACCTAGAAAATAGAAGCCGTACAGTGAAAAGAAAAAGGCGACGCCGATGAAAAACGACCAGATGTAACGCCATGCGCGAGGATGCCATCTTCCGATACGATCTAAGAGATTATTAAACCGCTCCGTCCTCGCAAAGAGCATGAAGGGACCGACTTCAATCCCATATTTTTCTAACTTGAAGATGGAGGCGAGACCAAGGATTATCATCCATACTAGCAGAATGATGAGCCATGGTAGGAAAGGAAGAAGGAAGTCAAATTGAAGCATTCGTTTTGTCGCCTCGAGATTGTCCACAATTCAGAGAATCTGTATAAATGTTTGCTGCACCGATGAGAGGGAAGCTTTTAAGAGATGTGGTTGGGGCTCGTTGGATGAGCGTATGAACATGTCCTCACATTATAGCATTGTATTTGTCACTGCAGGGAATGCAAAAGAAGCTCAAACAATTGCTCGCAACCTTGTCGAAGAAAGTGCTGCTGCTTGTGTTGGAATGATTCCCCAAAAATCGATTTACTCTTGGAAAGGAGAAATTGTTGAAGATGTTGAAGTGTTGCTGATAATCAAAACACGGGATGATATGTTTACGCGACTCGAAGAGATTGTGGTAAAGACGCATAGTTATGAGATTCCAGAGATAATTCGATTTGAAATCAAAGAAGGACATAAGCCGTACCTTCAATGGATTGAGGAGACAGTTAGAATCCCGGAATAGGACTGATTGAGGATGCCTAGGGAGAAAACGGTCCGTCGAGACACTGGTAGTCGTGATGTAAGCTACACAGCGGATCAGTGGGCGCATCTTTCAAGATTAAGAGACAGAGCAACAGAGATAATGGATGTGCTGAATGAAATAGGGAGCAAGCCATTAGTTCATGGAAGTATTTGTAGAGGTGACGTTTCCGAGCAAAGCGATATCGACGTTTACCTTCCCAATGTAATTCCGTCATTTTCCGTCGAATTTGCTTTAACAGAGGTCGGATATCAAATAATCGATCGCGTGCTTGTACATGCGACGCCGTTTCATGCGATAAAAGCTCATATTTACTTACCAAATAATTCTGTTGTGACATTCCCACTGACTAATCCTTCACCGATTGAATTAGAATTTTATCGATTTGGTGGATGCCTTAGCCAGATAGAACTTAAGAATAATCAACGCGTCCCTGGTGTGGATAAACGGCTAATCCTGATTGAGCCTACTAAAAAGGGTCATGTTGAAACCCCAGTAATTGGAAACGAACTGATTGTCGCAAAGAAAGTTGATGTAAGCCTCAAAATAGTAGAAGAACGCGTTAAAATTCTGATGCGACGTGATGAGGTTGGACGTACTGGAGTATATTTGAAGCGGCAATTAACACCTGAGGAGACATTTGAATCCGCTCTAAAACACATTTGCGATCGCGATCCTGTGGTCCGGCGACGAGTGCAAAAGGGTTGAGATAGCATGCCACGGGATATCCAACTTTCACGCGGTAATTCTCCCTACGTAGGAAAACTCACAGAGGGATGCCGTGAATGTATTAAAGGCGCAAAATTAGTGCTCTTTGTAACTGGGAAGTGCGCAAAGAATTGCTATTATTGCCCAATATCTGAAGAAAGATGTGACCGAGACATCATTTTCGCTAATGAAATGGAAGTAAAAGAAATTCAACAAGCAATAGCAGAAGCAAAGATGATTAACGCTACGGGAATGGGAATCACCGGTGGAGAACCCTTTCTTGAATTAGCCCGTACAATCACATTCATTCGAAAATTCAAGGAAGTATTTGGAAGCCGGTTTCATGTGCACCTATACACAGGTCTTGAACCAGTTCCTCTTGAGGCGGTAAAACAACTATTAGACGCAGGCCTTGATGAGTTACGACTCCACCGGTTTGAAATCGGCAAAGATTTCAAAGAATTGAAAAAACTGATTAAAGGACAAGGAAAACTGGGACTAGAAATTCCAATTATACCAGGTATGCAGGAGCAACTAAGGAACCTTCTTCGTGAGCTAGATGAGCTTGGAATTGATTTTGTAAACCTGAACGAAATGGAATTCACTCCTGGTAATGCCTTACAACTCCAGAAAAGAGGATTCCAGTTAGATTCTGATACTATTGCAGCCGTACAAAACAGCGAAGAAGCAGCAATTGATCTTCTTGAGTGGGCATCAACAAATACTACTTTAGATATTCATTTTTGTCCACTTTCCTTAAAGGATGGACCACAACTGCGAAATCGGTTCATACGCCGTGCAAGGAATATTGCTAAACCCTTCGAGAAAATTTCGAAGGAAGGGTTACTTGTAAAAGGCATCATAGTTCCTAAGTCTAAAATTAGTTTGGCAGAACTTCAAGAGTTATTGATAAGCGAATACCAAATTAAACCAGAACACATTTGGTTGAATGAACAGAAAGGGCAGTTAGAAACATCAACACGTATTGCCCACCGATTAGCGAAGCGGTTGAAGAAACAGGAATTTAATGTGGGAATCGTGGAAGAATACCCAATTTCCAGCCGATTTCAAGTGTCTTACTGCCCACTTTAAGATTCAGGCAAACGGAAGCGGAGAAGAGCAGCAAGACCCCCTAATCCCTCAAGTTGTTTTCCCGCCTCATGATCAGCCGTAAAGATTTCAAGAGACCCTGATTGTTTTTCCACTTGACGAATAATATTCTCTATTTTGTGGCGATTATCAGGCTGTACTTCACGAATCAATTTATCAAGAACCAGCAAGGTTTCTACAGCACCAAACTGAACTGCCCGTACAATCGCGTCCCAACCATAAACTGCTTTTCCAGTGTCTTTTCCTAACTGTTTCATGATTTCTTCCATAAGACGCATTTCACGATTCAAACGAATTTCGCTGGCAATTCGCTCGATAATTCCCCGATTTAACGCCTCATAGATGCCACTTACTGTTCCAGTACTCACATGCTCTAGGAGAATGCGCCCTGTACTCGCGGGAACCTTGTTTTTCAAATATTCAGCAAGTGTTTCTTTTGTTGACCCCGGTCCAACAATAACTACACGAGTATTTTCTGGTAATCGTTCGAGTAGCTCCTGAAGCTGGAGAGCTACACCAGCGAACATTTGATCCATATTTTCAGCCGTTTGAACATATTTGCCATATTTCCCCCGAGCGACCCCGTGGATTTCAACTCGCACATCGATCCCTGAATCATCAATGACACCAATCGATGCCTGATCTTCTTCAATCGCAATGATGATTAACCGTTGTCCTTTGCGCGAGGCAGCCTCTTGTAATCGTCGAAGAAGATGCTGGGGCCATTGCTCTTTGACAATTTCAATCTTCAACCCAGGTTCAACATTAATTGTGTGATATGTTCCTATCGATATGTATTCATCAGGGCCTTCCAAAATCTTGCCTTTCACACGTAGGCGGTTCGAATACTTATGCAAAGAAACCTCTTCAACAGTTAATCTGATGAACATACGCCGGCGCTCGCCTTTATCAGGACG
>JBHLPR010000096.1:0-5545 GCA_048939245.1 Promethearchaeota archaeon | reverse complement strand
AATTGAGAGAAATAGAGGGATCGGACGCTGAGTTGAATTCCGCCGAAGACTCGTGAGAAAAAGCTTGGAAATATTTCAGTGCCAACTTAGGATTCGATCAATGTATTAGACTTTTGAAAAAAAAGAGAGGGCGTGTCGTCCTGGTATCAACGGGCGAGAAGAGACAGAAATGCAAACCTGGCCTAAGATGGCCCTCATTGTATTCCACCGGAACGGCTTGCGGGATACGATTGAGTCCCTTGAGTCTTTATGGTGGATTCCATGAATTATAATGGCCTTGTGGTAAACAAAGGCTCCGCTGATGGAGAGCCCTAGATAAGTCAGGTGGATTTGGCGGTACGGTTGTAAGTTGGAGTGGGGACGGTTGACTCCCAACTGAAGCGCTTTACGGTTGAAAAACTATAGAAAGGAGCCGACAAGATAATTATTGTTTCGGATGGTGTAAAAAAAGAATTAATCAACTGTTTCAAAATAGAGTCAGAGAATTTTTTAACTCAGGTGTGGAGTTTAAAAGTTGCACGTAGTACTTACTTTCATACTGTGTGATGCTTACAAACTATACATGACATAGTTTACGGAGAGGATTCCACGTGGAGTTAATCCATATAGTCGGAGCTCGTCCACAGTTCATCAAGATGGCCGCAGTCTCCCGCGCCATAGCTGAATATAATCGAAACAGCAAAATGAACTCAGAGGAGCTTCATGAGCTGATTGTTCACACTGGTCAACATTACGATTATAAGCTATCTGAGGTCTTTTTCGATGAGCTCCGTATCTCTAAGCCTCATTACGACCTTGAAGTCGGCTCTGCAAGCCATGGTGAACAGACGGGGGAGATGCTAAAGCGTGTGGAGCTAGTCCTGTTGAAAGAGGAGCCGGATGTCATTTTGGTCTACGGTGATACTAACACCACTCTTGCGGGTGCACTTGCCGCTACGAAGCTTCATATACCAGTGACCCACGTAGAGGCCGGTTTGCGCAGCTTCAACAAGCGGATGCCTGAAGAGATCAATCGCGTCTTGACGGATCATGCCTCTACCATTCTCTTCTGTCCAACCGAGAAGGCTGTAGAAAATTTGAAGAGAGAAGGCTTCATCAACATTGCAAACGGAGGGAGATTAACCCCGCTCAATCTTAGCGGTTTAAATCTGGATTTCTCACCTGATAATCCCTTAGTAATCAATTGTGGTGATGTGATGTGCGACTCAGTGCTCTATAATCTCGATCTAGCTGAAGAAAAATCAACAATTCTTCAAGATCTTTGTCTGGAAAAGAAGGGATTTTACTTGTCCACGGTCCATCGGGCAGAAAACACTGATGATCCCAACCGACTTGAGCAGATCTTTACTGCCTTTCAGGAGATTGCCACTCATGGGATCAAGCTTATCTGCCCCCTCCATCCTCGGACGAGGAAAGTCCTTGCCAACCGAGGCATGAGAGATTGGTCTTCTAACTTTAAATTGATTGAGTCGGTATCTTATTTAGATATGCTCGTGCTTGAAAAGAACGCCAAGCTTGTTCTGACCGATTCCGGTGGAGTACAGAAGGAGGCATATTTCCTCGGAACACCTTGCATAACCTTACGGTCGGAAACAGAATGGGTCGAGACTGTGGAGGCAGGGTGGAATATAGTGGTGGGCAATGACTATTCATGTATTGTACAAAAAGCCCTAAATATGCAAACACCTCAGGGGGAAAGAGTAATGTTTGGTGATGGAAACGCTAGGGAGCGAATTCTAAGGACACTTGAGAACATTCCAATAAGTCGACCTACATGATCCATATAAAATGGCAGTAGTTGCCAAGAACAACAAATGCTTACCTAACTATAATTAGGATAAAATCACAAGTTTGTGTCCCTTGTTTAGAAATATCTTGTCTTTTTTGTGAGACAATAATGATATTTATATTGCTTCCAGCGTATAACGAAGAAAAATCATTTGAGTCATTAATCCCTAACATTGCGACCTTTTTGAGCGAGGAGGGTTTCGATTTTCATATTATCGTGTGCAATGATGGCAGCGACGATAAGAGCACTGAGATCCTTGAGAAATTGAGACGATCCTACCCTATTGAGGTGCTGATTCATAAGATTAACAGGGGTCTCGGCGAAACATCCAGAGATCTGTTCGAACGAGCGGCTGAACTGGCCAAACCGGATGATGTAATTGTTCGATTAGATTGCGACAACACGCATGAACCTCAATATATTACTCGAATGATCAGAAAAATGGATGAAGGTTATGACGTAGTGACGGCATCACGATTTCAGGAAGGAGGAGGACAGTCAGGGGTTACACAATACCGTGCCTTTGTGAGCTATTGTGCTCAGATTTTCATAAAAGTAGTTTTCGGTCTTTGGAGTCAAAAGGAGTTTTCTTGTGGCTTTCGGGCATATCGGGCTTCCATTGTTCAAAAGGCAATAGGAGTATATGGGAATCAATTCATTCAACTTAAGGGATTGGGCTTTACGTGTACCCTCGAAAAGATCATTAAATTGAAGATGCTGGGTGCCCGATTTGCCGAAATTGGGTTCCAGCTCCGATATGATAGAAAGACTAGTTACAGTAAGATGGTTACTAGTATTACAACCTTAGGATACCTGGTCATGGCAGTGCTTTATCACTGGCCATTTGGGGGTTGGCGTTATCGCTGGCCAAAAGAGATAAAAAAAAATGAATTCTCCTGAAAATTACGTTCCATCAATAGAAGATGTCAAGGAATTCTGGGATGCAAATCCCCTTTTTTCTGGCGAATTCGATGGAGAAGTAGGATCGAGAGAATACTTTGAACGGCATGAAAAGGTGATTATTACTGATTGCATGGCTGGTTCCTTTGATGAAAGATTTTTCAATTTTCTTGAAAGTGATCGCTCGATACTTGACATCGGCTGTGGCCCAGGATTCTGGGTAAGGAAATTTTGTCGCATGGGTTTAACGGTTTACGCGTGTGATCTGTCAACAACCGCTGTTGAATTGACCAAGAAATCCCTTAAGCTTTTTGACTTACAGGCACATATTCTGGAAGCAAATGCTGAGAGCCTGCCATACGGAAATGAATCGTTTGATTATGTAAATTGCCAAGGTGTTATTCACCATACCCCTGATACCGAAAAATGTATCGGGGAATTCTTCCGCATTCTGAAGCCTGGCGGTTTAGTAAGTTTTTCGGTTTACCATAGGAATGTTATTCTTCGCTCACCACTGCTTCTGAGCATACTATCAGCGATATTCACGCGCTGGGTTAATCTGAGAGGTCGAGGAAGAGAAGCCATAATGCGGGCATCAAACGCCGATGAAATTGTGAGGCGCTATGATGGAAAGGATAATCCTATCGGTAAATCATATACAGTCGATGAAATGCTAACCATGATCAGATCTCATAACCTTATATGTATAAGAAAGTGGCATACTAACTTCCCCTCGCGATCTTTTCCTTTTCGGATACCGAGGTCTTTACATAAGTTCTTAAATGATTATTTTGGCTTATTAGTCGTTTTTCTCGCTCGGAAACCAAACAAGTACTAAATAACCTGCATTCCTGGAAGTTGATGTTTGAGCACTATCGAAGGAATAACAAGTAAGCCTGCTATGGTATATATACTGCTGGAAAGAGTGTCGGATCTGATTCGTCATCGATGTGATCATCGACACTAAACAAGGAGGTCTAGGGATATTCCGATGTGTGGGATTTGTGGCATCTATTATCTCGATCGAGAAAGACGAGTTAATGCGGAGGTTTTAACTCATATGACCCAGACTTTACGCCATCGCGGCCCGGACGATGAGGGTCACTATTTCGATGGTAATATTGGCCTGGGGCACCGACGATTGAGTATCATTGACCTATCGCCGCTAGCCCACCAGCCCATGTGCAATGAGGATGAGAGTTTATGGATTGTTTGTAATGGTGAAATTTATAACTATCTCGAACTCCGGCAGCAACTCATAGCTCAAGGCCATAGCTTTCGCTCACACTCGGATATCGAGGTTATACTTCATCTTTACGAGGATGAGGGGTCTGAGTGCGTTAAGTGGCTTAACGGCATGTTCGCCTTCGCCATTTGGGACGCTCGGGAACGATTACTATTTGCAGCCAGGGATCATTTTGGAATTAAGCCCTATTACTACTTTCTCAATGATGGATGTTTCGGGTTTGCTTCTGAGATGAAGGCCTTATTGAAAACCGGGTTGATTCAGTCACAGCTCAATCCTATAGGCTTGGCCGATTACCTGACCTTCCAGTTCTGCCTTGGGGAAAAGACCCTCTTTAAGGATATCTATAGATTAATGCCAGGGCATATTTTGATACTGACATCTGATGGGAATCTGGATGTAAAAAAATACTGGGACCTCGATTTTACCATTGACACCGATCACACCGAAAGATATTTCGAGCACCAGTTGCTCCGACTTCTGGAGGACGCCGTCCGTCTTCAACTTCGAGCTGATGTACCCGTTGGTGCACACCTAAGCGGAGGTTTGGATTCATCGACAATCACCTGCTTGGCTTCATCGCTCTTGGGTATTCCTATTAAGACATTTAGCGGTGGTTTCAAGGATCTTCCTCAATACGATGAGACTCCGTATGCTCGCATTGTAGCGGAAAAAATTGGTACCAAGCACTACGAGGTTTTTCCCACGGCGGACGATTTCGTGGAAGTGATGCCCCGACTTATCTACTACATGGACGAGCCGGCCGCGGGTCCAGGTCTTTTTCCGCAATATTTTGTTTCGAAGCTGGCCAGCCAACATTTGAAGGTTGTTCTTGGAGGTCAGGGAGGAGACGAGACTTTTGGAGGTTATACCCGATACTTAATTGCCTATTTGGAACAATGTCTGAAAGGAGGTATCGAGGGCACCCAGGAAGACCAGAAATATATAGTAACGTTTGAGTCCATTTTGCCAAACCTGCGGCAACTGCAGGGCTACGAACCGCTGCTGTGTCATTTCTGGAAAGAGGGCTTATTTGAACCAGAAGATCGGCGTTATTTCCGATTGATTGACAGGAGCCACAACATCCATGGGTTGATTAACCCGGATATCTTGCCCAAGAAGCATGAGTATGACCATTACGATGCTTACCGCGAATTGTTCTTGTCTACGGAGTGCCGCTCTCTCATTAATAAGATGACTCGGTTCGACATGAAAACATTGTTACCTGCCTTGCTTCAGGTGGAAGATCGAACAAGTATGGCCGTTTCTCTCGAGTCAAGGGTTCCCTTGCTGGACCGGCGTATTATTGAGCTCGTAGCTTCTATGCCCCCCATGGTTAAATACAAGGGAGGTCGTTCAAAGCATGTCTTCCGCCAGGTAGCTCGTCACATTGTGCCGGCTGATATATACAATCGAACTGATAAGATGGGCTTTCCCGTTCCGTTGAGTGAATGGTTTGCGGGACCATTAAAGGATTTTGTCCTTGATATACTTTTGAGTAAGAGTGCGAAAGAACGTGGCATCTTCACGGAAAAGGGTTTGTCTGATCTCTTGAAACCCCAGCAACCTTATAGCAGGGCCATCTGGGGAGCCTTGAATCTTGAATTGTG
>JBHLPR010000095.1:0-5547 GCA_048939245.1 Promethearchaeota archaeon | reverse complement strand
GGATATTGATGTCTCTAAGTATAAGGATTTGGTGAAAAGTACCTTCGAACAAGTTCTTGATGCTCTGGGCATTGAATGGTTAGACACTATAGGAATGCGTAGGCTGGATACATTTTTCGGCTGATTTGCGACAACTTTATTCAGGCTTTTATCCAAAGTTGTAGTAGTTATTCTTGTAGGTGGAAACTGTGGAGATACGGGACCTCCTTACCCGAGGGGTTTCACTCATTGTGGATCCTCGTGGACTGAAAACCAGTCTTGACGATTTCTTTGCTAGTTATGGTGGATATCTTGAATATGCTGTGGCTGTCGCAAAAGATATGTCCGGACGGGTGTTTTATTCTAGCAAAGTGGCACCAGCGGATGAAGAAAATCCCACCTTCTTCGATGAATTCATCGATACGACTGAAGCTGTGGGAATCCGTTCAGGCGCTTACTTGAATGTGTTTGCTGATGCTTTCTTTGCGGCTGATCAGGAATTTAAAACCTTCACTGCTGACGGTCAACCGTTGAATAACCTTGTGTGTCCCAATAAACCGGCTTTAATCCAACACATGGTTACTGTCATCAAAGAAGTTGCAGAAAATCCTATTCAAACTCTCTTTTTAGCCAACCTAGGGTACCCACACGCAAATTATTGCTATTGTAATGACTGCCGTAGCGAATTCACCGAATACGCAGATCTTAGACACACGTTTCAAATTGCGGATCAAGCGGCAAATCCTGCCCTTTATAATCAGTGGATTGAATGGCGGGTAGCAAAAATGTCTCAGGTGCTTCAACAACTAGTCACCGCTGCAAAAGAAGTGAAACCTGATTTGAAGGTTATTCTCTCTTACCCTATTGACCCAGAGAGTGGTTATGTCGCAGGAACTCGAACCAATCTCGGATTAGATCTCGAAACACTCGCTAATATGAGTAAGAATATCGCAATCGAGGTCTTTCCTTGGACCCCTATTCTACCCGATTCCGGTTCCCAGGACTTCAACAACTATATAGAAAACCTTTCCTTCATTAGCTCACTCGCTAAAACCGGTATCGAATTCACTATGACCCACTGGATTCTTGAAGATGAAGCTGAATATATGCGTGCAAAATCCCTAGCTGATGCTGCAGGCATTTCGGAAATTTATTCAATGCTTGGGTATCCAACTGGCTATCAGTCCCTACGGGAAATCCGTTTAGGCTTAGGGTGGTAATCGGGAAAATTATACTAACTTGAGGATTTGAAGAAATCGTGAGTGAAATCGAAACTGTTCAGCGGCTTGAAGAACTTTATCGGCAACTCATGGGCTCTGATATAGCAACAGCTCAAGAAGTCAAAGCTAAAGCTGAAATTATTTCTTTGATTCCCCAACTAAAGGCGGTTATTCAGGCTGGTAATAGTTCTGAATCCCAAGATCTTGGTCATGACTTAGAGAATCTCTATCAAATGGTATCTAAATGGAATCCTCTTACTGCATGGTTTCGTGATGAAGAACAATTGGTCCAACTCTATTTTGATATCCTCTCAAAGGTCCGACTTTTTTTAATTCGTCGAAAGGGGCCAACTGCGGAATCCAGTACACTAGTAAGCGAGAGCCTATTTTCAATTCGCCAAACTATGACTCAGCTTGCCACCGTTATTGAGGAAATACGTGTCACGGTTAAAACGTTGTTAGAAATCGTTTCACCAACTCCTGAGGTGCATGCACGGATTGCCGGATTAAGTAGTCGTGCTCTTGAATTCGAACGCCGTATCGCTGACGTTGAAGCCACTAGTAGTGATAAGACAGAAGCAGATGTAGAGAAGATTCAACGGTGGAAAAAGGATCTCCAGAAACTTACCAAACAGATCGATACACTACGAAAATTAGCGAAGAAAGGTTAGCCTTTATCATCATTGAATTAGAAGCAAAATACAGATTGCGTGATCTTTACAAAACTACCTTTGACTACGTCCACAACGGCTGCAAAACTCACTATCTTCCCGAAGATCTTGCCCACAGTAGATGCAAAACCCTGGTGCCGTTGTGTGAGATGCACTCGTAGCGCTGCCTCCTGAAGAATACCATCCATCGGATGAGATGCCGCCGGTTTCACCTAGATTACGCGCTGAAAGTGATTTGAAAGGTTCAGGGTCGGTCAATGAACGTGAATTGTATTCTTCTGGTGCTGAAAAGAGACCACCTAGATCCACATTATCGCTAGAACTAGCCCTCGAAGGGGTTCTAGATTCTCTGTTTGTGCTGTATCTGCCTGATGTGGATCTTTCTCGCCAGGATTCAAAGGACTCGTAGGCGGGCTGGTCGTCAGTTACTGAACGGGAATATTCAGAATCTGAGGACCCATAATGTTCTTGAGGCCATCGGCGTTCGCCGTAAGCTAAAAATCGTTGGTGGCATTCTTTTTGTATTGCATGGTATTCCTCTTTTGAGATACCTAATAATTCAAGGGCTTGATCTCTTAGCTGACACTCACGGGTTAAATCACAGCAAAAGGCTAAGCTGCCATAACAGGTGAGTTTCATAGCTTGTTCTGGGGTTGTTTTGGCCACTGGGCGAACGCGCTCCTTGCCAATCCATAATTCATCGCCAACTGCTCGAAGCGCGGTCATTGCTTGTCGCTCAAGAGCCTGTAGTACTTCTTTGGCTGGATATGCGCGACCGTTAATGAGAACTAACCCTTGGGCATAATCAGAATTCGATGACATGGACTCATCTCTCCAAAGTAAGAACTCGCAGCCCAGTTAATAAAACGTGGTAAAACCGAATTTAAACGTAAAAATCAGGTAGTAGAATGAACAGTTAGGCTTAGGTCGCTTGTTTGTAACGTTTTACCTGAATCGCTACAATGTATGAGAGGGCTGCAATTATTCCTGCAATGGCACTTGGTGATGCAAAGAACCCAAATGATCCAGTTAGCCCAAGAAGCATTGCGGACAGTGCCACGAGAAAAGTGCCAATGATGACATTATTGACGGTCTTTAATACCTCATTGGAGGCTGCAGCAGGTGCAATAAGGATCGCATAAACAAGAATCGCTCCAACGGCTTTAATGGTCAAGGCGATAGCAATAGCGGCAAAGATGAGCATAAGGTAATTATAACCACGGGCATTCATTCCGTGAGCCATGGACCCTTCCATATCAATGCTGACATATACGAATTCTTTATTGAATAAGATGAAAAGGATCACAAGAGATAATGCCACTCCAAGTAAGAGAACGATATCCAAGTTGTCGAGAAGGAGGACGTCTCCTACTAAATAGCCCCAAATAATTGGTACCATCGTTGGGGGTAAATAATACATTAGGAACACAGCAATACTCATTGAGAGGGCAAACGAGACTCCTACAGCTACTTCCATTTTTTGTGATATCCCTCGTTCACCAGCATAAGCGGTCATAATGGCGACAAAGACTGCAAACACTACAGCACCTAATATTGGGTCAAACCAGGGGGCGATTCCTGCGGCCTGTAGAAATAGGGCTAGTGCCACTCCTCCGAGTGCGGCATGAGCGACACCAGCTGTAAGAAAGGATAATCCTCGGAATACCATGAAAGTTCCGGTGGTGGCTGAAATCACTGCAACTAGAATTGATGCAAGTAAAACGCGCTGCAAAATCGGTGATGTTAGAATGAGAATAATTGCATCAATGATCATGGCGGTCGAACCCCGAATCGTGGGTAATACAATATTTGTGCCCTGCGAATTCGACAATCTTTGCTGAAGGTCCGTAGACCTCTTTTAACAAATCGAGATCCATGACTGCGCATGGATGTCCAATGCCCATGACTTTATGGTTGAGCATTAAGACATCTTTAACCACCATGTGGATGGGGTTCAGGTCATGGGTCACCATAATGATGTTAATTTCGTTTTCGTTGTAATATTCCTCTAAAGCGTCAACAATCTGAGACTGACTTTCGTTATCAGCACCTGACATTGGTTCATCAAGCATCATAATCTGTCCTTCGCTTGCCAAGGTACGGGCGACAAGGACGCGTTTACGCTGGCCCCCAGATAATTCAGGAAAAGGGTGGTTCCAAAGGGCTTCTAGGTTCACTCGTCTTAAAGCGTCCTTCGCGATATCAACATCTCTTCCTGAAGCAATACGTAATGGTGGTTTTTTCAGTAATCGTCCCATTAGTACGATGTCTTTTACTTTCATGGGGACTGTCTCTTCAATTTGGTCTCTTTGTGGTAAATATCGAACCATTTTTCGAATTTTCTTATATTCTGTCCTAGCATCCAAACCTAAGACACGTATTGATCCTTCTACGGGTTTGAGAAGGCCTAGCATCGTCTTGAGAAGGGTTGTTTTTCCAGATCCGTTAGGTCCGATAATTGCCATAAAAGTTGGCGAATCAATAGAAAAGGTAACATCATAGAGTGCCAGGTCGCCATTGGGATATTTCACAATAAGATCTTCAGCTTCAATCAGAGGAACTGTCACCATCTACTCACCAATTACTGCTACTTTGACTGTAACGATTTTTCGATTGCCTTTCAACGATTTCACCAGCTCTCGGACATCCTCTGCTTGACCATTAACTATAATCACCTCAATACACTTCCCGTCTATTGTGTGAGAATGAAGCAGGGCATCAATTAACGCGGCTTGGCGGTGTAGCAAAAAATTGCTCTCAATACCCTTTCCTTTTTTACCATACACAATAGTTAAGACTGCAGATATTTCGCCTGTTAATTTCTCAATGTCTTGGAACTCGGTGGCAAGTGTCCGGACGGCTTGGCGCAGTAGTTCTGAACGATTTGGAAAGCCTGCAGTGGATTGAAGGCGATCGAGCATTTGTAGATCCTGATTGTCTAATGAGATACTGATGATTGGCATTTTAACCCCTTCGAGGTATCAGTTATTAAAAATACCAGAAAGATTATTAATATTCGGGATTATTAAGTATTGCCTATAAAGTTAATAAAATCACAATAACTTGAAATTGAGTGTGGTTAACATGCAACGAAACCGGTTTTTAGCAATTATTGGTATTGTGTTTCTGAGTCTAGGTACGCTTGGAACGGTTCATCGAACTTATGCTCAGACAACTCCTGCTCTCCAGGCGGCAGTATCTATTCAGTCCCTCACTGGAATCGTTCGCGAAGTGGGCGGAGTGCAACTGGCGGTTTCGACGCTTCTTCCCGAAGGGGTTGAACCTCATGCCTTTACACTAACACAATCGGTTATCGATGCCGCCTATTCTGCGGATTTGTTAGTGCTAACTGGACATTTCGACTGGGAAGAAGAGCTCGCCACTCAGGTTGGGAAACCGTACATCACCCTTGAAGATTACAAAACCTTTGGGGCAGAGCTTCTTTCTTTCTCTGGTACTGGTAGTTCCCACCGCTCCTACTTGGATGAAATGAGACAAGATGCTCAAGATGAGAATCTTCATGGTTATTGGTTATTACCGAAGAATGCGATAGCGATTGCGAATACCACACGTGATTTATGTAGTACATTGAACTCAACATATTCCCAATATTGGCAGAATCGTTTCAATGAGTTTGTTTCCAAAGTTACCGAGTTTGAGGCGTTTATCTCTGAACA
>JBHLPR010000010.1:0-59704 GCA_048939245.1 Promethearchaeota archaeon | reverse complement strand
AGAAGTAGAACTAAATCATTATTTTCTGTTTCTACGATATCAGTTAAAACTGTGTATTCATTGAATATCTGATGCCACAAATATTCACCATCTTCAGTAGTTCTCAATAAGAGGGCCTTATTGTCTGAGTGCCCATAGAGAGCATAATCGCCATTTGAACACTGAATAGCCTGTGATGAGTCTGAATTAGGTCCGCCATAAGTACGATGCCAAAGTATATTTTGTTGGGGTGGTCCGTCCATATATGTGAATGAGGGCTGGTCTATGAGGGCTGAACCATAGGGAAACGATGTTTGAAGAAAATTAGAGAGGGGGATTCCGCTCGCAAAAAGGCTAAGTATCAAAAAACCTTGTATCGCTTTTTTCAGGATCATTCCCTTTAAGCAGTCCTTGGCGGTTCTTTTGATAGTCCGTTATTTATTTCTTACGAATAAGGAAACTACTAGAATTGCTAAGGATTTTCACAGAAATTCGCGTTCTTAATTTCTGATTAAGGACTCATCTCATAAAGGTCCTTATGTTTCATGACGTTTTCCCAGGACTGCTGGAATCGGTCTGGATCACTTAAAGGTTTTTGAATCATCTTCATACAGCATTCACTTTGTTGTTGAGTTGTGCTGGATTTACTGTAGAGTTGGAGTGCGTATTTTGAAAAATCCCGAATCATGAAGTCGAAGACTTGCTCAATCTCATTAGAATCAATTTCATAGATTCTAGCGTTTTCTAAAATAAGCTGAGCATAAACAATGAGGGCGAATAATTCGGTAATAGCCATCGAGAAATCAGTGTCTCTCTGTTGCTCCTGTGATGGAGTGGCAATAGATAGCATCTCTTTGAAAATTTCAATTTGCTTTTTGAATGTTTTGACATTTGGCAATTCGAATTCTTCAAAGATGAGATTGTAATCATGGAATTGAATTTTACCAAGTCCACGGGTGGGTCCTTGTTCAAATAGGAAAGCATCGTGTTCTGATTGGTCTTGACGTGAAACTAGTGGGTATTCTTTGTGATTGAAGAAATAATTGAAGATGAATTTCGCTACCAGGGCAAGGTTGACATGTACGGTTCCTTCTAATTTGGGAAGAGCCCGAATATCCCGTGCAGCCATCTCGAAGTAGGTGTCTTTTTCAAAACCTTTTGCAGCAATTACATTCCAGAGTAGGTTGATGACTTCTTCACCTTGCAGTGTGACTTTCATTTTGACCATAGTATTGTAAAGGAGATAGCGGCGGTCTTCTGGTGATGCGATGCGCATATAATCAACAGCTCGAAGGGCGAAGAGCTTCATTGCGATAAGGCGGGAGTAGGCATCAATGAACATTTGTTTTACATGGGGGAAATCGGTGACCTGCATTCCGTAGAGTTGACGGTTTGCAGCGTGGTTGAGGGCTTCATAGAAAGCATGGGTGCAAATACCGATGGAGGCAACGCCTAGGTTGTATTTTCCTACATTAACGGTATTAAGGGCTGCATCCCAAGCCTCTTGCCCTTGGGATAGGATCTCGTTTTGTGTGATTTTGTAGTTGTGGAGGCCAAATTCGGCAACGAAGTTTTGGCTGTTGCATACGTTTTTTACGAGCTCATAATTTTGGTTGCGATAATCAGCGACGAAAAAGACATACTCGTTGGCGTCTGTCATTTTCCCAAAGGTGGAGACCATTGGGGCAGTGTTGGCATTCCCAATGTAATATTTGGCTCCATTCGCTAGAAAAGTTCCGTCAGGCTGAGGGGTAAGAGACATTTCTGTGGAGTAGATGTCAGCTCCATGCTTTTTTTCGGATAATCCAAAGGCGAACACGGCGCCGTCTTTGAGGTGTTGGGCGGCTTGTTGTTTGAGGTTCTCGTTGTTACTCATCCATATGGGACCCAGTCCGAGTATACTGACTTGCCAGGTGTACCAGTAGGCTAATCCGTAGAAGGCAAGAATTTCATTGAAGGCGTAGTTTCTCCACATATCCCATCTTGTATCTTTACCACCATATTGGGGCGGGGTGAGAAGTGTGGAGAAGATGCGTTCCTTTTTTTGGAATTCAATGAAATCTTCGTAGAAGGTGCGGTTGTGATCGTCTTCCTTGAGTTTTTGTAATCCTCGTTTTTCAAAATAGTCAATGGTTTTGAGCATAATCTCTGTGGAGTGTTTATCCGAAAATTGATGTTGATAATCACGAGGATTCAGTAAGAACATATGATTCACAACCCAGGAGCCTGAGGTAGTCGTTCTCTTATTTATACTAGCACAACGCATCATATAGATTCTCAAGATTCACTATTATATTCTGAGCTAACGAACATGAACCGCGTTGTCTGGACTCCTTCGAAGAAGAACATCGAAACGAGTAATATCCATCGATTTATGCAGAAATATCAAATTGCGTCTTATGATGAGCTAATTAAACGGAGTGTTAATGATATCAAGTGGTTCTGGAATGCTGTGATTGATGACCTTGATGTTGAATGGTTTACACCCTATACGAAAGTGTTAGATGACTCTAAGGGAATTGAATGGACACGGTGGTTCATCGATGGCAGACTCAATATTGTTCATAATATATTAGACCGCCATTGCCGGGACCGATTGCCCGATAGAATAGCTTTGATCTGGGTGAGTGAAACAGGCGAAGAACGGATTCTGACTTATCGTGAACTTAATGCCCAAGTGTGTCAACTTGCAAATGCCCTTAGAGAAAGGGGCTATGGAACAGGAGACCCAATGGGCATCGTTATGCCAATGATTCCAGAGGCGATTATGGCACTTCTCGCAATTTTCAAGATCGGAGCGATTGCGGTACCCATCTTTTCTGGTTTCGGATTTGATGCCATCAGTATGCGACTTCAGGATATCGGGACAAAAGTCGTGTTTACTGCAGATGCCTCAGTGCGTCGCGGACGAATAATCCCAATTAAAGAAATTACGGACAAAAGTGCGAAAAACGTATCAACCCTTGAGCACCTTATCGTTGTTAAACGAATGGGTACCGATATCCCATGGACTCCCGGGAGAGATTTCTCTTGGGCGGAATTTCTTGCAAATCAGAAGGTTACTAGCCCAACTGAAGTAATGGATTCAGAAGCTATTGCTATGGTACTCTATAGTTCGGGAACAACGGGTAAACCCAAAGGAACAATTCACACTCATGGAGGCACATTAGTACAGGCAGCCAAAGAGGTGGGCTATTATATTGATATCAAGCCCCACGATCTGCTCTTCTGGGTAACGGATTTGGGTTGGATGATGGGTCCCTGGCAGGTAATCGGAGCTCAGCATCACGGGGCAGCTCATCTCATCTATGAGGGGGCTGTTGATTATCCGTCTCCAGATCAATTATGGTCGATCATTGAGAAGCACAAGGTTACGGTCTTTGGTCTATCACCAACTGCTGTACGTCATCTGATGAGGAAAGGTGATGAATGGGTGGGACATCATGATTTGTCATCGCTTCGTATTCTTGGTTCCACAGGTGAACCCTGGGATGATACGAGTTGGATGTGGTTCTTCGAGAAAATTGGAAAAAAACGGATTCCAATTATTAACATCTCTGGTGGCACAGAAATTTTTGGATGTTTCCTAAGCCCCTTGCCGATTACAAAGCTGAAACCACGGACACTTCGTGGACCAGGATTGGGTATGGCCGTTGATGTGATTGATGATTCAGGAACTAGCGTTCACGGAAAAATCGGGACTCTGATTTGTCGGAAACCCGCGCCTTCGATGACACGAGGATTCTGGAATGACCCTGAACGGTATCTTGAAACGTATTGGTCTGTGCATCCAGGTGTGTGGTGGCATGGCGACTTGGCCTTAAGAGATGATGATGGTTTTTGGTATTTACTGGGACGAGCAGATGATGTGGTGAAAGTAGCGGGGAAGCGCGTTGGACCTGCAGAAGTTGAAACGGCGTTGATTAGTCATCCTATGGTGTCTGAAGTTGCATCGATTGGAGTGCCGCACGAAATTAAGGGAACAGTGATTGTTGTGCATGTCGTATTAGTGCCTGGAAGTGAAATTACTGAATCATTACGTGATGAACTCAAAGCCTATGTGGGCTCAACCATGGGTAAACCCTTTATCCCCCATGATGTTCGATTTGTATCAGCACTCCCGAAAACTCGTTCAGGGAAGATTGTGAGACACTTGGTGAAAAAAATCTACTTGGGAGAAAAGCCTGGTGATCTTTCATCTATTGAAAACCCCGAAGCAATTGATTCCATTCGAAACGCTCAATGACTTTTAATTAAGAACCAATTAAAGGAGAAGCGTTTGAATTATCACTTCCCGAGTTTGGAGTTTGAAGGAAGAGATTATGGTTTCTGTGTGGATGTCTTCTTTGATTTGAGTTTAACCACTCCAGAAATTACGATTACGCCAATTATTGAGCTGCTTAAGAATGCGATTATGACCGGTTGATACATTGATGTATTTTTCTGGAATTGGAGTTCAAGACCTGCTGCCATCCAAGCAGTTCCAATGCTATTCAGGTGTTGTTGTATTAAGGTTAGATTCTTAGTATGAGCTGTAATGGCTTCTTGAATATTGCCAGTAGATTCGAAGACATCAGCGATTCCCCAGAAGGTGTCTTTTATCAGCGAGCTATAGGAGGAAGGATCAAAGGTGGTTAGGCATGCGTTTGTACTCAGTGAATCGAAATGTGGTAGTGAAGATTGAGCTAAGAATTGTAGGCTCGTAAGATCGTAGTTTTGCAGAAACCGAGGAAGACTAGTTAAAGCGGCTTTAAAAGCCAGGTGCTGTAGGGTAAGTGCTTGCTCGAGGATGATGCCTTGCTCATATAGGTGCATCAAAATCTGGTCGTCTTGATTTAGATGGGAGAGAAATTTCGCAAGGTTTGTAGGTTCGAGATCTTTGCTTAGCTGTTGGTAGGCTTTGGCTCCACAACTAACTATTGAAGGGTCGACATTGAAAATTTCATAAGCTGCTGGAATTCCTTGAAGGCGTTGATAAACAAGCGTTGCATAATCTGGTGGAAATTGCTCTGGATCGGTGGAACCAGGTGTGATTTGAATTGCGGTGTATCCGAGTGGGGCTCTCGCTGATGCTAAATCGGTGTAGCTGATGGTGTAATTCCATCGGCCATCGCTTGGATAGCCAACCTCGTCGCCCAAGGCCCCAGCACCAGGATCCATAATCCAAACCTGCTCTGTTGTGGAATTGTATCCAGCTGCTAGTATTGCATGTCCTGAACCTGTATCACTGGCATGTAGGTTTAGGATTCTTAGAATGTCGTAATCCTCAAGTGGAAGAAAATATGGGTCAACAAATAGAATTAGCGGATACCCTGCATCAATTGAGTCACAGAGAGATGCCTGCGCTTCACTTTCCCCGATAATTATCTCGTATTCAAGGTTCCAATAGTCCAATTGGAATGCAAATTCTGCTCCTATTTCCGTGGAATTGTCAAGCACCACGCTATAGTCGATTCCAAGGAAGGTCTCTAAATAGTGGAGTTGGTATATTTGCCGATAATTGGGTCCAGGGATGAGCATTTGGAGTGCTTCAGTACTCACATACACAGCCGACATGCCCATACTAGTGAGGGCAAAAATATCGTAAAGTGCTATGGAATAGCCTGTGTACTGTAAAGCCATTGAGATGCTCGACCAGAAGCAGAAGCCATTAATTTCCTGCCATACATACGGAATGTCCTTCAGAAGTACACCAGTTGTGGAGGAATTTGAGGGGGAAACAAACGATTGCGATGTTTCCAATTCGCTAAGGATAGTTGCTGAGGGAAGAATCGCAAACGCTAGAATAGCAATGATAAATATTCTGAGTAGGTTAATTTCATTTTTCATTGTCATCCCGCCTTTTGCTCACACTATACCTCCGGTTGTGCCAAACGTTTCACGCCCAGAATAAGCGTAACTGAACCAACGAGTGCTAATGCCAAGAGACCAATTAACGCAAACGCAAAAGGTAAACCAGCGCTTCCGATAGTTGTTATTAGGAGGTCCCAAAAGTGGAATCCTAGTAGATCAGAGATTAATGAAATCATGATGGGGGCAAAGAGGAGAAATTGTACTCCCATTGTGGTAATGATGACATTCATTTGATGTTCTGGTGATTTCGTGTTTTCATAGTGGGGATTCCAGGCTGTAACTCCAGTAGAGAAGACGATTGCACCACAAATCACTAGATACCCATAACCGAGGAAAAAGACAAAGGTTTGTAAATCTGCAGCCGCAAGAAAGGTAATTACAACTGCAGGGATGATGCAGAGGGGCAATGCAATTAGAAATGCAGAGATAATTCGAGCTTTTACATAACGAGAAGTGCCTGATGGTGTGCTTTGGATAATCCAGAGTTGGTCTTTACTTTCCATGAAAGCAGTTCCGCCAAAAGTGAAAGAGCCAATAAGTGCCATTCCGATTCCTGTGACCATCACTAACATCATAAAATCAAAACCTTCAGCATCCCCAATTCCAATCATCACCTGCATTAGAACGAGAGGTAATGCTACAGCTAGAATAATACCGTAGGCAATTCTAGCAAGATTTGATGCTTTTCGAAGAAAATCTTTCAACGATATGACAACTAAAGCTCCAAATGAGCCAGATAGAAGTTTGCGTATACCTCGGTAGAAGGCGTTTTCTCCTTTTACTGTAGAGATCTGTTCAGTGCGGGCACCGATGTTATAGGTAAATATTCGATCCGCTGTTAATAGGCCTGTTATTATACAGGCTAACCCGAAAATGGCGAATAATGCTGTACTGATAACGAGATCTAATTGTAGAATTTGTAGAACAGAGCCCCAATATGCTGGTGTCAAAGTGATTTGACTAAAAATGAGAGTAAGCCAGCTTATCATATCAGCAGGCCATGTGAATGGCAGGAGAAGAAAGACATTCAATCCTAATATGACCGACATCTGTTGGCTGAAGAACATTATTCCATAAATGGGAATAATCGAGACAATTGCTAACAGTATAGCCAATCCGTTAGCCAATTCTTTACCATGTGCTGATTCACCAAGTTTTGCCTGAATAGCAGCGGTTATGAAATTTGATAACCAGATAGTTGAAAGGATCATCCCAAATAGAACAAGATAGATTAGAACTTGACCGAGTAAGATCACTTCGAAAGCTAGGAAGAGGATTGCTAATAGTGGAGGAGCAATGTACATTACTAGTAGTCCATATAAAGGGATTTTTCCCAGGAAAGTTCCGGTTAGAATATCCCGAGTTTTAACGTCATTTGATAGTAAAATCTCCCATTGACCAATCCTCATTTCCTGAAGTGCTCGGGAAAGTGGTATAATGAGTAAAATAATCCATAAAAAAAACATGACAGACCGTAAGATGCCAGGAAGAAATGTGAAGAGTAGTGGTTGGAAATAAACTAGTGGAATGACTGAGTTGATGATTATACCAATTGTAATCGGAGCGATAAGGATGGCCCAAAGAAGCCCAAATATAAATAATGCACCTAAAGTTTTTGTCCGATGGTCACGGAGGGAGGAAGTACTGATGAGGTATTCAGCTTTAGCGATGCTATACCATTTACGTGTCATGGGCTCATCTCCAATTCAGAAGTTTATCTCGCTCAATCTTGTTCCCCACAATACGGAGATAGGCATCCTCTAGATTCTTTGACTTCGTAGCGTTGGTGACCTGTTCTAATGTACCAGAAATCACAAGTTTACCTTGGATGATGATTCCAAGTTGGTCGCATACATCTTCAGCGAATGAAGTCTGATGAGTGCAGATGAAGAAGGTTGTCGCTGTTTCTTTCGCTAGAATTTCAATTAGTTCTTTTACCACTGCACTTGCACTTGGATCTAATCGTGAGGTTGGTTCATCCAAGAAAACTAATTTTGGATCATGGAGGAGGGTTGAAGCGATTAGGACTTTTTGTTTCATGCCTGACGAATAGGATTCAAGTAAATCATCCTGGCGTGATTCTAACCCTAAGAGTCCGAGAAGACTGTCGATTCGATGTTGCAACTTTGAGCCATTATACCCATTTAATGCCCCAATGAATTCAAGAAACTCGACAGCAGAGAGTTTTGAATACAACCCAGGGGTCTCTGGTAATAGTCCTGTTATTGCTTTGATTTCATTACGCTTAGCTTTGAGAGAGAGCCCGCAGACAGTAGCGGATCCACTGGATTGCTTCATGAGACCGGAGAGTATGCGAACAGTCGTGGTTTTTCCAGCTCCGTTTGGCCCTAAGAAACCGAAACGACTCCCTTTTCGCACTTCAAGGTTCAGGTTCTGAACAGCCTGAATGGGTCCAAAGTATTTGCAGAGTTGATGTGTTTTGATGCTTATGCTGTTATGCATGTGTTTCACTTCGTGGAATGCTTGTAAGTACCTCCTTATTAACTTTGCCCCACAAAGTTCTATTATATCGCAAAGTATTTAAGCATGACAAAGTATAATAGAGCCGTGGCGATGAATTTGTCAGAATACCCCGATCTGAAAACCTTAGAACGAAAAGCGTATACCTCATACCACCAGGATGGAATTATCGATATTTTTCTGGGTCTTGCCATTCTCACATTTGGCATCCTATTGGTTCCCTTCTTGATTGAAAGCACCTACTATTTGTGGGGAGGTGTTTTCGTTATCTGGGTGATAAGTTATGCAGGAGTAAAACGTGCAATCACTGTGCCCCGAATTGGTTATGTAGAGTTTAAACAAGGCAGACGTCTTCGGGTGATGTTTCTTGTTCTGTTTTTGGTCGTCCTGAACTTAGTCATTTTTTTGATTACGGCTTTTGGGTTGCTAACACCTGAGATGAGTCTCCTGATAAACCAATACGGATTAGTGATTATCGCAATTGTTGTTGGAGGACTATTTGTTCTATTTGGGTGGGTGGTTCAGATTTATCGTTTATTTGGATATGGCCTTTTGACTTTCCTTGGTTTTGTTATTGCCCATGTATTCGCCTTACACTTTTCCTATCCAATAATCGTGTTGGGTCTAGTTATTTCGGTAACAGGTTTTGTAATGTTAGCACGATTTCTTCAAAGGTACCCTAAGTCTGAGCCACAGGAAGAATCCGGAGAGCTTTGGGAAAATAAACTAATAGAGGAAGATGAATGATGAGCAAGAGTATAGATCTTGAGACTATTGAACGCCGCGCTTTTCTTTCGTATCACGAAGACGGTTTATTGGACATCTTTGTAGGCTCCACATTGTTTCTTCTAGCCTTGATGATTTGGTTTTTGCCAGAGTTTTGGATATTTTTAATCGGGGGGTTTGTCGCACTTATGTCTTCATATGCTGCGGCTAAAAAGTCGATTACGGTTCCTCGCATGGGTTATGTTGAATTTTCCCAGACTCGTCGACGACGAATTCAGTATATTCTGTTAGTTTTTATGGTTGTGCTCGTATTTGCTAACATTCTTGGTATTTTCGCATGGATTTTTCCACCGTTAGGAATTTTAATTTTCGAGTCCGGGTTCACAATACTTTTGTTAGGAATCGTTGGTGCGATTCTGTTGGCCTGCGTTGGTTATTTTTCGAGTATAAGGCGGTTTATCAGTTATGGTGGTGTTCTTCTCGTTTCCACTGTAATCACCTTCTTTATTCCAATGCTTCTTGTTCTTCCTTTGTTGGTACTTGGACTTGTCATGATTGCTTATGGTTCATTCCTGTTGATCAGGTTTACTCGGTCCTACCCAAAAAAAGAGCCTGGAGAGATGGAGGGTGTCTGAAGATCCAGTGGAGCCAAAAATCCCCATCATTGATGATATTGATCGTATAATTCATGAACCGGCTCGACTCATCATTATGTCCTATCTGTATGTGTTAGACAGGGCAGATTTCTTATTTCTTAAGCAACAGACGAAATTAACATGGGGGAATTTATCTTCCCATATCACAAAATTGGAGAATGCAGGATATGTTGAGGTAATTAAGAAATTTGTTGACCGTAAGCCGTACTCTCTATTGCAGCTTACCCAGGCAGGACGAAAAGCGTTTGAGAAATATCAAAGTCAAATGCGCCATATGTTTGATGGAATAGCTGAGTAGTAACGTTACTTAATTCGACCAGACCAAAAATTATTAGCAAATATGTAAAGAATCACTTGTAGCTCTTTTATCAGTTATTTTCCATGCGCTTGCGCAAATTTTTGAAGAGTTATTTTGTTAGCATATTTAGTGAAAATCTGATACTTTTAGGGTTCCTCCTAAGTTATATCCCACCATATCTCATACCCATCGGGCTACTTATCTTTGGTATTGGTGTTGTTATTTTCCTCCTTTTATGGTATTAGTCAATAAGGCATCAATAAGCCCCTAATCAGATGGAAATCAATAAAGAGTGAAAGTGAGTGTTATGTCGGAAAGTTTTTCCTGATTGATTTTAGCAGAGATAATTGAAGAGGGGAAGATCAGGTCCCTGCACCCGAGTTGAGGCTCCGGACTTCGCAGTGACACCGGGCAATTTTTCGATGCAAGAACGTCAATAGCTCAGCTGTAAATGTAAATTCCAACTCCACATTTTAGAGTCGAATAATTCGAAAAAAGAGAAGGAGAGGGTCAATTTAATGGATCTAATTGACCCAGTTATGCGGATTCTTCGCCAGCAATTACACCGCCTATCAATACGAGTAATCCTGGTAGGAAACCACCAAAGATTAAGGCAAGGACACCGGTGATGATGAGGGAGGTTTTATTGAGGCTTGGTTCATGCCGCCATCCAAACCAGAGGATGGCGAAAATTAGACTGATGATTCCTCCAATGAAAAAGAATGCAGGAATTAATAGCCAAAAGTCCAGTGGAGCTCCGAAGATGATGGGAAGAATGAAGCCAAGACCTCCAACCACCATCAATGCGATTGTGGCAAGGAGTTGAAAAATCGCGCCGATGAAAATTAGGGTAGAAGCTGTTTCATCTGACAAAATGATACACCTTAGGGCATCAATTTGAGAACTAGTATTAATAGTTACGGAAAAAAACAAGGATTTTTGACTTCTCTATGGAAGATAGGTGGAATATTTGATTAGTGAGAAACTAACAGTGACTATTAGAAGTTGATAATAAGCCTATCCTGTAATCTTGTTAGGTGGATGCCTTTGATTTGCTGAGATTTAATTGGTGCGTCTTTAGTTAATTGCATCGAGATACTTATAGGTCGACTTTGGGCTTTTTCTGCATCAACTTCAAAGCTTACTTCGAATTCGTTAAAGGACGGATTCAGTAGACGTAAGATCACTTTTTGATCGCTGATTGTATGGTTGCCTGGTATCCATTGGGATTGTACTCGAATCATATCCAAATAACTGGGTGGTATTTGAATGCGGGCCGCTGTGAATTCTTTGATAGTAAAATCCTTTGTTGAAGGTGGTTTCTTTTGATATTGATAGGGTTGATGGCGGCGGAGGTTATGATAGAGCATGGCCCATATTATCAGTCCTTGTCGATGCATCTCGGTGATTGGAACTTGACCATAATAGGTGTACCATGGTCTATCCTCTGAATCATGGATTTCTTGGGTGAACCATTGAAGATCCGAATACTTGGAAGTAAGTAGGCGAACGGTAGCTTGCGTAGGCGACAATGAAGCCATAGCTAACGAGAAGATATTCGGTGTTTGTTCTTCATGTCTTAACATTTCAAAGTAGCTGCCATCTTGGGCAATGAGATATACTCCATCATAGCGGGCATCAGGTCGTACAATTTGACGATATTCGCACTTCTTAAGCAGGTTACATAATGCCTGAAGTCGCTTAAAGACCGGGAGACTAAACGAATAGAGGAAATGATCCAGGATTAATAAATCCTGTAATGCCATAAGTATCGCCACTATCTAGTGGTTATTAATCATGCGTTAGTTTCTATAAAATGCTCTGATGCGAAGCAGTTGTAACATTGGGGAATAGAGTTGTATGAAGGACTTCTTCTTTCCATATGTAACAGGATTAGCTTTTGTGTAATTGAAAAAGTAAATAAATCGTTAGAAAATCCGAACGGTTGAATAACGTGGACATTCATTCGGGATTCATTGCAGGTCACATTGAATCCGTTTTGGATGAGTTCGGTTTCGCTGTTTCGAAGCCATACGCCAAAAGCCTCCAGAAGGATACCTCTTGTGGAACTATCTGGATCGAGTGCAGAAACGTCATCGTATCCGATTAATTCAGCTGCTTGAACAAGAACGTGTTTAGCGGACCAGTAGTCTAAAGCAATAGGGTCTATACTTGCCATCAAGACGTTCACGCGTGTGGCGTCTTCATAAGAAGTGGACGGTCCACATCGTACGGAAGGCCACGGGTTAGCATTTACCCATATCGCATCCATAATATTTAGAATAGGATAACGGGTTTCGGCGAGAAGCGTGCCCATACCTCCATCCGCAATACTAAAATGGCCATCCCCGAGCCCACCGGGATTCGCTTGTCCTTCCGATTCTACTCCCATATAGTGCTTGACTGCACCAGTTATTCCATACAGGAGATGTGATTTAAGGATAGGGAAGTTTATAACCTTAAGTCGGTTCTCGAACGAGGTGCCATTCCAAACCCCATACTTGAAACTGATATAGGTACCATCTGTTGTCTGAAATTTGGGATATGTGACATGGATGCCGGTTTCCGGGTCTGGAAGATCATAGAGAATATAGCCGTCTTCCATGTCGCCATCGGAGTACTCTTGAACTTCGTTTCCCCGAATCGTTTGCCAGTCATACAGATTCACAGGGTGGCTAGAAGAAAAACTCTGCACAACGTTTGCAACTGATTGACTTGGATTTTCAGCATTACTTTCCGACCAATCCAAACTTCCAAAACCCTGACCATTATCCGCTATTACAATTTCTCCTTCGAATCCATCCGGATGATTAAGAATAGCCTGGATTAATTGCCGGAGCAAATCAGTGTTTGTGCCACCTCTTTCTGCCCATTGACTGTTTATTTTGATTAACACCACGTCATTGTATGCGATGAGCCCTGAAGGACCTTGATTAGTATCCATAGTAATCGAGTGGTAAAAATCCAATCCGTGAGAGCCCATGAGATTGATGAGATTTGGGATACTTGCTAAATCCAGACCATTGAGAACATAGATGTCGGATGTTGGTGAAGAGGTAGCCGTTTGTGGAGTCAGAAAAAGGTTGACAGAGTTCCCTGATGGCATTGGATGGAGATTATTCCATAATAAAGTAATACTAACCCCTGCAGTCGAAATGATGACAAAAAGTACAACAATGGGTTTCCAATATCGTTTAATTCCCTCACCTAGTCTTCTTATGGGCATTGTTAACTGGCGAAATGAGAATCCTAAGAAAATAGAAGAAAATGCAGCAGGAAGAAATAATTTCGTTGACATCGAGATAGCTTTGGCTGCAGCACGCTGGCAAGGATATGTAGCTCGCGTTGGTTTCGTTCCTGTTCGGAAAAGAAACCAAAACAAACTGGACAATCCAATTAACAAAATAATTGGCTTTGTATTCCGTTGTTCTTTTTTTTCCCACACATTTATTGATAAAAGCCAAATGATGGCTTGGCTCTGTAAGACACGCAGATAGAAATCTCCTAAATGCCCAGCCTCTTCAATTGTTTCTATTCCCTCGATTAACAAGAATAACACCATCGAATAGATGCAATTATCTGCTAAGACTCAACGGGTATATTCCCGTTTCAGAGATGACCTTTGATCAATCTACCTACTCGATTAGTACGAAAGATGCTATAATTCCTTAGTAACCGGCAGGTTCAGAAAAAGGTATTAGCTCAGAAATTTCAAAAAAGAAATAAAAGGGGAGACTCGCTGGTCTCCCGGTTTGTGAAACCTATACCCGTTCTTTGATTAGTTTTTGTACCACTGAAGGATCAGCTAAGGTTGTGGTGTCACCCAAATCCTTCGTTTCGCCTGCAGCGATTTTCTTCAGGATACGGCGCATTATCTTTCCGCTGCGGGTTTTGGGAAGAGCATCTGCAAACTGGATTTTATCTGGGGTAGCAATTGGACCGATTTCTTTTCGTACATGTGTTCGGAGTTCTTGACGAAGCGCATCGGTTTTTTCGAAGCCCATCTTCAAGGTGACAAAGCAGTAGAGGGCTTGGCCCTTAATATCATGGGGGAACCCCACGACCGCAGCCTCAGCGACCGATTGATGTGAAACAAGTGCAGACTCTATTTCTGCAGTTCCCATTCGATGTCCAGAAACGTTAACCACATCATCAATACGGCCAACGACCCAAAAATAGCCATCTTCATCTTTTCGTGCACCATCACCTGTCATGTAGTAGGGGGGGAATGTCTTGAAGTAGGTCTCAACGAAGCGTTGGTGGTCACCGTATACTGTGCGCATTAATCCGGGCCACGGCTTTTTAATAACTAGATAACCTCCTTCGTTCACCCCAACCTCTTGCCCTGATTCATCCACGATCATGGCTTCAATACCAAAGAACGGTAGGGTTGCAGACCCGGGTTTTAAGGGAACGGCGCCGGGAATGGGTGTAATTACGACACCACCGGTTTCTGTTTGCCAGTAGGTATCAACGATTGGGGCTTTTTCCCTCCCAACCACCTTATAATACCAGAGCCAAGCTTCAGGGTTGATGGGTTCTCCAACCGTTCCTAAGAGTTTCAGGCTACTGAGATCGTGTTTATTCACCCATTCATCTCCATGGCGCATAATGGCACGAATAGCAGTGGGTGCGGTATAGAATTGGTTAATCTTGTATTTTTCCACGATAGCCCAAAATCGATCGGGTTCGGGATAAGTTGGCACGCCTTCAAACATAACACTGGTAGCCCCTGCAGCCAGAGGACCATACACAATATAGCTGTGCCCTGTGATCCAGCCGATGTCTGCAGTACACCAGTAGATTTCTTCTTCGTGGTAGTCGAAGATGTACTTGAAGGTGGTCATAGTATAAGTCAGATAACCGGCAGTGGTGTGAAGAACGCCCTTAGGTTTACCAGTTGAACCACTAGTGTAAAGGATGAAAAGGGGATCTTCTGCATCCATCTTTTCAGCCGGGCATTCACCTTGCACATCGGGATCTTCCATAAGTTCATGCCACCAGAGGTCTCGTTTAGCCTTCATATCAACATCGATCCCGGTCCGTTTGACAACAATATTGTATTTGACCTTCGGGCAACTTTTGAGAGCCTCATCAGCATTAGTCTTCAAAGGTATTGATTTACCACCACGATAACTGCCATCACTAGTGATTAGACCAACACAAGTAGCATCCAAAATTCGATCTTTGAGACTATCAGCACTAAAACCACCAAACACAATACTGTGAATGACACCCAAACGGGCACAGGCGAGCATAGCAATTGCAAGCTCTGGAATCATGGGCAGATAGATCGCTATTCGGTCACCTTTTTTGTAACCGAGTTTTTTGAGAACGTTAGCAAATTTTGAGACTTCCTCATGAAGCTGTTGGTAGGTGAACGTTTTGCTCTGGTTAGGATCGTCACCTTCCCAGATAATGGCTATTTTATCTTTTCTTTCAGTATTCAAATGGCGGTCCAGACAGTTATACGCGGCATTCAATTTTCCGCCTTTGAACCAGGTGTGCCGAGCTTCAGTGGGGTCCCAAGTGTGAACAGGACCAGACCACTTTTCGAACCATTCGAGGTTTTCAGCTTGTTTAGCCCAGAAAGCTTGGGGATCTTTAATGGACTCCTGATAGATTTTCCCGAGTTCTTCCATGTCCTTGATAAGGGCTTGTTTTTTGAAAGCCTTGGATGGTGGAAATTTCCGGGATTCGGTTGATGTAATCTCAATTTTACTCAATGCTTGTCACCGGTGTCTTTACTAGCAAGCATAATGCTGTGGGGATTCAGATCTGTGTTCCCCCAGAATCACATTATCTCTTCTTCCGGAGGAGAACGCGTTCCGGTCACGGAAAGCGCTATTTAAAACTTTGGGAGATTTAGGTGTGATTCACGCAGATTTACCGGTTCATTTGCAGAAAACCCGAAACAGATATGTACTGATTTCCAGCACTGATTCTTAAGGCTCCTGAGTTTGGGGATATTGAAAGACATTAGCGTGCACGAATATGTCTTTACATAATCGAGACGAACAAGGGTTAAACAGTAACGAAGATGATTTGCGGTTTCGGCACTTCTTTGAAAACGCCCCGTTGTATTGTTATATGGTCTCGCCCAAAGGCATCATTCTCGACTTGAACAAAGCTGCACTCAAAGTGTTGGGTTTTAACCGCGTTGAACTCATCGGGAAACATATTCGAACAATCTATGCTTCCGAATCCAAACACAAAGTGGATGAACTATTTTCTGCCTGGCAGGTAACAGGATCTATTATTGACGAAGAAGTAATCATTCAGAGTAAATCAGGTGAACAACGTACTGTATTGCTTAACGCTAATGCCATCCGAGATAAAGACGGCTCATTGAAGTACTCAATCTCTATCCAAAAAGACATCTCGGAATTACGTCAACAGCAATACGAACTCAAAGAGAGCCAAGAAGCGTTAAAACAATCGGAATATGAGAAAACCATTATTTTAGACAATATTTCGGAGCATGTGATTTTCCAGGACCCCGAGCATCGAATCATATGGGCCAATCGAGCGGCCGCAGAATCCGTCAATCTACACGTTGATGATATCTTGGACAAACATTGTTATGAGATTTGGACTGGTGGTGATACTCCCTGTATTGATTGTCCGGTCGCTGCCGCACGACAAATCGGTGAAATACAAGTAAGAGAAATGACAACCCCTGATGGACGTGTCTGGCATGTGAGAGGATATCCTATCTTTGACGAGCATAAGCAGCTTCTGGGATGTGTGGAAGTAACCCGAGAAATCACACAGCAAAAACGCGCCGAAGAAGCCTATCGCCAACTTGTTGACCAATCACTACAGGGATTATTCATCATCCAAGACGGAAAAGTCGTTTTCATCAATCCTGCATTTCTTCGAATTAGTGGTTACTCAGAAGAAGAGATTCTTCAACTCAAGCCTTGGCAGATTTTTGATATTATTCACCCAGATGACCGCAATCTTCCATGGGAACAACTCCAAAACATCATTCAAGGCAAACCGGTGTCTTCCAGTGTGGAATTACGTGGGATCCTAAAAGATGGAAGTGTCCGCTGGTTTGAACTTACCCTATCAGTAATCGAATATCAAGGAAAACCTGCAACCCAAGCAGCAATAATGGATATTCATCAACGAAAGATGACCGAAGAGGTCATACGCTTGGAACGAGACCGTGCTCAACGTTATCTGGACATGGCAGGAGTAATGTTTATCGCTGTTGATACAGAGGGCACTATTACATTAGTTAATCGGAAGACCTTGGATATTTTCGGTTACACCGACGATGAAATGCTTGGGCAGAACTATTTTGACCTGTGTCTTCCCGAAAGGCTCCAGACAGAAATGAAAAAGATATTCAGTGCAAATATGGCAGGTGAGGTTGAACCGCGTACCTTTGTCGAGAACCCAATTATCACCAAAGAAGGAGCTGAAAGACTTGTTTCATGGCATACCACCATGTTTTTCGATGAAGCAGGGAATCCAACCGGTGCTTTAACCGCTGGTGAGGATATCACTGAACGAAAAGTTGCAGAAGATTTACTAAGAATGGAACGAGACCGCGCCCAACAATATCTGGATGTTGCAGGCGCTGCATTCATTGGTATTAATCGTGACCAAAAAATTTTCCTTGTTAATCGGAAAGGATGTGAAATCTTCGGATATACTGAAGAAGAGCTAATTGGTCAGAACTATTTTGATTTGTGTATCCCTAAATCTTACCAAGATGATATGAAAAGGCTCTTTGATCAAGGAATGGCAGGCACACACCAATTGAGTGAATTCGTGGAAAACCCTATCACCAGAAAGAATGGCGAAGAGCGAATTATCCTGTGGCACACTGTAGTATTGAAAGATGAGAAAGGAAATCGCACTGGAATCATTAGTTCTGGAGAGGATATCACCGAACGAAAGCTAGCGGAAATCGCACTCAAAACATCGGAAGAGAGATTTCGTTCCCTTGTCGAAGATACCGCTGGTTGGGTTTGGGAAGTGGATCCTGAAGGTAAATTTACTTATTCGAATAGTTCCGTTGAGGATATTCTCGGGTACACCGCGGGTCAAATTATCGGGAGACTATTTTTTGAATACATAGATTCTGATAGTACAGAAAATGAAGAACCAATCCTCGTTGAGTCCTTTAGCAAACAGAAACCTTTCAGAAATATTGTGGATCGTTTTATCCATCGAGACGGAAATGTCATTTTTCTTGAAGCTACAGGGCGACCCATATATGAGGAGAATGGGGAACTTCAAGGTTTTAGAGGAGTTTGCCGAGATATCACCCAACGCATGCGTGCAGATGAAATTTTACGGGAATCAGAAGCACGGTACCGTTCCTTGGTTGAGACATCCCCTGACTCAATAACTCTAACGGATCTTAATGGAACTATCCTTCTAGTCAATGAACGCACTGCTCAATTATTAGGCTTCAAGACCCCTGAGGAACTGCATGGTAAGAATTGTTTTGATTTTATAATTCCTGAAGAACGAACCAAAGCCATTGAAACACTCAAAAACACAAAAGAACATGGATCTTCTATGCCTTCGCCATTTTCAGTGATTCTTAGTGATGGAACCGTATTCCCTGCAGAAATTAGTGCCTCCATGTTAATTGGAGCAGATGGCAATCCAACCGGGTATATCATTGTAACTCGGAACATCACCGATCGAAAAGCTGCTGAACGTGCACTGGAAGAAGCGAAAGCTCGTGCAGAATTTTTCACTGATTTAATGGCCCATGATCTTAACAATATCAATCAAGCCATTCTTTCAGCTTTGGAATTGCAATTAATGAATCCAGATCTACCAGAAGAATTGCGAACTCAGCTACAATTATCATTAGAACAGGTTGAGCGAAGCGCGGCTCTAATTGGTCGAGTAAAGAAGTTTTCGGGTTTGGATGAAATTGACAAGCTAATGGAGGTTCGAGATATCGAGCCAGACTTTCATGAAGCACTTCATGCTGTAAAACAAGCGTTCTCCTCAAAATCGATTTTTCTCGATACCAATATTCACCCAGAGGAATACAAGATTCTGGCTGATGAGTTATTGTTTGATTTATTTTTCAATGTGTTACATAATGCAGTAAAGTTCGATCAAAATGAAAGAGTGGAGATTGAAGTTCAGGTCAGCCCTGATGCGAATAAGCGGTTTCTACGAATAGAAATAAGTGACCATGGTCCTGGTATTCCAGATGATCTGAAAGAGAGAATTTTTGCACGATACACACAACGAGTTTTTGAAAAGGCACAAGGTTCTGGGATTGGTCTTACGTTAGTACAACGAATAGTTGACCGATATGGGGGTCGTATTTGGGTTGAAGACCGAGTAGAAGGAAATCATACGAAGGGTGCGAAATTCGTTTTTCTTTTGCCTATGTGGATTTAAAATTCTGTCGTCCTTTCTTTGGTTTATCAGAATTGATAGTTCAGGGAGAAATATAATAAGCGTTGAAATGATTGCATGGCTACTGATTCGTACGCCGACGTGCAGCTAACCAACAAATGAGCGTAAAGGCAAACAAAAAAACTCCAGCTAATACTAAGGTCTCCCCTAGTAATTGTTGATTCAGTAGAAAAGCAGCACCACCTACCACAAGGACGGTGAACCCAATAACAACAGATACTCGGATTATCCACGAGGATGCGTCAGAGAGAGTTGCTGAGGAATCATCAGAAGACATGGAAAGACCTACCCCACGTGCCCTTGTGTTGTATTTGATTACGGCTATTACTATAACGCTTTTAGTATACTTTCTCCCACAACCCTTCATCCTCGCAATCCCAACAGCAGTTGTATCAGCTGTCTTCCTATCGTGGATTGGCATACCATCTTTCGCTATTGTGGATTGGGTAAATGGTCTCGTCTATGTTTCTGTGTTTGGATTTCAGCAATACCAAATAGTGCGTGAATGTACCGGGATCCAAGTTATTGCTGTGTTCATGGGGCTTATTCTTCCTTTACCCCGCGGAAGGTGGAGCCGGAAAATTCTAGCTATAATTGTCGTAACAGTGACTCTCTTTGTTGCTAATGTGCTACGAGTTGTCTTTGAAATTTGGCTTGTGTATATGGGCATTCTTCCTTGGGAAATTGCCCACTACCCGATGAGTTTTATTTTGGGGGTTGTTGGTGTTTTTGTTTTATGCATCGTAGCTATTGTGCTTGTACCAGGGTTCATAGAAACCTTTGAAGATATCATCTACTACCTTTTTCCACCCAAAAGTGAAAAGACTCGTTAATCATGTAAGGCTTGGATGCTTATCAAAAAGTTAGATTGGAAATCGCAATCAAAAAACCCACTCACCTATTTACCCACGTGAATGGCTCTGTTTCATTGAAAGAGAGCCAGCGGGAATCCACTTGTGTTCCCCTAAGATGAGTTAAACGGACTTTGTTAATTAACCGGTCTTCTATTTCTTCATCTTGAACTTCGATTACGCCATCGACGGTAAAGCATAAAGTTGCTACAATAGCCTTGGAATGGACACCGGCTTCAAGCAAGTAGATTCCAGTGACTCCGCTGTGTTTAACTCGAGCACAAAGAACCTGAATGAATTTTACTACAGAAAGGGGTGCTGAATATGTCATCAAGGTTGTCAGATTATCTAGACAAAGATGACCTTTTTCCAAATCGGCAATAGCTTGTAGAAGAACCAGATTAATGGTATTAAGATCGTAAAGGTTCTGGAAGGAATAGGTTTCAGTGGAAGGTCGGGCTGTGACACAAGACACGCCATCCGCTATTCTTAGTTGAGAGTCGAATTGGTTGCCGCTAATTCGTTTTAAAGTCTCACGGATTTGTTGGGGTGCCCAAAGGGTTGTAGCAAACACAGCAGCTTCATCTGATTGGAAACGATCTATAAGATACCGTAGTGCAAACGTTGTCTTTACCACACTTGGAGGACCAATGAGAAGAAGCTGTGAACCTCGCGGAATTTGCACAGCCCCTTTTGGTATGAACGCTGGTTCAATTATATCAGTCACCGCTTGCACCTCCTTGCAAGAAGAGACCCTGTTTTCCGGTCTTCATTTGATACCATCTAGTATCGTGAGTGATGCCGATGAGACTGTATAATCGAAGAAACCATTGAAGGGAGCCGTTTGGACCATCAATAACTTTTGTGTGGATTGATCCTTGGACGAGAGATCGAAGATTGGTTATTAGTGTTACATCATGCGCTTGATCTTCAAGGATTAGAATGAGCACTTTTTCAAGATTGATGATACGTTGGGCAAGGCTGTGAATAAAGGTGCGGATTCGTTGCTCATCCGGAGCGGATAGGCTTAACCCGGAAACTGAATCAATTACAATGATTGACCCTGGTTTCAAGAGCTTAGCATGATCTGTGATAATCAAGTTAACTTCATTTAGGTTTCCAGGATTACTTATTCGATTGATGGCAAACGGATCTTTTTGCATACCAATTCGCCAGCTATAAGCGTCGATATATTGGATTGGGTTTTTAGCTGGGTCATTGGGGAGTGGAATGCCGAATCCGTGGGCTTGTTTTATGAGAGTGGAGGGGGTGTTTTCCGTTGACAGATATAGGGCATCAAGACCCTGATTGATTGCATCAAGTGACACTTGGAGGCTAAAACAGGTTTTTCCGGATCCAGGGGGCCCCACCAATGCAATACTGGTTCCATGTGGGAGTCCCCTCTGCAAGATTGGATCAAGAATCACGATAGCCCCCTCGGTATTTCACAAACAACTGTTTGATCCGTTGTATGTAGCCGAGTTCATATTCTAGCTCTCTAATATAGGAAAAAAGGTTTTGGGAACGTCTCGTTCTTAATGATTCACTTTGCGAATAGGAATTCGTTAATTCGTTGCATTGCATTGCCCGAATTGTAGAAATATTGAATTTTAAAATTTAAAACCTTTAGGAAAGCTTTTGATAGATGCAAAGAACAGACCATTGATTTTTAAGATTGAAATCTCAATTTAATATTAGGGTGACTGGGATATCAACCAAAAATAGTGAAGGAGCAAAAGTAAGTGCAACACAAAAAAGACGTGAATCCTGTATCCTTTTTTTAATTCTAATATTCACTCCCATTTTTGCCATTTTGCTCATAATAAATCCGGTTTTTGCCATACCTTTAGGTGGATTATTTGCAATTCTAACTGCACTTTTGTTGATTCCGCGCGATAGGCCTCCAAAAGAGCTTGAACGACTTAGACGCGATACTGCCCGTAGGGCACATATACCTCCATTTGGTGCAACAAGTGGCATTCTCTTTCTAGAAGATGGAGGACCTACAAAACCAAAGAAACACGATGAAGATTACTAACATTTTGAATACGAATTCTTTTAGAATTTAACTAAGTAATGACATCACCCCATAATTGTACTTGCTAGCGTATTGATACTTCTGATATGTTTGGGGTCAGCGTGATAATATATGACTCAGCATGTGTTGATTCTTGGGACCCAAAACAAACCCGATATTTAACTCAGAAGCTTTTGGGAAGTCTGTAGAGGTAGGGAATTAGTTTGAGAAGATACGCAAACCTCTTAAATCATCAATTTGGTACTTGAATATTAGGAGACCATCTAATCGGGGGATTAGTGTGGCTGAAAAGACAAAATCCGGTATTCCAGGTCTAGACGAAGCATTACATGGTGGCTTTCCCGAGGGTGCAGTAATTCTAGTTAGTGGTGGCCCTGGAACAGGGAAATCAATTCTAATGAACCAATTTCTCGTTGAAGGGGCTAAAAAATTCAAAGAACCAGGCGTATTAGTATCGATGGAAGAATCCATTCCTTCAACTATCCGTAATATGAAGCAATTTGGTTGGGATCTACAAAATCTCATTGATAAAGGTCTAATTGCCATGGTTGATGCTTCACCCATGATACAGAATGAACGTGTGGTCCTGAAACCAGAACATCCAGTGCTAGGTCGAGAGGAATTTACCATGGAATCCCTTCTATCATTGATTCATCGAGAAATTCGACGAATCAAAGCAAAGCGCGTAGCCATCGACTCAATTTCTACACTTACTCTCCAGCACAAGGATTTGTTTCGTATTCGTCACGACCTGCTTAATATGGTTCGATCTCTGCGTATGAGTCAAGCCACTTGCTTAGTCGCAGTAGAAAGTCCCTCAGATGACAGCGTTGGTCGCTTTGATGTCGAAGGCTTTCTCATGGATGGCGTAATAATGTTGAAGCTGATGAGCCAAGGAACTATACGCATCAGGACTATCGAGATTGGAAAAATGCGAGGGACAAGCCATCAAATGAATCCCCTTCTGCTCATAATAGGTGATGAAGGCATTAAGGTCTCGGATCTACCCCCGATTCAATAAACACAAACTAGGAGAATGAAATCGTATCAATACCGTCGAGCTTAAATTTCATCAATATGAGATAATCATCTGAGGGAAAAAATCTGGGTATGGTGACAAAAGGAATGGTGCCCAAAAGTGGCCGATACATGTTCAAAGTTTCAGTGATTGGGGATTATGCTGTTGGAAAGACCTCAATCATAAAACGTTACATGACGAATTCTTTTGATGAAGGCTACAAGGCAACGCTTGGGGCTGCCATTTCTACATTCAAGACTTCTGTAAGCGGTTCAGATATTTCACTTCAGGTATGGGACTTGGCAGGTCAAACCTCATTTCAGCGTGTTCGGGTCCAATATCTCTTTGGAACTGATTTCGCTGTTGTTGTATTTGATTTAACAAGAGAAGACACACTAGATTGTGTCAAAGAATGGGTAAAGGATGTACGACAAGGTGCACCCGAGGTTCTTCTCTTTCTAGTTGGTAATAAAGCGGACTTGAATGAAGATAGGGTAGTCACACCTAGCTCAGCAGAAAAATTAAGGAAGAGCCTGAACATGCTTGGCTATTTAGAAACTTCCGCAAAAGCTGGAACCAATATAAAAGAACTTTTCCAGACAATATCGAAGTTACTTCTAGATCACTCTGCGAAGGTGATAACGTAAATCGCTTAGAAGGTGCAAGAACAGGTGACCCTCCCACAAGAACTCATTGAATTCTTTAAACAAGAACAAGGACAAAGCTTACTTGTTAAAGGAAGGTCGGGAACTGGTAAATCGACCTTTGCCTTATCTCTATTAGAGGAGCTTGAACAAAGGCTTCCTGACAAATTCAGTTCAGAGAATTTCATCTATCTGTCATCCCGTGTTTCCAATACAAGTCTTAAATCACAATTCGCTTGGGCTTTTGAAATGCTTCCTGAGGGTCAAATTGTTGATGCAACCCCATCATTGATGGGAGTTCCAGAATCTCCTTTGGAAGCTGGAGAGCCTTCTCAAAATCGTATGGTATATTCTGACGAATTAACTTTCATCAGTGCTGTTAATGATCGCCTTCGGAATCTAAATTCCCCTATTTGTATCATCGACTCATTTGACGCCATCATTGAAGCAGCCCAAGCAGACCCCCAACGCTTAACCAGTGCTCTAACCAACTTAGGAAGAATCCTGTCAGGCAAAATTATTCTAGTCGTTGAAGGCATCAGCGAGTCCCCCCTTGATCATATCGTTGATGGCATTGTATGCGTAACAAAAGAATTTACAGAAGGACGGATGTGGCGAAGCCTTAAATTAATTAAACTTCGAGGAACCCCAATCGATCAGGGGATGCGAGGGTTTTCACTTCGGGGAAACCGATTCTCTATCTTACACCCATATGACGCTGAACAAGCTGTCCGGGTTTCTGGCTTCGAAGTCATCCCACATACTGGTGGTCGATTCTCATCCGGAAGTAAAGAACTTGACGAGATATATGGTGGATTTCGTCGCGGAAGCACCTTCTTCATTGACGTCTCTGAGGGTGTGGCCAATGAGGCAATCAATGGTTTAGTATTAAACATAGTTGCCAACTTTCTTCGTCAAGATAGCGGAGTAATTATTGTTCCTCCAAACAAACTCAGTTTCCGAAGACTGAAAGCCGCAGCACTTCGATACGGCTTCGTTGATCAACTAAATACACGGTTACGACTCTTTGCTAGTGCCGCTACCAGTTTAGGCGTTTCTAGTGCAACAGGAGAATTGGGAGAACCGTATTACAAAACCGTGGCTTTTCGTGAAAGCTCTGACCTAGAAAATGCGTGGAGCATGGCTTTGGAAGAACTCCGAAACCAAGGATGCAAAGACCTTCTCAGCGTTGTTGGTTTTGGTTGGTTACACTCCTGGCTAGGTCCCGCGGATCTTCCACGCTGGGCTACACGCATAGCTAATGATACTGCTACCGAAAGTAACTTAGCTGTGACCATCGGCTATAGTAGTACAGAGGTAATTAACCAATATCTTGCAGACTTAGCTGATATTCACGTTGAAATAGCAGTAAAAGAAGGAGTCACAGTATTTCGCGGCATCAACCCTTCAACTCCTCAATACTGTCTTTACACACATCTCGTGGAGGGTAAACCACAAATTGGCTTCCAAGAAATCGCATGAAATAAAAATCCTGCTAGCAGACGACTCAGAAACCTTCCTTCGAGCTGCACAACTACTCCTTCGTGATTATGACATCGAGACAGCAGCAGATGGAGAAGAAGCCCTTAGAAAGCTCAAGGCTAATCCTCCTGACATCTTCTTCGTGGATTTGGTACTCCCTAAAATTAGTGGGACAGATCTTATTCAACAAGTCTCAACCGAATATCCGGATATTGCCATCATTGCCTTAACAGCTATCGACGACGATGAAACGGTTCAAGAGGTAATGGATATGGGAGCCAAAGACTACCTAATTAAAGGAGCCCTCTCTTCTGAGACCTTTAAAACCCTCATCGAAAAACTCATCGTATCCTCAGAGGAGTAAGTACACTATTTCTAAAGATCGTCAATGGTTCGTCCGGTTTTTTGAAGATACTCTTCAATGGCTTTGTGTAGACCATCTGCAGCAAGGTTTGAGCAGTGCATCTTAATTGGAGGCAAGCCCTCTAGTGTATCCGCAACATCATTCCGAGTAATCTGATATGCCTCTTTGAGAGTCTTACCCTTTGTGAGCTCTGTAACCATGCTCGATGTCGCAATGGCAGCAGCACACCCGAAAGTCTTGAATTTAACATCGGTGATAACATCATCTTTGACCTTTATGTAAATCCAGATGAGGTCGCCACAAACTGGGTTACCGACTTTTCCAACAGCATCTGCATCTTCCATTTCTCCCATATTTCGGGGATTGGTAAAATGCTCTACAACTTTTTCACTGTACATATTCTATCCATCTCCTTTTGAGCTATTAATGGTGGTGTTCATGTTCCTCATTTTCGAAGAGTTCATAGGGGACATCCTTTGAGAGAGGGGACATAGCACGTAATTTTTCGATAATTGGTGGCAATACTTCTATAAAGCGATTAACATGGGCTCGTGTATTTTCACGTCCTAAGGTGAGTTGGAGTGCTCCATGTGCTTCAGCTTCTGATATACCCATACTCAGAAGACAATGTGAAGGAGCTAAGGTCTTTGAGGTACACGCAGAGCTGGTAGCAACCAAAAATCCTTGGAAACTCAAGTGCAAGGTAATTGCTTCTCCTTCGATGTATTTAAACCGAATATTGGCATTATTCGGTAATCGTTGGGTAGGGTGGCCGTTCAGAAAACTCTCCTCCACTGATTTTGTAACTCCATTAATCAAAGCGTCTCGTAAACTTGTTAGGCGTTTTGCATACTCGGAAATTTCATTCCTTGCGATTTTAGCCGCTACACCCAAACCAACAATTCCTGGAACATTTTCAGATCCTGAGCGGATTCCGTATTCTTGGCCTCCTCCAAATAGAATTGGTTGGAGCGCAACGCCTTGTTTTACATATAAGGCGCCTACACCCTTTGGACCATACAAATCATTGGATGAGAGGGTAAATAACGAAAGCCCAAGATCTGAAACATTGACCGGTATTTGCCCGACACTTGCTGTTGCATCGACATGGAGAGGAACGTTGGAATCGTTTGCGATTTGGGCTATATCTGCTAATGGTTGAATTGTACCCATTTCATTGTTAGCGTGCTGAATTGAGATTAGGATGGTCTTATTGGTGATTGCTTCATTGAGGGCTTGCGTATCAACAATACCGAATTTATCAACGGGGATCTGAGTATATTCAAAACCTTGTTTACTGAGAAATTTTACAGTATTGATAATGCTTAGATGTTCTACTTTGGAAATAATGATGTGATTGCCTTTTCGGCTTTGCCGATTCGCGTAGCCTTGTAATGCGAGGTTATTAGCTTCTGTGGAACCACTTGTGAAAATTATTTTATCTTTCGAACCAGCTCCGATCAGCTGTGCAATCTGGACTCGTGCATTTTCCATTGCTTTAGCAGATTGTTGACCAATTCGATGAACGGATGATGGATTACCATAGAAAGTTTTGAAATAAGGCTCCATAGCTTCAAGGACCCTTGGATCGACTGGGACGCCAGCACTATGATTGAAATTTATTAGTTCCGTCATTTTGCCTATCCCTCTCGATTTCTTGATTCAGCTCCATTAGAACGTAAGAATCGCATCAGCTTCCAATGCAAGGTCGTTTAATGTTGCGGAACCAACAACGCCACATTCTTTCACATATCCACCTCGTTCGATTCCCAGCATTTGTGTGCTTTGATCGCAGGCCATGAGTTTGACTCCGGCTTCGATGGCCTGATCGATGATTTCGTTGAGAGGTGGAAAGTTACCCATCTTGATTTTTTCTGCTTCACCCTTCTTCATCACTGACACACCTTTAATCAGGAAATAAATTGTGGCATCCATGTCCATGGTTCTTGCTGTAGTCGCTAGAATGAAGGGAGCATATAGCCGATGAGGTTCGTCAGTGCCGCTTGTTACTACATATAATATGTGCTTCGCCATTCAATTTCACCGTTCCTTCTTTTGAATTAAGAAGCGTATGTAATCGTCACGTTGTTCGAGGCTCAGAATCTTGTTTCCAGTACGTTTCGCCCAACGTGGAATATCTTCTTCTGAAGCGGGATCATCAGCAAGTATTTCAACAACTTCTTGGGGTTTTGCTTCCAAAACTGCTTGTCGTGTCTTATATACTGGGATTGGACAATAAAGCCCTCGTGCATCGATTCGGTGATGGATTTTTACTTCTTCGTTTTTTTCTGACATTTCTAGTTTGCTCCAGAGGCACGCATCTTAACACTGTTAAGGTTTGGTAAAGTTCCTCAACCCAGTATATAAGCTTGCCCCAATCACTAACTCACTTTATAAATTGCAAAGATGTAACGCATAAAGGGGGTGAGGCGTAACGCTAAAATGCCCTATTTGAATCACTCTTACTTTAGGGAAATTCCATGACTTCATCCAAATCGAAATCTAAACGAAAAGCACCATCGAACTCAATCTCAGCCGAAGACCTAGATATGACTCCAGCCTTAAAACAAGAGGTAATGGAGGAGCTCAAACAACTTTTCATGAAAGGCGATTTACCTATAGCAAAGCGCCGCGATAATATTGTGATGACAAGGTTATGGGACAGCGACCTTCGGATAGTCGACGCATTAATTGGATTAGAAATTTTTAAAAGCCGGAGTGAAGCCGTGGCATTTCTCACTCACGAAGGAATCCAGGCAAAAAGTGAACTAGTTGACACAATTCTCCCTGCAATTGAGCAAATTGAAGAGATCAAGCGGGAAACACGGAAACAAGCCGTCACAGCCCTACATAAATCAAGAAGCAAGAAATAGCTGTTGGTTTCTTGGTCCATCAATTTTTAGTACGTTGCGAAGTACTTTAAAAACACAAAGGTACTGTTTCTCGATTCAGCAATAATCCAAGATGTGAGAACTGTGACAGAAAGATCGTTTTTATCGAAAGATGAGGTTCAATTCCAATCTGAGGTTCGTGAGTTTGTACAAAAGACCTTAGCACCCGTTGCTGAAGACATTGAACAAGGAAAGAAGGAAGCATGGGATATCATCCGAATGTTTGGAAAAGCCGGTTATCTTGGGGCTCGATATCCTCCTGAGTATGGGGGAATCGGAAAGGGTCTCATGTATGAAGTGTTGGTGACAGAGGAAATCTGTGCGGTCCATGCTGGCTTTGATATGGCCCGAGTGGCCTCATGTATACTCTTTGCCCACCCGGTTTTCGAATTTGGAACAGAATATCAGAAAAAGAAGTATCTGACTCCTGTGGCTCAAGGTAAAAAAATTGGAGCGTTGGGGATCACTGAACCCAATGTCGGTAGTGATGTTGCGGGCACAGAAACCCGAGCCGAAAAACGTGGCGATAGGTATGTAATTAATGGCGAAAAACGGTTTATCACCAACGGACCTGTGGCTGATTATCTCTTGTGCTATGCTGTGACAGATCCTAAGGTGAAAGCTAAACAGGGTATGACCGCCTTCATCGTGGAAACGAAATCCAAAGGTTTTGAAGTAGTTGATGAGTATGAACTCCTGGGTATGCATGGAGCCCATGTGGGTCATCTTGCCCTCAAGGATGTGGAAGTAACAGAAGAGCAAATGCTTGGTAAGCTGAATGCAGGCTTTTGGGTGGTAATGGCAGGTCTTGATGCCGAGCGCACAATCTTGGCTGCAGAAATGAATGGAGTTGCTCGTGCTGCAATGGAGGAAGCCGTGCATTATAGTAATCATCGCGTTCAATTCCGAAGAAAGATTCGTGAATTCGAAGGCGTCAGCTTCAAAATTGCTGATATGGCAATGAAATTAGAAGCCGCCCGGTTATTGACATACAAGGCGGCTCGGATGATTGATGCCGGTCAACCTGCAACAAAAGATGCAGCTATTGCGAAATTGTATGCTTGTGAAAAAGCCATCGAAACCGCCACTGAGGCACTTCAAGTATTGGGAGGTATAGGTTATACGAAACAGCGGCCTGTTGAACGGTTTTTGCGTGATGCCCGGCTCATGACAATTGGCGGAGGAACTGCAGAAATTCTCCGATATTTGATTCAACGCGAAGTATTTCGGGAATATGACTTGTAGATAAATCAAGTTATAGGCAGTAGTTTAAAATAGCCTGCTTACCTGGTGCCCGTTTAAACGAGGAGACTTTTGTGAGTAGTATCCTACGACAGGAAGCCACAGGTTATTGGCTACGTATTCGCCAGTTCACTCCGAACGCGCAGAAGCTCATTCTCAGTAATATTCTTCGAGCCTTTGGTTGGGGCATTTCACAAACCCTCTTCAATTTATACCTACTCAGTTTAGGCTATAGCAATGCATTCATCGGTAGCCTGATGTCACTCAACGCCTTTACTATGGCCCTAGGATCGCTGGTAATGGGTCCTTTTGTTTCAAAAGTCGGTACAAAGGGATCTCTTGTCTTGGCTATGCTCATCCTCCTTGGTGCCTCTTCCATTCAGATTCTATTTCCTATTGCAATCGTGCTGTATTCTACCTCTACGCTTCGGGGCATAGGCTCAGCAATGCTCAATGTAGCCTTTGGACCTTTCATGACCAAATCCAGTACATCCTATGAACGAACCCACCTATTTGGCACTTCACAATCTGCTACAATTCTTAGCTCATTCTTTGCAAATACAATAGCAGGGTTTCTTCCAGGTTTATTTGCATTACAGTTCGGTTTTCCAATAGATAGTGCCATCACATTTCAAATGGCATTGCTTATCCAAATCCTTCCTTTAACATTAGGCATAATCCCACTTCTTCTCGTTCGCGAAGAAGATCATGCCCAATTTCTCGAAATGGAAGCTGAGATCGGAGAATTAGAGCCGGTAACGAAGAAAGCTGTGCGAAAACTACTTCTAAAAGTTGGTATTGTGAATGCATTCATTGGTTTAGGAGCTGGATTTGTAATCCCGTATCTGAATATCTTCTTCTGGGAGTTTTATAATCTCCCCACATTTATGGTGGGGCTAATCCAAGGGTTTGGCTCACTTTCTGTTGCAGCGGGAGTCTTCCTTGCACCGGTTCTTTCAACGCGAATCGGAAAAGTGAGAACGGTCCTTGTGACGCAAAGTCTTTCGCTGCCCTTCTTGTTCTTTATTGCGACAATTATCAATCCCTATGTCGCAATAGCTTGCTATATCTTTCGAGTGGTTCTTATGAATGCGAGTGGTCCTGTCGATAACGCATTGCGTATGGAGTTAACCCCAGAAGCACATCGTCCACAAATGAGTGCCGTGGCCAGCTTTGCCTGGAACTTCCCCTGGGCGTTCAGCACCCTCGTCACCGGGCCCCTCTTTGATCAAGGATTATATTTGATACCCTTCTGGTTTACATTAACGAGCTATTCTGCTTCAACCCTCTTTTATCTGACCTTCTTCTGGAATATCGAAAAGCAACAACAAAAGAAACTTAGATCACAAGCTTCAGAATAATCGGAAAAAAAAGAGAACCGGACTAAGTAGAGAAGTCTACTCGTCCGGAAGATGTGTTCGGTTAGAAGCGACGCCGCATAATCACATAGACGATAATAACGCCAGCAATCATGAATATAAGGCCAATCATCAATCCGAGCACAAAGGATCCAGGAGCTTCACCAATTGCAACCAAACTGAAATGCACTATTCCATCTGCAAGAAGAACGATGGTTACTGGACCACTGGTCAAGGCTTGGTAGCTGAAGGAAGCATTTAGATAACCACTATAGACCTCAAGCCAGAGCGTATACAATGTGGCATCAAAGGGTGTGAAGCCGAGACCATCAAATACTGAACAAAGGGCATAGTTTCCGGTTGCATCAAGAGACATGCTGAGCCGATAGCTGGCACCTGCGGCAAGATTTACGCTATATGTTTTCATTTCCATATCTTGCAGGTTTTCAGTTACAACTGTTCCCAGAGCATAAGAAGCTGGAATGGTAGCTGTGCTATTGACTGTGATTTCAGTCGTATCACTGGGAGGGGGTCCACTCATTGATATACCCATTACCCCCAGATACATTGTGGTGGTTCGTACTGCTATGAATTTGATTCCTGCAGTATCATTGATGTTAGTTACCTGAAACGGTACTCCACCAGAGGGTGTAGTTTGATAAAGTGGTACATATCCACTCCATTGCCAGTCGAGGTAAAAATTAGGTACAGGTGCCATGAAGATGCCTGCAACCCCGGAAGAATTGTAATCAGATGCCCATGCGGCTAGATCGTATTCTAGTCCACTGATAACTGGTAGTGTAAAAACTTTGTAGAAGGGTCCGATGGTTTGGTTCACTGCAAAGGTAGTAGCAGATTCAAGAGCCGGGATTGGATATGCTTCAAAGTTTAATGTGATATTAAACACCGCTGTTGGTATCCCGCTAAACGGGTTTGCCACGATTTGGATGTAAAAAGTATCAATAGCATTTTGATACCAATTTGATCCGACTATTGCCATCTGGGCTGAGTCATTGACATAATAAACATCTGTTCCACCAAACATATACATTTCAAAGTATTCCTCGCCAGTTAAGGATGAGGTTGGTGTGGATCCCATCATTGGTTGGCAGAAGGAAAAACCGTTCTCAAACCGATCTTCAATTTGCGTATAGGAGCTAGCATCATTATAATAGCCGAAGCTAGGTGGAATCCAACCTGTATCTGTATCATAACATTCGATGCTCCAATTGGCTCCAATCCGATCATCGAAATAGATACCATAGGTGTACATTTGTGGAGCGTGAATCCCAACATAGGCAACATTTGTAGTTAGAGTACTGTCGAAACTCAGTTCGATGGATTGATTGATCTCAAGTATTGATTGTACTACGGGGTCGATGGTCATCTCAAGTGAGATGGAACTTCCATTGAGGAATTCAAAGCCTCCGATTTCACCGAAGAGATAATAGTTCTCAGGAAGAAGTTTATACAAACCCGAATAGGTCCAATTGGCTATGCTCGATCCAGCACCTGCCGGGATGGCAAATGATGGATAATAAGTTGCTTGAGGAGCATTATATCCATAAGTGCTATCAATTAGGGAGATACCCATGAATGGCTGGAAGAAAGGGTTTCCGCCCCAACTGGCTGTTGTCGTATAATCCATTTCTGCGTAAAATGAAATGTTATACAAATTAGCCTCAGGAATGGTGAATCTAGAACCTGCCCATGAATTATCATCAGTCCAAGTAGTTGATAGTACCTCATCCCAGGAATATTCAGAAGCTGAATTCAGTGAGAAAAGTTGGCTTAGTGTGAAGTTTAAGCTTAATTGATCGGTTGGCTCATCCAATTCAAAGTCAAATTCCAAAACTAGTAGTCCAGGTTGAATGGCTAAGAATTCGGTATAGCTTGTGTCTGTGTATCCAGTGGTCATCCACCACCAGCTGTCGTCCCAAAATGTATCCATTCCATCAATGGGCTGGTTAAGATGAGGAACATATTGACTAGCACTACCGCGGAGGTAGACATCGAAATACACCGAGGTGAATGGTCCAGGTGGAGCTGAATCAACATGCAATGACATATTGAAACTAAATTGGGCTGGCTCGGATACTATCATTGAATATGTTTGAGAACTGTAGGTTGAATTGAACGTCAACATGGTAAAAGTATCTACAGGCATTGATTCTGTAGATGCAGCAGCAACAATAGCTGGAGAATAAGATCCTGGTAGTAATGATGCAAACCCATAGGGTGTGCTTAGTTGCAACAAGGTTATTGCTAGGAGAAGCGTGGTTACTGATAGAGTTGTTCGTCGCATTTTTCTTTCAACTTTTTATTTTTCTCCTCACACGTTATAGGTGTCAATAGGGAATTTGTAAGTGGATCGTTAGGAATTGAGTCGTAAACCATCCGCTGGAAGGGAATCAGTTTCCCTCGTATCTAGTTGCCACAACTTGTGAAGAGCTTCATAAAACTTAACAAAAACGCGCCTATTTATGGATATTCACAGATACGCATAAAAGGTCCTTCAATTAAGAAAATTTTGAATACAGTGAACGGTTACTAGGTCGTCTCCCTTCTCTTTTTCTCAGTCTTTCACAAGCTTTTATTATGCCAAGCAAGAGCCATTGAATTCCAAACCATAGACAAAGAACACGAACCAGACTATCTTGATCTGTTTCGTGCTTTGGAGGACCTAATCGTTGAATCTCTCCCAAACCATCACTTCAGAGGTATCTGCCTATTGGCAGCGAGTTCGACGATTTACTCCAGGCGCTAGACTTATCATTGTTAGTCAAGCTATAAGCCGACTCGGGTTTGGCATCTATCAAGCCATCTTCAACCTGTATCTTTTATCTTTAGGCTATTCCACGACGTTTGTCGCAGGACTTCTTTCATTAGGCCTGTACACTATGGCCATTGGAGCACTAATTGCAGGACCGTATACCTCACGTGTAGGTGAAAAATATGCCTTAATCCTCTCTGGCATCGTAATGACCATTGCCGCTGGAATGCTCATCGCCTTCCCATTTCCAGGAATTCTGAGCCTGATGATAATTTTATTCTATTTTGGGAATAGTTTAACGATTACTTCGTTTAGCCCATTGGTCGCACGAAGTAGTTCTTCTTATGAACGTACTCACCTTTTCGGAACTTCTCAGGCAACTCGGATTGGCACAGGATTCGTAGGAAGTCTCCTTGGCGGCTTTCTTCCTGGAACCTTTGCCATCTGGTTATTCGTTCCCCTCGACAGTCCAATTACTTTTCAACTCACACTCATCATTTGGGTCATCACAAGCATACTTGGTATCATTCCTTTGCTCATATTGAAAGAAACAAGTAATGGGCACCATTCTTCAGAAGAGTCAGATAATTTGGTTGAATCGTCTTCAGAACCTAAAGGTCGACTCAGTATAGTCGCAAAGTTTGTCATTTGCAGTGTCTTGGTAGGTCTTGGAGCTGGACTCATCGTTCCCTTGATGAACGTCTTCTTCTGGGAGTTCTACAATTTACCAACTTACATTGTTGGAATTACAATAGGACTGGGACAAGCGACAATGGCTACGGGAGTGCTCCTCTCACCGATCCTATCAACACGAATTGGTAAGGTACCCTCAGTGGCCATCACTCAAATTATCTCATTACCATTCATCATCATACTCGCTACCATCATCAATCCTATTGTCGCGATTGTAAGTTATTTACTTAGAGGCGCGTTAATGAATGCAGCAATGCCAATCGGTCAAACTCTCCGCATGGAACTCGTTCCAAGCTCATGGCGACCAAATCTCCAAGCTTTCAACAGCTCAGCTATGAGCTTCGGTCGAGCTACTAGCGTTCAATTTGCAGGCCTGCTATTCGATCAAGGCCTTTACCTTATTCCCTTCTGGCTGACACTTGCATTCTATGGCATACAGACTATTCTCTATTCCATATTCTTCTGGAACGCCGAAAAAAAGCGAGATAAAGACATAAAGCAGAAAGGAACGCTTCTGAAGTCTTCGGTTAATTCATCAGGTAGTTTAGCTTGATGTATAATCCTTTCTCACTTTCACCTTCAACTTTATTAGGTCCGATTTTTATAAGAAGCCTGAATGGTATAAATGGCGAGAGTTGCAGCACAATCATGAAAAAAAATTGGTCAGTATTTCTGTTCATTATCCTACTAATTTTCCCGATAATTTCGATTTCTCTTCCGATCATCAATGAAACACAAAGTAATACTATTGATTCTCAGATCAATCTGTCAAATAGTCTAAATATTCCTCAACCCGATTTTCAGGAAATCCCTCAACCAATGACTGAAAATTGGACGAGAATATTTGGATCTACTCAAGAAGAACGCATCAGTTCTGGCTTTGAACTTGCTGACGGGAGTCTTGCTTTCTGCGGTCGAACATTTAGTAGGGGTGCGGGAGGTTCTGATGGATGGTTCGTTCGAACTGATTCTCTTGGAAATGTTATCTGGGACCTGGTTTTTGGTGGAACAGGTGATGAGTATCTAATATCAATGATTGAATGTGCGAATGGCGATTTTGTACTAGCTGGGTATACAAGCACCTATGGACCTGGGGATCATTCGGTATGGCTTCTGCGAACTGATAGCAATGCGAATCCATTATGGAACAAAACCTTTGGTGGACCTCAAGAGGACAAAGGATATGATGTCCTTGAATGTAGTAACGGAGATCTTCTTATTACAGGTTACACCAAGAGTTTTAGCATTGGAGATTCAGACTGCTGGATTATTCGGACTGATTCTCTTGGTAACCATTTATGGAACCAGACTTATGGAAGCCTGGGACTTGACGGATTTTGGACCGCTCAAGAAGTAAGTGCTGGTGGATTTATTTTTAGTGGAGAATGTGAAATCAATCAGGTTGGTAATCGAGATATCTGGCTAATGAAAACAGATTCATTGGGTGTGGTTGAGTGGAATGTTACTTTTGGTGGTGCTGGTCGTGATCGAGGAGTCGCAGCATTAGAGTACGGAGCGGGTTATGCAATTCTGGGAACTGCAAACTATACCATTGACCTTGGTGATAGTGATTATTGGCTGATTATCACTAATTCAACTGGCGACCTTCTTTGGCAACAGTTCTATGGTGGTCCATCCATTGAACGAGCACAAAATATGGTTCTAACAAACAGAAACGGATTCGCCCTTTTTGGATACAGTTATAGTTACGGTTCTGGTGTCGGTGATTTATGGTTAGTCATTACCGATTCTAACGGCATTGTCCTTGATACTTTTGTGAAAGGCGGCAGTTTGAACGATTATGGGCGGAGTGTCGTGCAATGTGCTAATGGCGACTTTTTACTTACAGGTGACACTTACAGTTTTGGGGCTGGTGACTGGGATGCATGGCTTATTCGGGTATTAGATGTTAATTTTGAATGGGATCCAACACCGGTAAACCAATTCATCTACCAAAATCAAAACTTCTATTATGACTTGAATGTAACCCCAGAAGCTTGGATAGATGTTTGGGAAATCAATTATACCACTCATTTCACAATTAATAGCCAGGGCATAATCACCAATGTGACCTCACTAAGTTTAGGACCTTATGGGATCTTGGTGAGAGTGAATAGCACTTATGGTGATATATTAGAGACCACGTTTACACTTACTGTTCTTGAAATACCAATTTATTCTGATTGGACTATGCTAGTGTATCTAGATGGAGATAATGATCTAGAAGAATATGCCTTTGATGATTTCAATACCATGGAAACCATTGGATCAACTGCGGATATCCGAATCCTCGTCTATGTTGATTTTTGGACCGGATCACATACCCCTTTCACAGGTGCCCGCTGTTATGAAATCACCCAGGATAACAACCCTAGCATAATCGCATCCACACAACTCCCTGCTGGACTACCTTCTGAACCAAACATGGGTCAATGGCAAACACTTCGAGATTTCATCGTCTTTGGCCAAACCTACGCACCAGCAGACCATTACCTATTAACCCTCTGGAACCATGGTGCAGGAGCCTATGGATTATGTACGGACGATACCAGTAGGGACCGTTTAACAATTTCTGAATTAGAACAGGCACTCAATGATCCTTTAGTCCAGCACTTAGACATAGTAGCCTTTGATGCTTGTCTGATGGGGCAACTTGAGGTTGCTTATGAAATTCGTGACGCCACTGATATTGTTGTCTTCTCAGAAGAATCAGTTCCACTGACTGGTTTCCCCTATGAAGATATTTTACTCAATTTGACCACTTTCCCCAATTCTGGTCCTAAAACCGTAGCCTCAAGCATGGTATACTATTATGTTACAGCATATGATTTTGATGGACGCTATTATGATCCCTTATACAATGATATCTGTCTTTCAGCCATCGAGACCTCGAAACTATCATCTGTTGCAATGAACCTAGACCAGCTTGTGAAATCTCTAGAGGGAAGTGCTTCTACTCCTTTGATATATGAGACATTTTCTTGGGCTCGATCAACGACGCAAGGTTTCACTTGGGCAGACTTTATTGATCTAAACTCATTTGCTACAAGCATCACTAGTTACTTCAGTAGCGCATCGCCAATATACCAATGGGCAGTTAATCTTTCTACTTCAATCCAAGCTTGTGTCTTTGAAGAAATGCATCTTGCCGGACTCACCGATGCATCAGGCTTAGGTGCGGTATTCGCCTCCTATGAGCCTTATCAATTAGCACTTGCTAATGACACCGATTGGGATGATTTCATTGAAGCGTTCATCGATGTAGGCTCTTCTCCTGACAATGCATTAGAATTGCTACCGAATCTTGGAATACAAAGCGTACCCACGCTGCACTGTGGATATCTTAATGGCTCGTATGATTCGGTCTTCTTTGAATTCACACCTACTGAAACAGGTCGCCATTTCATCACTCTTGAAGCAGCCTGGGATAAATACGACACCGATTTTGACTTGTACATATACGACATCTACGAAAACTTGTTAGATAGCTCGACCAGTACTGATTCATCCGAATCAATCGCCATCTCTCTTAATGCAGGGGACACTTACTACATTGAAGTGTATTCGTATCCTGGTGCCTATGATGGCATAGGCGTATTCTATCTAAATGTTAACCCACCCTCCAGTACTGGGCTACTGCCAATTGACCTTATAATTTTACTCATTGTTGGTGCTACAATTGGAATCATTATCGGCGTTGTAGCCCTAGTTATCTTCCTGCTTCGACGAAGCCGTTCGCTTACACTAACGTCACGCTATACGCGTCCAACCTACGTCCCACCCAGGACAACAGAACCCACTGGAGCACCTAAATTCTGTGCATATTGTGGTGCTGTAATTCCCCAAGGCGCCCGTTATTGTCCAATATGTGGCTCCTCCGTCCGTTAATCTTTGAACCTACGCATCAAAGACTTCAACAGATTGTTTCCGAGGGATGCCGGTAACATACAAAAACTTCCCGAAAATCAGGCATCAACAGAGATTCTTTTGCACCTTAATTGTCGTCTTTAAGTAGGGTCCTGTGAAACTCCCGTGGACCAACAATGCGTGGCTGGATCCTCGATGTTACCCCCCGGCCCGACCACTTGGTCCTGTGGTTGCGCACGGCAAAGAATTGCATACCCCTAGAAGTGCCCTATCAACCACGATTCTACTTACATGCGCCGGGCGTCCAATTCGAGGACTATGCGCCGCTGTTTGAAAGTCACCCCCTTGTAAGCACGGTGACTCCCGAGTTTCATCGGCTGCAGCTGCGGGGCGCGCGACGTCCGGTGCTCGCCGTAACAGTCTCCTCCTGCACCCAACTCCCCCGTGTCGTCCGCGAAATCAAAACCTTCGCCGTCCCCCGTTTTCGCGTCTTCAACGGCGACCTCTCCACAACCCAGCTGTGGTATCTCGAACAGCGGCGTTACCCCTTCGAACAGGTAGAGGTTCACACCGAGCGGTCAGGAACCCGCGTCACCCGCATCGACTCCTGCGACTCCCGCACGGCCCTCGACTATCATCTTCCTCCCTTTGATACCGTGAACCTCCACCTAGAGGGGGAAGACCTATTCTGCGCCTCCAGTTCCCACGGCGATACCATTCAGACCACAGAACCTATGATGCTTCAAGACTGGGTTACAACCCAAAACCCTGACATCATCTTCACCCTGGAAGGCGACTACCGCGTTTTCCCCACCCTCATCCAACGCGTTCAAGAGGCGGGAATGTTAAATCAGTTCTCCTTGAGTCGAGACCAGACCCCCCACGTCTTCAGCGATAAGACCCTACCTGCTGGGCGAGCTGTCTTTCGGTATGGAGGCCCGGTCTTCTATCGCCCACACCCTTTCCTTCTGCGTGGACGCCTGCACCTGGATCGATCGCATATGACCTTTGGCACGTTTGACGGACTCATCGAGGCAAGTCGACTTACCGCTTTTCCCCCTCAACGTATGGCACGAAGCAGCCCGGGTACTGGCATCAACATGCTCCAGATGCAAGAAGCACTCAATCGTGATGTCCTGATTCCTGAAACCAAGGCGGAGCCCGAAGAATACAAAACCGGTCTTGCACTCCTCAACGCTGACCGTGGAGGTCACGTCATTACTCCACGAGTGGGGGTGTTCTTTGAGGTGGGTGAACTCGACTTTCTGTCAATGTATCCGTCGTTAATGGTGAAGTACAACATCTCCCCCGAAGCCCTGTTCTGTGACTGCTGTCCCGACGATGCCACTGTGGTGCCCGAGCTAGGCTATTGGCTATGTCGGCGTCAACCCGGCATCGTCCCCACCTTCCTTAAGCCGATACTGGAGAAGCGCACCTTCTACAAACGGCACCGTCACGACAACCCTATCTATGAAGCACGACAAGCCGCGCTGAAATGGCTGCTCGTCGTTTCATTCGGATATTTAGGCTTTCGGGCTTCACGGTTTGGTCGTGTTGAAGCCTATGAGTGTGTCACTGCATTCAGCCGTCGTGTTCTGTTACAGACCAAAGCGATCTGCGAACAGAAGGGTTTCCAAGTGCTCCATGGCATTGTCGATTGTGTCTGGCTACAAAAACTCGGAGCCACAGTTGAAGACTATATGGCGGTGGGCGATGCCATTCAGGAGGCAACTGGACTATCAATAGAATTTGAAGGACGCTATCGCTGGATAATGTTCTTGCCATGCCGCAACCAGCCCTACGGTGCCCTCACCCGCTACTGCGGCGTCAAAGAAGATGGTACCATCAAGGTACGGGGCATCGAGCTCCGACGCCGTGATACTCCGCCCCTCATCAAGCAGCTTCAAATGGATCTGTTAACCTGCCTTGCCGGGGCGGAAGACGCTGACGAAATGCAGGAGATGCTCCCTCAGCTCCTAGACGTTGTCAAACAATACCTAGATCGCTTGCACAGTGGAGATGTGATGACTGAAGAGTTGGCCATCACACAAAACATCAGCCGGTCTCCAGGCGAATACCAGCAACAATGTAGTCAAGCCATTGCCGCCGAACTAGCCGTTCGCTACGGTCACGAAATCCAACCAGGACAGCCCGTCCGCTACATCTATACTAATGCCCAGTCACGACACCCGTTGCGTCGCGTTGCGTTGCCGCAGACCTCGACAGCGGCCCACTACGATAAGGGCAAGTATGCTGAGCTACTCCTTCGTGCTACTGATTCACTCCTGACCCCCCTAGGGTGGAATTACGAGCGGTTGGAAGAACACTTCAATGCAGATTCAATTCAGACGGTGCTGGATCCACATCTTCGAAGCCGCGACTAGCCAAGGATGATGAAATCCTCACTTCTTCTCTAAAAGGCTGCAATCCGAGAGGTAGCTATGAAGTCGATTAGGCTGTGCAGAGCCCACAGTAATTCAAATGGATCGCATCTAACTGGTTACCAGGCACCCATTGACTCCGCATTCTTCAATCAGCCACACAAATAACTCTAAAAAGTGCTTAACAGAAAAGAAGCCGAGTTCTAAGAACCGGATAGCTACTAGATATTTAATGGATGGGTGGCATAATTCCAGAGTCATTCTCTATTGATGGAAGGGAAAAGTCATGAATGGGTTCATTGCCGATGAAATTCCCTTCAAGGACTTCATCTTTCAATTGGTTATACCGTTTCTTGTGACCCTCTTCTTTCTCCAAAGTTTTCGGACCTATGTTGTAAATCTGTATATTTCATTTTTTAATATCCTCTGGGAGGGAACAGGGAATTATATCCCATTACTCACTCTCCTAGCATTTGGTGCCCCTCTTCTTGCTGTCTTGATTTACAGAAAAATCTCTCTCAGCCACATGATTATAGGTAGCGCTATTTTAACCGCGATTTTTGCTACGCCAATCAGCCTACAGCTGGCATATGAAATAGAAATTTTATTCTCATCGATGGTCGTAGCATTTTATGCCATTTTCCTTCCATTCTATCTTTACAGCCAAAGTCAAAACCAACACGTAATTGGACATACGGGCAAAGCAGCTCTACTCGCTGTTAGTTTTATTATTGCCTTCAGCTTTGATGTTCTGTTTCGAGCATTCGGTACAACTTCTGACATATCTCGAACCCTCCCCTATTTTCCGCTCCAATTAGTGTTTGCCATAATAGTGATTGGACTAGGAATATGGAAAAATCAACAATCTCCCAAACCCTCAACTAATTCTCTAAATACTGCAATTGAAGAACACCCATCGTTACCTTTAACATCACGTCTAGTTGGACTGCTCACAATTGCAGGATTTGGTGCGTTTCTTTTTCTTGAACATAGCCTTTTCTTAAGCCCACACAACCTTCTCCGAAGCCAAAATCCACCCTACTTCCTCATTGACATAACAATCATTCTGATTTCTATCCTAAGCATCCAAACTATTGTGGGCATAATATTACTTCATAAGAGAGGAAGGAACATGTTTGATAGAGAAAAATGGTATACGATCGCTATTACAAATCTCATCATCATCATGGCTTTCCCAGGTTTTTTCTTCTGGCCTTCATGGTTCTACATCCTAACTCTTATGGTCATCAATTTCTTTCTTCTTTCCAATCTATACTACATTCTACAATTTAGTCTGCACCCAAGACATCGTTGGTCAGTAACTATTCTGTGCATAGCAATTTTCATTGCCTTCCTCTTCTTCCTGCTGTGGGACTTCTTGTTTGCCTTCACCTTTACCTATGCATACCTAGGTGATATCGGAAGCATTTTCGTTGGGCAAACTTTGACCCTCATATGGGGCGCCTTTCTCATATTGGGCACCACTTCAACATATGCTGTTTATAAGCTGAGGAGGTTAGATCAATGAGCACATTCAACTATCGCAACAAGAATGCCATTCTCATCACTGCACTACTTTTACTCCCTTTAGTTATAACCGGAACATGGTGTACCTTCACATATCAAGTTAATCCACAGCCTTCTGGCCAACTAACTGTCATGACATACAATATCCATGAAGCCTTTGATGTAAATAATCGACTAGATCTGAATGGTATCCTAATATCAATAGAACAATCTAATCCCGATGTCCTCGTCCTGCAAGAAGTAGACACTGGTGTGATCATGTCTGGGACCACTGATCAAGCACGGTGGCTAGCTCAAAAACTGAACATGTTTCTAGCACCGATTTTATCAGTCAATCACATATGGCAAAGTGATGTGATTCTCAGTAAGTATCCAATCCAATATTATGAAGAGATCATTTTACACAGCCCAAGTGAAGACGATACACTTCTTCGCGCCGATATCGAAGTTGCTGAACAACAGATTTCTGTTTACGCTGTACATTTCTCTGCTTTTAGTTCCGAAGACCGCCGAATTCAAGCTGATGTAGCTATTCCCAACGTTATATCAACAGGAAGCAATATCAAAATATGGGCAGGCGACTTTAACGTTGACGCCTACACAACTGATTCAGTAGATCAGGGCATTTATACTGACATCACAAACTCTCTCAATGATTCATTTGAAGTAGCCCTTTTTTTAACAGGCAATCTTACATGGCCATCAACCGGACCCTACCAACGCATTGATTATGTTTTCGTATCACCAACAATTACGGTTCTCAGTCACGCTGTACCTACTTCACTAGCTTCGGACCATCTTCCTGTAGTTACCCAACTTCAAATACCTACTTCGCCATTCAACCAAAAAATGCAGTTCTCAAAAATTGTGGTAGGGCTCAGGGTTTATGATGAGGAGTTTGACTAAGGATTCTTGTGTGAAGTAGAACCCGCAAGAATTGCTAGCTGAAGTAAAACCCGATACAAACAGAGCTGGATTCACTTCAAAGAATCCACATATGAGAGGTTTTTATTTATGTACGAAGTCAGCAATGCGTGATGCCGCTTCACGAATCCGATTAGGTGGTGCCGATCCAACACTAATCCGGATGTTATTTGGATAGGCTATGCCAAATTGGTCCCCAGGCACGACAATAACACCCTTCTCTTCTAGGACGGATATGGCAAATTCTGGACCCGTCATCCCGGTGCCTTCAACATTGGGAAATAGATAGAAACCCGCAACGGGTTCATATGTGAACTTGAAGCCTTTAATAGGTTTGAAGCTCTCCAAAGCGACTTTCCGACGATCATCCAATACATTCCGATGTTGTCCAATAATCCCTTGGAACGCCTTCGGATTGGACAGTGTTTTCATAGCACCAACCTGAATAGGAGTCGGAGCACAGGCTGTATTATACTGATGAACCTGATAGATAGGACGCATCAAACTCACCGGAGCTACTACATAACCTAACCGTAATCCGGTCATGGCAAGCGCTTTGGAAAAACTGTTGATGAGAATTACATTATCCCGATTGAATGTAGCCGCACAAGTGTGTGGCTTGCCATCGTAGCGTAAAAACTCGTAGCATTCATCTGAAACGAGGATACTATCATATTTTGCTGCCAGTTCAACGATTTCTTTCAAATTCTTCTCAGAGGCAACCGAACCCGTAGGATTACATGGTGAATTAATAATTGCCATGTGTGGTCTCTTCTTCTCAAAAGCCTCACGATACTGCTGAACATCTAAGTCAAAATCAGATGTCATGGGAATCAATTCAACTTCAGCACCAGCAAGTTTAGCCTGATTCGCAAAATAACCAAAGGCGGGGTCTTGTACTAAAACACGGTCACCGGGATCGATAAGGGCTAACATGGTATCCAAAAGTCCCTCTAATGCCCCACACGTCACTAACACTTCATCCGGAGAATATTCGAGACCATATGTATCTTTATAACGATTAGCAATCGCCTGGCGTAAATCGACGATACCTGCATTCGATGAATAATGAGTTTGTCCGGTGGCAAACGCATCAGCAATTGCATCACTAAGAAAGGGAGGAAGTGGCAGGTCCAAATCACCGATACCTAAAGAAATCACATCGATTCCCTTGGCTGCCAGCTTTGTTCCAATTTCGAAAAACTCACGAAGTCCGCTAGGTGACACACCTTGTAAGCGTGAAGCCGTTTTCACAGATTTTGGCATGGGTGATAGCTCCTCTCAAATAACATAACCACTCCATACACGTTTCCCCTTCAAAAAGTTCTGTACTACCTTAAAAAGCAGTTCATCTTGGAATGTTTAGTTAGGAGTGATAGGAATTTCTAAAGTTATTTTAGGGAACAGCCAACAATTTAATTTCATGAAAAAATATGATGTAATCGTCATTGGGTCTGGATCAGGAGGCATAATACTCGACCAAGCCTATCGAGCAGGGTACAAAGTCGCTTATGTCGATCGGGGTCCATTAGGTGGAACATGTCTTAACGTTGGCTGTATCCCGTCGAAAATGCTCATCTATCCCGCAGATCGTGTGGTCGAAATCCAAGAGGCACATAAGTTAGGAATCGACGCTGAAATCAAGAATATCGATTTCAAAGCAATAATGGCTCGGATGCGACGCCCCATTGATGAAAGCCTTACCCATATGCGAGCAGGACTACAACATGCCCAAAACCTGGATTTCTATGAGGCAGAAGGATACTTTACAGGCGATTACACCATGGAAGTTGCCGGTGAAACCATTCGGGGAGACAAGATTTTCATTGTTGCAGGTGCAAGGCCGTCTATTCCACCAATCAAAGGGTTAGACCAAGTCAATTATCTGACCAATGAAACACTCCTTGAAATAACCGAACTGCCAAAAAGCGTGGTTATCATTGGCGGTGGCTATATTGCTGCTGAATATAGTCATTTTCTTGCAGCAATGGGTTCAGAGGTCACCATTCTTCAACGAGGGCCAAGATTGGTCCCCCAAAACGAACCAGAAATTTCACTTGCCCTTGAAAAAGCCTTATCAAAAAGAATGCGCATTTACACAAACACGGCAGCCATTGAAGTAAAACAGTCTTCGAAAGGAGATATTGTCATTGGCGAAAACAAAGAAACCGGGCAGCAAATGGAATTCCTTGGCGAACGAATTTTGGTTGCAACAGGTCGAAGATCAAATGCTGATGTTCTGAAAGTGAAAAAAACGGGTGTAAAAACAGACGGCCAGGGTTTCATACAAGTCAATGATTTCCTAGAAACGAGTAAGAAGAATATTTGGGCTCTCGGTGATGTAACAGGACGTTATATGTTCAAACATGTTGCCAATCGTGAAGCCCAAATCGCCTGGAATAACGCGGTAGGTGATCAACAACAAAAGATGGAATACCATGCTGTTCCATACGCGGTCTTTTCTTATCCCCAGATTTCCGGAGTGGGCTTGACCGCGGTCGAGGCAGTCAAACAATACGAAATACTTCTGGGAACAGCCAAATATTCTGATGTTGCGAAGGGTGAGGCCATGGTTGAAGAGGAGGGATTTGCTAAAGCCATCGTCGATAAAAACACTTACAAAATTCTTGGATTTCACATCATTGGTCCTTACGCAGCAATGCTCATCCAAGAAGTTGTGGATATCATGGCCGTTGGAGGAAACATGTGGACTCTCGCTCAAGGGATGCACATCCATCCCGCCCTAACCGAACTGATTGTTACAACGCTTGGGAATCTGTATGATCCCTCCCATGTACATCATCATGACCATAATCATTGAACAGGAGAATCCGAAAATGAGTGCAAAAATTGTAGTCATTATTGCTTCGAGTGATAGGGATGTAATCCAAACCGCTCTAATGTATGCAAAGAACACCATAAAATACGGATGGCTTGACGATGTGAAGACCATCTTCTTTGGGCCCTCTGAGCAACTAATAGCCAAAGACCTAATACTCGCAAAAGAAGTCCAAGAACTCTGTGCTGCAGGTGAGAGCTACGCTTGTAAATTCATTTCAGACAAAGAAGGAACCTCAGAGCCGCTCTCAAAACTGGGAGTTCAAATCGAATACGTGGGAACCATCATTGCTGATCTGATAAAAGAGGGTTATGTGCCCCTGGTGTGGTAGGTCAGCTCACAATCAGATGGCAATGCAGGTTTCTGTACGATTAACACCATCCACACTATGAATTCCTTCCATCAATTTACGAAGATCTTCAGTTGATGGCAGAACGGCATACGCGATGACATCATAGGGGCCAGTAACCACATTCGATCGGTCAACCCCTGCTATTTTCCCAATAGCTTGGGCTACATCCCACACTTTTCCTGCTTCAACACGAATTAGGATATACACAACCACGGGCAACGAATTCACCCCACCACTTTAAGACCTATCAAAGATATTAATCTGATAGCTCTGTGTAAAATTGCTGATACAACCATTCAAAGTGAGATCAATGTCCAGTTCTCAATCTTTTCAAAACCAAAATCTATTCACGATTATTCATAACCGCCGCTCAATACGAATATTTCAGAACAAACCGATTTCTGATGAAGCGCTCGAACAGATTCTGAAGGCTGGTTTTCGAGCGCCTTTTGCAGCTCAACTTTGCAGCATCACATACACTCGAGACCATAAAATAATGCACGAATTGCGAAACCTAGGCGTTTACCCAACCACCCAGGTACTCATGTTTTTCTTCATCGATTTATTTAGGCATGAAAAAATTATGAAGCAACGTGGACATACTTATGATTTTGACGACGCATTTGCCCTCTGGCTTGGACTACAAGATGTATCACTCGCAATTGAAAACCTCATTTTAGCTGCAGAAGCCCTTGGTTTAGGATCCGTTCTTTTAGGTGCCACACCCCATTTTGCCGACCATATTGCTGACATTTTCAACATCCCGAACCGTGCCTTTCCAGTAGTCGGATTGTGTCTTGGGTATCCTGAACCCTCAGAACACACAGAAACCCGTCCTCGATATCCACTCAGCTTCAGTGCCTTTGAAGATCAATATCCCGAATTTTCAAAAGAAGAAATCCAAGCAGCCATGAAGGTAATGGATGAGGGATATCTTGCTCAGAATTACTATCGGGAACGCAATGCCAAGATTCCCCTCAAGAAAGGAAAAGACACAATCAATTACGATACCTATTCGTGGTGCGAACACATCTCTCGTAAATTTATCAACGGAGGCTGGTCTCCAATATCACTCCTTGAGATACTCCGCAAGCACGGATTCAACTTCGATTGAAACGGACCTATTTAGGAAAATGAGGGCCTGAAAGAACAGGGAACTGGTCCATCTGGGTTTTGAGTGCGTCCAATTTATTGAGTAATTCCTGATGCATCGCGGTGATACTCATAATGACGGTGCCGTCAAGACTCTGTTTTTCAGACAACATACTGGCCTCCTCTTGAAGACGCCCAGCTACAGCAATCATATCCGCCAGCCGTTGAATCATGCTTTTCATCAGTGTATCAGTGTCACTAATGATAACGCGGTCTGAGCGGAAAATCGTTTTCACATCAAACGCATTGAAACTAAGAGGCTTGTCCTTATATTGGCTGATTACCTCAGGAGTATAGGATTGAAGGAAAAGGGAGCTCAATCGATTTAGCGCATGGTTGATTTCAAATTCATCATGATCATTCGATGATAAGATGACAAAAATCAGATTCTCGAACACATTAAAGGACATTTTGATTTGAAGCAATCGAATTCTTTCCAAGGCTCCAGCATTTCGAAGAACATTTACAAGAGTTACTGCAAGAGATGAAAATATTGGGGGATCCATACCTACGGCTGCGAGTTTGCTTTTTCCTGCAGGAGCAAGATGAAAGAGTGGATTCTCTGTTTGCCGATGGACAATTAGAATATCGTGAATCATTTCTGTCACAACTGCTCATCAAGGCTTCGCTTTTTGTGTTGAAGCGCCTATCAAACTCATTAAGTCACCCCTCTTATATCGATTGCTTCAAAATGCAGCTTTCCCACCAATGATTGCATACATCACAACATGAAATACTGTTGTGAATCCGTTGCAGCATCTGATTCAGCTAATGCACCCACTACCTTCTATTTAGAAACCAAAAGGATACAAGCAAAGCGATGACCACATCCGTGTCATAGCTCAGCCTGCACCTGTCGTACATCCCCATGAGAGTTATGATTTGTAATAGAGCGTGTATGACTCGCTGCAGTTGCTAAAGCCACACGTAGTCGTTGTACCTCTTGATAAAGCCCGAGTATCATGGACATGAACAACGCTTCCGAAGGACATGGACGTGCCACGGCACTAGCCGCATCCGCGTAGGTCCGAGCGTAGACGAATAGATTATCAAAGGCGGGTTGCTCGTCAGCACGCAAAGCCGCCCGAAATAATCCCCAACGCCGTCGCTCCTTCTCCAGCTGTAATCGATAGGTCAGTATTGTACGTCCCATAGGACTCACCACTAGCTTGACCAAACACACCGCTAAAAAGAGCCCCCACCAAATGCAAGAAATAGCCCGCTACATCCCAAAGAGCGGCTTAGTTCTTGCCAAGTCCAACTCGTTTCACGACTAGAACAAACACTCACTCTGTCAGATACAGGCGGTATTACACTATTGGGCTGCTGATGCACCACTAATTAGTCCTTCAATATGTTCACTGAAGGAATCTCCTTTAGCAGGTAAAATTATGGTATCGCTATGCTTGATGTACAATGTGAGTTCATCGCCCCTTTTGATAAACGCAGAAGCATCCACTTCGGCTTGAATGAGGGTGGTTGCCCCGATATCAGCACGAACATCATTATAACGTCCTGTGAACACCACACTCTTTACCTTGCCCGGAATCACGTTGACATCGGCTGACGGTTGCCGCACTTTAAAGTCCTCAGGGCGAATCGCCGCGAACACCTTATCCCCTTTCTCAAAGACAGCTTCTTTCTTGGGGGATTGTCCCTGAAGCTCGAGCCCCCAAGGGGTTTTCATAACAAGTTTGCCTCCATTTGCGCTCACAATTTTCCCATTGAAAAAGGTGCAGGAACCAATGAAGTCAGCGACAAAGAGATTTTGTGGTTCCTCATAAATTTCACGTGGATTCCCCACCTGCATGAGCTTACCAAGTTCGATGACTGCGATGCGGTCTGAGATACTCAAAGCCTCCTCCTGATCGTGGGTTACATAAATCGTGGTAGTTCCAAATTGCTTCTGAATATGTATCAATTCATGCCGCATTTCCAGTCGTAATTTCGCATCCAGATTGCTAAGGGGTTCATCGAGGAGCAGCACTTTGGGATTGATCACTAAAGCACGAGCCAGTGCTACTCGTTGTTGTTGTCCACCGCTGAGTTGAAATGGTGTTCGATCTCCGAACCCCCCAAGCCGAACCATCTCGAGAATCTCATTAACACGTGATTCGATTTCTTTAGCAGGGAGTTTTCGAATGCGTAATCCAAAGGCGACATTATCAAAAATTTTCATATGAGGCCAAATGGCATAGTTCTGAAAAACCATCCCTGTATCCCGCTTGTAAGGAGGTAGACCAGTAATGTCTTGGTCATCAAACATGACCCGACCATTGTCGGGAAAATAGAAACCCGCTATTATTCGGAGAAGAGTAGTCTTCCCACAACCCGAAGGACCAAGTAATGTAAACAATTCCCCTTCTTCAATATCGATAGTTACATCATCAACAGCCACAACTTCCCCGAAGGTTTTTGTTATTTCTTCCAATTTTATTTCAACCATTATTATTCACCTTCGTTACTCAGAGCCCAATCATAGCTGAAGTTCGTTTCTTTAATATTGTATTTGTGGTCGCCAGTACTATTGTTTGGAGTATCATAAGAATAAGACCAAGAACTGAAGCTAGAGATGGACCCATAGCCAACCCATAGAGCAACTGGTTCATTTTCCACGTGATAGGCGCTGCAGCTTGATCAATATCCCCAAGCACAATACTAGTTGAAACTTCGGACATACAGTAGACAAATGACATCATAACGCCCGCCAAGATACTTACACCAATCAAGGGTAAGACAATCCTAACAAATGTTCGAAGACGCCCAGCACCTAAATTATAAGCCGCTTCTTCTAACTCAACATGTGTTTGCTGTAATCCTGCAAATGCGGACCTTACCGTGAAGGGCATTTTACGCACCGTATACGACATTGTGATCAGAATTGCGGCAGCTCCAGGTAAGACAGGACTAAGAACCGGGCTTAATATTGGATTCCTAGAAAAGAATACTAGAAATCCAATAGCAATGACAATTCCGGGTAAAGCTATAGGTATGGTTACCAGGAGATCTAATGCGTCTTTCCCTGGTATGTTCTTTCTTGCTACAATATACGCCGCACTAACCCCTATTAAAGCTATCACTACACAAGCAACCAACGAGTACACTAAACTATTAACAATTGCTCCAAAGATTTGGGGATCTGTAAATACTATTAACCAATTACCTAACCAAAGCTGAGGTATTATCACAAAAGTGCCCCATGTCCCCGGTACGGCATGCGCTAGTAGAAAGACACCAATATGAGGTAATAACGCAACAGAGAGTAGAGCGATGATGAAGCCATAGAAGAGGATATAATGGAACCATTTCGATTGAGAAAGCCTCGGATTCCAGGTCCCACCCTTGCTAAGCATGGCATAATTCCGGAGAGACATATAGCGACGTATGAAAATGAAGCCAATTATCGCAATCAGCAAGAGCATAACACCCATGGCTGTCGCGATTCCTTCCACGGTTCCGTCAGGGGCAAAAATATGAGTAAAGATCGCATAGGTAAGCGTTTTTCGCACCTGGGTTGAACCCTGATACACTAAAAGTGTACCTAAGTCTTCAATGCTCATGATGAAGACAAGTATAGCTCCCGCCTCGATTCCAGGTAGTGCTAGGGGCAGAGTGACTTTTCTAAATAATGTAAACCCTTTTGCACCCATATTCTCTGCGGATTCTTCGAGAGTGGGATCAATATTTTGAAAAGCCGAATACGATGAAAGATAGGTTAATGAGAAAAAGTGCAGGGTTTGAATTAAGATAACGGCAGCAAGACCATCAATCAATATTCTGAAAGGCCACACTCCAAGGTAGCGCCAGAAGAGATTATTGATCGTTCCATCAAGTGCCAGCATTCGCTGAATACCGATAGCCCCGACGAAGGGAATTGCGAGAAGCGGGATTAACAATAATGTCCGGAGAATCGTTTTTCCTCGGAAATCATAACGAGCCATAATGAAAGCCAATGTTACACCAATGATTGTAGAGAAAGCGGTGGTGAGCAAGGCGGAATAAATCGAGTTCATGATCACGCCCATATCAACGCCTTGAATGAGCAGGGCATATTCATCTACACCCACTTCAACCAGTTCATACACAAGTCCTCGTACTCGAAAATAGTAACCTAGCGGATGGATATGAACTGGATTATTACTTATTGTCTGAATGAAATAGAGCGGAAAATAATATTGGTCATCTAAAAGAAGTTGAAACCAAAACAGCGACCAAGATTGAATTTCCTCAATCATACCCGTCACGGGATTATAAATCAGAACTGGGCCGATGAACGCCGAAATCATAACATATCCAATAGGAAAAACAAGAAAAATACTGAACAAAATGAGAATAGCAGAAAGCTGGGTTGTTGATAAATAGTCGAGTTCTCGATAGAGTTGAATAGTCTTATTTATAATGTCCTGTTTAATGGATTGAGCTTTTAATCTAATCGTAGCTCCAAATCCGAGTAATTCTTCAAGGGATTCCTCACGAGTTTTTTGGTGATTTGTAGATTCAGGTTCACCCAATCTGATCACCATATCAGAAGTTATGATTCGGATTTAAGAACATGAAGTGTAGTACGTCCTTCCTTAAAAATTCACAGCTTTGTTAAAAAAAGAAAAGGTGGGACACATCCCAATAGGGGAAAGTGTTCCACTATTATTTCATTAAGGAGGTATTAAGGCTTCAACAGCTGCGTAATGGGTTTCTGCTGCTGAAGTCCAAGTACTCTGCTGGCTAGCGCGGAAGGAGGAAGATGTGCGCATTTGATCATTGATTGAAATTGCATAAGCTTCTGAGAACCACTGGTCAGTGCCCCAGGTAACATTTGCCATTTGAGCCGCAAATGCATCAAATTGGGCTTGGTTAATTAATGCCCCGTCAAGGGCATCAATCAATTTATTCCAACAGGACACTAATGAAGTATGGGCGTTGGTAATAACAGCTTCAAAATAGTATAGCATTGAATAATGGTATGAGGATTCCAAATCGTCGTCAAAATCGATACTCAAGTTTTCAATCGTTGAATTGTAGAATGCATAGAGATCGTCTCTGGCACCTGAGGGATTAACTGGATCTGCTTGGTCAGCCCAGAACGCACATTCGAGAACAGGCATTCGATTAATTTCCTCTAATAACCACCACTTCTGACCCTCGCAGCTTAGAACCCAATCCAGAAAAGCTTCGGATGCCTCTGGATGAGCCGCAGTAGTGCAAATAGCAATAGGGTCACCATTAATGATGGAACCATTAGCAGGAATAATATACTGTGTGTCAGGATTACGTAGAGCACTGGTATAGCCATAGAAATCAATAGACATTGAGACTCCGACTTCACCGTTTTCAACAGCACTTTGAACCTCAACAGAGCCCGCTCGAATTTCAGAATTTCCTGCCATTCGTGAGAGAATTTCCCAACCTTTGGTAAAACCAAATTTCTGTAAAATGATGTTGTAGATACGAGTGTTACTCGTTGTACCAGGGGCATTTCCCATTGCGATAGAAGGAATTGGAAGAAGGCTTCCAAACTCAGAGCTTGAGAGATTCTCCCAAGTTGTAGGTTCGGGCAGACCTTTATCCGCAAGCCATGCAGTATTAATGGTAAAACCGAATGAACTGATTGCTGCAGCTGCCCAAACGTAATCCCCATCGCCGTCTACTCGTTTCATGGTGGCTCCACCTAGTGTATCATTAACACGTGACAATACGTCAAGCATTAAGGTGCTATTTAATTTGGCAATCAAACCAAGATCTACTAACGTGTCAAATAGTGGAGGACCACCGCCCCAAGCAACATCAGGCATTACAGTAGGTATCACTGTTGGCCAAAACGATTCAGCTGGTTGTGTCCACGAAATATCAGTGATATTATGATCCTGAGCCTGTTGTGATGCTAAGAATGCTTGTTCCATTTTGATTTGTATTGTAGAGTCGTGACGTGTAATAATTTTTAGTGTTATGTGTTCACCGTCACCATTACCGTTACCATCAGGTAGAGGACCCTTCGGTATAAAAAACCACCAAGCCCCAACCGTACCAACGACGATGATAACTATTACCACAATCACGATGATGCCTTTTTGACTCAGTATAGAGGTTTTTTCAGCCATAAGCAAAACACACTCTATTATTCCCAATGCAATAGTGCGAACACTATTACATTAGGGTTCTAGCAGCAATATCCGAGTCCCCCCTTTTACCTTTTCCGTTAGTTTACTATAATATTAATACATAGAGTAGCATTTGAATTTATATTATACTAACGAATTGAATTGCAACGTAGTTAATAAATTTTAAAGGTTAATCAGGTCGTCTCCGTCGCGTTATGATTCCAATAGCAGTCGCGAGAATAATGCCAATAGCGATGGCAAGGGCAGGAAATCCAGGGATTGGTGGTGGCGGTGTTGTCGTTGTACCACCAGGAAGTTCAACTGAAATACTTTCAACATTGCTCCAAGCGCTCTGAGCACCTAAGTTATCTACTCCACACACACGGAAGTAGTAAACGCCATTAGTTAATCCAGAGATAGCATAATTTAACTCCGTTGTATTCTGTTGATTTAAAATCGCTGTGAAATCACTGGTATTCGACATTTGAAGAGTATAATGGTCAATCGAACCATCTGGATCAGAACTGGAGGTCCATATCAGGGTGAAGTTCCCCGTCTCAGAGACATCATTCAATTCTCTGAGCTCAGGAGCAGAAGGCACTTGTTGACTTACAGTGAATGAGTAAACGGACGAAGTTACCTCATAGCCTGCATAATCAGCAGCTGTAATGGCGAACTGGTATTCACCTGGCAACAAAAGATAGACGTAATATCGATAACGGTCAACTCCAGCCATAGACATGGAATAAGAAAGGAAAGGACCCCCCGCAAGGGAGATGTTAATCGAGACAAAAAATATGCCACTAAACGGGCTCGTCACATCAGCGTATATGAATACAAGATTTTGTATCATTGCAGTTGCAGGATAGTCAACATTTGAAATGGAAGGGGCTTGAGCATTACTAGTAAACACCCGAATGACAACCAACTCTCCATCAGCTACATCGAGGGAAAAACGAATTAACCAGGCATCAGTGCCATTCACTGTCTCAAGGACTGTAGCACCACTGCTTCGATAAACTTCAGGTCCAGGAAGTGGTTCAACCAAAATATCGACGATTTGGCCTGTCACCGAATAGCCCAGAGTGTTATTCACAGAAAAGTAAGCTCCAATATCAGCATCCACATATTCTACTGGTGCCCGCTTAATATAGAGAGCGTCGATGGGTTGAGAAAGATTCAGATTCTGCCAACTCCAAGATGTCAGTTCATAATTTATGAACTTCAAAGGACGTAACGCACGTTGCCCATGACACCATACGGGATCATACATACGAATTGAACCCCCAGCAGGAGATGTCTGTATCCAGTAGGTGTTGTTTATGACATTGACTAAATCCCCGTGAAGATGACCATTAAGATAGACACTCACATTATAGGTGTCAAAGATTCGCTGGAGCTCTTCGCGATCCCATTGGGTTAGAAAATAAGCAAAAGTTTCTGGGTTCATAAGTGGGGCATGTGCACCCATAATTTTGAGTTTCGCATTACTGGCAGCAAAATCCCTTTCAATCCATCCAAGTTGCGTATCATTAAATTCATATGGACTATGATGCGAATTCGCCATCACAATAAAGATATCCGGACCCAGATTAAACGTATAATAGTCAGTGCCAAATTGGCTTATGTAAACTGCATAGGTATCTCCAAGACGGTCATGATTCCCAGGACATACTACAAAAGGCACTCGAGAGTTGCGCATCAACTCCTTAAAGTCCATAATATAAGCATTAGTTCCCATATCGGTCAGATCACCAGTTGCAATGATTAGGTCAGCACCAGCCATAGCAGCCTCATATAGGCTAGCCCGGATTGAACGTATTTGATCTGCTAATCCTTGCCCAACATGCAAATCAGAAATATGATAGATGAGGGGGTCGGTGGGAAACTCATAGCGTACATGAATGGCATTCCATTCAATTAGAATTTGCCAATTTAGCCCATCAGAAATTGTGACATTCAAATCATAGAGATCGCTAATACAAGTAGGAGGAATGGTGATATTAAGCCGCCAGACACTAGTGGAGACATTGTATACAGCAGGACCATTAGATAGCGGGTAATTACGGTATTCGCGATAAAGCGAGACATCCCATGTTGTGATGTTACTTGGAGCTCTAATTTGAAGTTCTACCTGTGAGCCATTTAGGATAATTGCAGGTATATGTTGTCGGGGGTAGATGATTTTTCCATTTATTGGAGCGGGTAATGAAACGGGCATCGTAGCCGTCTGAGGAATAGTTTCATTTTCAGTTAAAACTGGTAAGCTCACACCAAGAAATGAAACGCACATAAACAACAAGAAGCCAACAATTAAAGTCTGAGATATTCGAGCTCGATTCATGAGATTGCCTCAGCTCACTCCTTAAATCATTAGTTTAAGAATATTACTATATTTCAGCATGAGAACTAAAGCGGAAAAACAATAGTTTACGAATAGACGTTTTAAAAGGGAAAAAATCCCAAAACCTAAAATAAGAGTTATATTCAATCTCACTCAACCTTTAAGGGATTTAAAAATCCTGCAGGTGAAAATAAATCTTGAATCGAAAAATTTTAGGCCTACTATTCTTGACAATGTTCTTCCTTGGCACAACGTCATTCTTTGCTGCACCTCCACAATTCGTCGCTGCTGATGTTCCCACCCCTGCGGGCACAGGGACAATTCTATTCATAACGGGGTATGGCATGGGCACGACTCTTCTGTCCAATCTAACTGAAGACCTTGTGGCTCTAGGATATACAGTAATGAATGCAACAACAGTCAATTCAAGCATATTAGCTACTGTTGATGGTCTAGTCATGGCAAGCCCATATGGTTCTGAAGGTATCGAAGGCTTTAATGCGACCAACGCTCCTGCTGTGCGAACCGCCATTAAAACTTGGTTCGATACTGGCAGTAAATTCCTTTGGCTCTCAGGGGATTCAGACTATGCTGGTGATGTCTGGCATAACCAGAATATAACAGCAATTCTACAAAATATCGGTAGCCGATTACGCCTCGAAATGAACTCAATTGAAGACCCACAATCGAATTGTGCGTCAGCTTATCGGGTCGCGGCGAACGAAACGGTAAGCAACACTGTTGCTGATGTCATCAACACAGGAATTACCGATCCTATCCTATTCCACGGACCCTCTTGTGTTTATGCACTCGATCCATCTGATACTCCTGTCGCTTTAGAAAATGTTACAGTTCCTGGTGTCTATCCAATCATTAGAACCAGCTTGGCTGGTCTTATCATCGAAGCCAATCCACTCGTAACTTCCGTAGTCCACAAAGAGGGCTATACCGGGAGTTGGGTTATGATGGCAGCAGAGCAATGGGCAGGACCCGCAGGCGACAACAAAATCATTCTCAGCGGTGCATCACCCTACGGTGACTATCAACCCATGTATACTGATGTGTACTACAGCGTTCCACTTGATGGCGAAGCCTTTGTTGTGCAAGCCATTGATTGGGGTATGCAAGTCTCTACTCGCCCTGATCCTGATGCTCCAACTGTCTTTGACTACGATGTCGCTGTACCCTTCCCCGTTGGTGACGTAGAACTTAACTGGACTGCCACTACGGATCAAAAGGGATTCCCTGTGGTTTCATATGACATTGAAATTGCTACAGACGACGCTTTTACTGATGTCATTGACTCCTCCACTGAAACCACCAATGTGTACACAGCAACCTTTGACGCAGCAGGCGATTACTACATTCGGGTTCGAGCCACTGATGATTTGAGCCAAGACAGCGCATGGAGTGCCACAGAGACCATCCGGATTAGCGCACCTGCGCCTCCTATTCCGGGCTTCCCAATCGCAGCAATCGCGATTGGTGCAGCAATGGCACTTGGCGTGGGCTTCTACTATCGTCGTCGGAAGCGGTAATTCCGCTTCCCACCCTTCCTTTTTTTTCTCATACACCTAAATTGATTTTTAGCCATTTACCATTTTATTTCACTAATAGTCGATACAAACTATTTTTGATTAGAATATACGAAGTTATCGCTATACGAACTACTTAACGCTTAACGAATTTCTTTCGGTACAAGAGCACCCCCACCACAATTAGCGCGAGGTAACCGATTCCAAAAACCCAGAGGATTGCAGTCACCAAAAACCCCAAGTGTATAAGGAGAAAACCGAAGTCACCTTTATTTTGTGGTAGCCGGTATAATTGCAGAAATGCAATCGCGGCGAGTAAGCACCAAAGGAAAAGGAGGATATTGCTCCAACTCCAGATTAAAGGTAACGTATTGTATTGTTCAAGTCCCCACACAGGATCAACAAAGACATTGATATTGCTCATCAGCCATGTAAAATCGGTGACACTGAGCAAGAGTAAAGCAGGTGCACCGACAACAATAGCATAGTAGGAGAAGGGATTATTATACTGTTCTTCAATGTTAAGAAACAAGAGGATAAGCGCTGGCACGGCTATCCAGATCGCAAGCACACTAATGAAATTCAGAATCGCTGCGGGTAAGACTGGGAGAGGGAAGAACCCATTAATCTCCCATTTAAGAGCGATGATTGAGTAAAGGGTCAATATAAGCCCTCCCAGATGAGCTAGAGTGGATTTACGGGTCTGAGAGAATAAGTCACGCAGACTGAAGAGGGAAAATAGTTGTTTTTCTGGGGCTAATATGGTTGCCATTAGCACCATCGTGCACGCAAGGATACCAAACCCTAAAACGCTCAACCACCCCAAGCCATTAATTAAAAAAAGAATTGATGCAAATAAGCCTAACCGGCTTTTCCGTCCCAACAGTTTTCGCATGGTAAATAGAAACGCACCCCAGATAAAAAAAAGTAGGACAAGAAGAATAACGGTCCATCCATATAATGTGATGCCAACTGGATGATTGAAACCCACCAGAATCTGCGCAACGCCTTGAACAGCCCAAATAATTATTCCAGTGAGAAAAGGGAGCCACGCCCCTGATACCTTCAATTCAGTTCCGAAGGCAAAAAACGCACAACTGAATAGGATGCCTCCAAAAAACGCGAGTAACCCAAGTAAGACGGATACAATAGTACCACCCAGAGTCCCTAAGAGAACTGGGGAGAGATTATACGCTATGAAGAAGAGAAGGCCGTAGAGGAAGAGAAGTATGCTGCCTATGTATCCAAAATCAGCCCATCGAGTTTCCATGCAATCACCCTAATAGGTCATTCTGCTGCCTAAGTTTCCTTTAGACCTTTCGTTTTTTATTAAAAATAATGTAATTCAAAATTATTTAGGTGAGACAGAGGATATTTATGCAAGAACACCTCGAAGAAAGCCGGTTGCATCCAAGGAAGCTGAATGTCATGAAGAAACGAACTTCAAAACTAATCCTATTAGTCGCCATCATGGGCTTTGGATTAATTCTAATCACGCCTAATATTCCCACGTCTCGTGCCTGGGGACTAGCCACCCATATGTGGATCACAGACATTGCCATTGACAATCTACCCAGTGGCGATTGGAAAGACGCATTCGAATTCTTTGCCAGTGAGCTCAAATCCGGAGCAATTACTCCTGATGTGGTATGGCAAGATTGGGACAACCATTTGTACTATCCTGTAACAGATGAATATACAGCACATATTGCGACCGAACGCTGGTTTGGGTACATGGTCAATAACTTTTCAATGGGAAATTGGCAAGAAGGAATGTTTGCAGGAGGCGTCATGAGCCATTATTTTGCGGACCCACACATCCCCGTTCATACAGATGTGAACTGGCCAGGTCATGGCGTCCTTGAAACCGACATCAATAATAATTTGGATCTATTCAGTGTGTCAATTCCAGTCCCACAAATTATTACAGATC
>JBHLPR010000049.1:0-17365 GCA_048939245.1 Promethearchaeota archaeon | reverse complement strand
ATAGCAAGGATAATCGGATACCATGCGATAATGGCAATAGGAATCAGTATAAGAAGGAGGATGAGCGCAGCCCAGTATTTTCTTGTTGAGGGCTGGCTTGTTGGAATTCCTGCGTATTCTATGAGCCATTTGGTGCTTTTTACGATGGTATAGCCTAAGAGGATTACTTGCAGAAAGATGATGATGATCCAAGACCAGGTGAATACGGTGAAGAATAAACCATTGGGGCCAAATATGGCGAACATGAAATTCGGATAATGGATGAATATGGGGGGTAAGAGAAATATGAATACCAACGCCCAGCCGATTATCATTAGCGGAGAGCTGGCGTGCCGAAACCAGGATTGAAAAAGAAGATGCTGGCCTTTTTTAGAAATCGCAATCAATGCAAGGAGAAGAAACCCGACAAAGGCTCCGCAACCTCCAAACACCATCACCCTGACCGAATTGACAACTCCTTGGCTGACTCCTGTCACAGGCTCCCAGGTTATAACGCGGAGGGGCTGTTGAATGAGGGCTAAAACAATGAAGATGCCTAATGTGATAATAAAGGTGACACTATGGCTCCAATTCTCTCGATTGAAAAACAGGCGTAATCCTGCAAAATAGTCTTTCAAAGCCTTCCATGCAGCTGAAGGGAGTTCGCGAAGGCTATCACTGATACTCATCATGTACACCTGTATTAATCGTTCACGTGTTTACTGGGAACACATCGGATGATGATAATGATAAATTTTCACTCCCAAAGATTTCTGGTCTGAAATCTGTAACATATTTAGACACCATCCTTACAGGTATTCAAAAATTATACGTAGTGAGATTATATACGGGTATGGTAAGCCATCCAATGAGGCCAAAGGCTGCCGCTAGGAAGATATATGGTTTTCTGCGGTCTCAGCTCCGGAGTGGAACATTGTCTGAGAGGATACCAAAGATGATTTTCAGATACCAGGGGAGGAGAATCACTGCTTGCCTAACAATGCTCCAGAAGGTATTAACTCCGAGGAAACGTAGGTACTCTGGGAGAAATACCAGTGCGCTAAAGACGGCGCCTTGAGCCGCATAGAAAAGTCCAATATACCAAAGGTTCCGATCGTGTCATACGGCTTCATAATCTGGTTCTTTGAAGGACATATCCTGCACTTTTCACCATAAGATGCTTAAATAATCCAAAGTTCATTCGATTACTTCAAGGTGAAAAAAAGAGAAGAAGGGGGCGTTAGTTAAGGGAACGCCCCTGATTTATGGAGTGCTGGCTTAGCTACGTGTGAAAGCCCGACGTTTCCAAATTAGATAACCTACGAAAAGTCCAATCACAAGCATGATAACTGAAACAGCAATGAAAGCTGCAATTATGGGAAGGGAGATTGGAGTTTGTGCAGGTCCAATAATGAAATCGACCACGCCATCACCAACGATGGCAAAGGTAACTCGTCCCGTATAACGAGCGGTAAAAGTTCCTTGATATGTCATACTAAATGGTAATGAAGGGCTGACGCCGATAAGGATGTTGTAAAAGGTCCCAATGATGAATGGACTTTCTCCAACAATATTTATGAAGTATCCGTATGCAACCAAACCGGCGGGGTTCAGTTCCATACTAAGAAGGTATGTGGTACCAGCAAGAACATCGAAAGTGTAGGTGGTAAATTCCTCGGGGTCAAGGTTCGCTGTAGCAACGGTGCCTAATGGGTAGGGTATTGGGGCTGTGATGGTAAGGCTTACATTAGCCTCAGTCATGTCACCGCCGACTATTCCGGGGCCTTGAACCTGTAGATAGTTGATGACATCACGTACCGAGACATACTTCAGCATGGCAGTATCGTTGGTGTTCTCGGAATAACCGTTTCCACTTGCAGGATCTCCATAGCCGAGTGGTGGTCCTATGAAGCTCATGAACTGCCAATCTCGGAATGCTTCGGTTTGAGGATAGTCGTAGACTGCCACAGTACCTGTAGCTGTATATTCTGTAGCAAGGGCACTAACTGAATAGATCCCTCCACTGACTTGTGGTAGAGCGAAGCAATGGTAGAAAGGACCAATCGTACTGTTAAAATCAACAGTGTACACAGTTTCCGTTAATTCAGGGAAGGGTGTGATATCAACATTTGCAGTAATGTTGAATGTTTGACTGTGAGGATCACTGATTGCGTTCGCTTGTACGTACATGTAGAAGGTAGTGAATCGACTCGAAGCTCCTGGTCCGAAGGGTGGAACTGCCCCTGTGATAGATCCATTGGTGTAAGTTGCATATGTTGCATATGCAAAATAGTACTCTGTATACATGTTATAGAGAACTCCGGGTGCTGGATAGCCCATGCTCTCACCAGAAACATAGCCATGTTCGAGGGTATCATGGAGTGTATAATTAACACTCGGATCTTCGTAAATCTCATAGTACGGTCCGCAATAGCCACCATCCCATGCATCATAGGTTGAAACTGACCAATTGATTCCAGATGGATTGGAGAAGTAGGCGTCAAAGTAATGTCCTTCAGGAATGGTCACTGAAATAAAGGCATCAAGGACATTTGGAGTTGTATTAAATTGAAGTGGCAATGGTACACCAGGAATCAAAGGCGTGGTGGGTACGGGATTCACATTCATGGTGAATGTGGTTAACGAATCGTTTAGAATTTCAAATTCGTCGCTAAGCGCTAGAACATAATACACGCCTCCGACCAAGACTTCTTCGTTCTTATACGGTCCCCAAATATCGCTACTTTCATTGGCTCCTGTTGGGACATCATAAACAGGATCCCAATATTGGTAGGGCATATATTCTCCGTAATTGAGGTCGATGAGCATTACGCCATCTAATGGATGATAGGTAGCATCGCCACCCCATCCAGCCGTTGTACTCCAGTTAAGGCTTCCATACGCTGTGAAATTATAGAAGTTATTTTCTGGCAGATGTAATCGGAATCCTTGCCAGGTGTGATCCGTTGTCCATTCAAGGGTTGTATTTTGGCCCATTGGCATTGCATCAGGTAATGCGCCAAACAGCAAAAGCTGTTCGACTGTAAGGTTCCCTGTGACTTGGTCTCCGGTAGAATAGCTTGTTAATGCGAAATCAATTCGAATGTAACCTTGGCGTAAACAGAGAAGGTCCATGTCAAAAGAACCGGTGTCATTTTCGTGTCGGTTATTGAAATCATATGAATTGAAGTTATCTAGTGTCTGGAAGTATGTGCCCGCAATGGGGAACCACATATTCTGGGTCTGATACCAATCAGTGTCGATATCCACCCCTCCAGGGGTTGCGTTAACAACGAAGTAAGAGATGTTAAATCGGTAAATTCCAGGTTCAATTATCTGAACTTCGAAGCTCTCTTGAGGTTCGGTGTCATTGATGACAACTGTTGTTATGCCGTTAATTGGAGCTGGAACTGCAGCCACTGAAGGTGATGTTGGTTGTTCTTGTACAAGCTGTGGGGGAATCCCGAATTGAAATACTAGTAGACTAATTATTAAGAGACTGATTTTCCAAATATTTCGGTTCATCTTTTCAAATCTCACTATAGTTCGATTTTTCTAAAGCTGTAGTTTGACGATTCCCGCTGGAAGATATAAATCGCCAACTGCTTACCGCTGATTAAAGCAAACGCTATAAAAAAGATATCGGGTTAAAACACCTGGATCTGAATTCATTGAATTCTCCAAGATGGCCTTTAACTAGTCTGGATTGAATTCTATCCTGGTGTTTGCTGATACAGGATTCCCAGGTATGGTGACGTTTCACTATGACCAAGGAACAGTGTTTCTGTCAAGTCCACATGCTGAATATGAGGAGCGCTGTGGTCGTGGTGAGCTGTCACAGACCAATTTGATCCATAACCGCTATATGAGAAGCTCACTGATTCAGATTCGGAATGGAATCTACTTTGTAAGGTTTCTCGCTAGCTTGTTGATGCATCACCTAATTATCAACTTGGATTAGGTGTGGTCACATTAATTCTTAATGGCGGTGTCGTCGAAGTAATCATAGTGGTTGGCGTCTTTATTCTTCGCCATCGCAAATGTGCTTTTTATTCCGAATTCTAAAAGTATTTACAGGGAAAAAACAGGTCTTAACTCCTCTTTACCAAGGTGAGAATCAATGAATTCCTCTCATCTAACTCAGTGGAATTGGCTGGGTCTCTCTCTTTTTATCAGTCTTTTAAGTTGTTTAATGATATTTGCTCCAACCGTTGAGCTTGATGCTACGATTGTTCAAACAAGGTCAGACTTGGTTAATGTACGAGTTGCAATCATAGGATTTCACGGGCGTCAAAGTAATAATAATGGCAGCGCTATAGCTCTGCAATACATGTATGAGTGGATGAATGCCTCGGTAGAAGTAATTGATGGACTGGATGTTCAAAACGGGAAATTGTTCCAATTCGATCTTGTTATCTTTCCTGCAGCTAATCCCAATGCGTATTATCGAGAGCTCACCCCTCTAGGTATAGAGCGGATTCGGCACTTTGTAGCTTTAGGTGGATCAATCTTGAGTATTTGTCGTGGAACCGAGTTTGTTGTAAATAATTTAAGGTTAGCGGATGTGTCGTTGCATCTTTGTGGCGCTCAAGGCGTTGTGTGCTATGATGAACATCACCATGATGGTGTAAGCGAGAAATATCTCTCGGAACTGATAGTAAATCACGAATCCACAGGACCACAACTTTACGCCGAACCAGATTCCTATTGGTTATTTGCAATTGGTTCTTCTTATTTCAATTGGAGTGCTAGATTAAGTATACTCCCAATTATGTTCTATGCAAACAGTGAGTTACCAGCTATGATCGCCCTCCGTTATGGTGCAGGTACGGCATTCCTATCTAGCCCCCATCCTGAATTTGAAGAGGGCGATGATCGGGATGGAGTAACGAATTATGATTATCTAAATGATACTGATTCCGAGTGGAATCTACTGCAAAAAATATCCTGTTGGCTTATCGACGCATCACCAGCTGCACCCGTGGAGCCTTGTATTTGGACTTTCACCGGTATCAGTGTAGCTGTGCTCTTTACGACGATTTATCTTCTCTTTCGAAGGCGAAGACAGAAACAGTGATTTATTATCAATATTTTAGTCTGTTTTTCGGATACACTTGTCAAGCAGGATTGCCTAAATATAACTGAATCCACGACCTATCTCTGCGATGTCCCTTTGTTAAAACAAATGGAGAAAACGGAGCAGCTTTTCTATTGATTGCAGCAGTTTAGAAGGAGAATATTATAAGCTCGCTTTCTGTAACGATTGTCCCTTGAATCCGTTGCGAGCTTGTCAGGACAACCGACGTGTTTAGAGGAAGTAACAACTAATTAGCATCTCGTTGAAGCTTGAAATAGTAGAAATAGTGTCATTGTGACAGTTTTGGGGCTTATTATGCAAGATTTTGTACAAAATCAACGTTTATCATCTTATCTGGAATAGGGCATTATGACACTTTCGAGTCAGTAAATTGGCATACACCAGAAGTTTGACAAAGGGGTAAATATTTTCCTAAGCTGCCTGCAGGCACACCGTGTGGGTATCTATATTTTTTAATCAAGAACAAATAGACTTTCTCTAATACGAGTGAATGTGATAATATCCTCCTATTTGAGCAGCTTCATCCAACATCCCTACTCTATTTTCGAAGCAAACCACTACTGTAAAGAATTCAATAATGCCATCTAAAATGGTTCCATCTTTAAGGCTCGGCTCGATTTGAATTGAACATGGCTGGTTGAAGTCATGTAAACTTGATACACCATTTGTTTAATGTAAATTATGACTGGTCTCTGGTATGAGCCGTTCAAGTGTTGTTAAAAAAGCATGAGTTAAGCTTATTTTATCCCGGCTTCGAGGAAGATAGAAGATTGTGCTGGGACATGGTAAAATACAATTATTTCTAGACTCACATGAAATAGGCTATCTAATCATGAATCCCGTTGAGTTTATGATAATTCCAATGTGAGAGAAATTATTGTTAATCAAATAAGTCTTCGATTACTTTCACCGAACTAAAAGGCGAGGTAGGCATGGGATTTATAGAAAGCCGAATTATACTAATCTCTTGGTTCGAAAGAACAACAAACTACATTTTTCCGCAGATGTAACTTTTGACCAACTTGAATCACTGAAGCCAATAGAACTTATTGAAGCCTTTAGGGAGAGAGTATTCACTTTATACATTAATCCCGTTTTGCAATTATCTGATAGATGGCAAGCATTATCATGTTCCCCAATATTTCCAGAGTGGATCCGTACGTGTTGCCCAATGAACACCACAGTACCAGGGCTCTAAAACCATATTGTGTGGAGATGCCTCCGCCATACAACAGGCCCAATTGGCGCAGTAATATTCCCCACCATATACATCAAGTTCTATAATACCAAGAGTGTGTCCAAACTCGTGCATAAGTGTGGTTCTTCGTTTCTCTTCAGTGTCTAAATATTCATCAGCGAGAAAAGCACAATCAGTATCATCTGGGTGGATATAGCCATAATAACCTGGAGGCCCATAATGACCGAAGACCACATAACGCCAGTTTTCGCTGTCATTGATATGATCAAAGAAAGTTGGGATATAGGTGTTCAGGAAAGTGTCTGGTTCAACCATCTCTTCATGAGGGTTACCTGTACTGTTAATTTGGAAGTCAACACGTTCATAGCCATGAACCTTATAATACGCCTCCACATATTCAACGACTGACGCAGGTGGTTCATGCCCTGTACATCCATTTCCTGCCTTCATCCAATCCACTTCAACAAAGACCGATTCATAGTGTATGGCACAGAGATTAACCCGCCAGCCATATTCACAATAACTGCCACTGCGTATCTGAAGTTTGAGTTCATGCATCGTTGGATCACCAATAGGATCTCCAGGGTCTGGAGGATTAGCATAATCACCTATGTTGAACTCAAATTGATGACTGCCTGAAACAACTCTTTCGGAAACCACAGTATTGCCATCGAGATAAATGCTCAAAAACCGAGTATAACGGTCATTTATTCGTTGGATATCTAGGTTGAGAATAGTATCATCTCCACACTCGACCCAGTACTGGAGCGTGGACCGATATATCTTTGGGAAGTACTCTCCCTCAACATTTCCAGCACGACCGCCAGATAGTGTATATGGCCAGAAGTAAACAAGTTTCCACCCATGATTTTTATATCCTCCATAGTAAATTTCAAGTTCAATGCGATGGGAACCAAGGGTCGTGTAAAATAGGACATGTCCATTGAATCCACTTGAACCAATCACAGACGAATGGACAAGCACCCCATCACAACGAACATAAAAATAACGTGAGTAGCTATCCTGGTCTTGCTCAATTACAATATCTAGTCGTTGATTGCCAGTCCATCCAAAAGCACACTGGAAATAGAGTATGCTGTGAGACTGTTTGGGAAACCAGTGGCCCTCAAAGTTGGGGAACTTTGGTAGCGCTGGATTCCAGCGATCAGCAGGTTGACCTGACGTGCCTCCATGGTCACCAAGAAGTGCTAGCTCATCGACTCCTTCAGTGGAGTTATTGTCAATGGAGAGAGGATGGCAATTTTTCGAATGGAGACTCTCATTTATGGGTGGCAGTAGCCCTGTTGCATTGACAAAGCTGCTAGAAGAAGTGTTTGATACCCAATTACTGGATTCCCATCGATCCCACCAATATTGCTCTTGTTCTACAATTTCTGAAGAGTGCTTATCAGGTTTAGAGTAAAAATGACTAGATTCTTTTGGAGTCTCTATGTTCAAGTCAGCACCGTAAGCAAGGTTTGGTCTAGTAAAACCAAAAACCAGCGAAAGTCCTAAAACTAAGACGATTACGATTGCATACAACTTTTCATTTCAAACCATCCCATACGTGGAAATAGTGGATTCGAACAAAGATTTGTCTTGACTATTCCACGTTCTATCCTTTGCAGCTATATGATATAAGCATTTCAAGAAATGCCTAAAATGAGATTCGATCCTATAAATTTGCTGGAACTATTGTGGTATAGTGGACACAAATCGACTAGTCGTTGGCATCAGCTAGGTGTGCAGTTAAACAATTACCTTTTCATTTGCTGACTTGAAGACGCCAGCCCACCAATGTCAGCATCCTCTGATGTTGGGTTTCCCACCGCCCATAGAGAAGATAGGTAAGTAGGAATCCTGGAAGCCCCAGCCCCACAAGGAGTAACAGGAAATAAGGCAGGATAATGACCATGTATCCATCCACCATGGGATACCACATTACTCGGATTATCCCTCCGATGACAATAGCTAGCAGGAGGCTGTTATTCCCTGCGGTGGTCGTCCCGATATGCCGCAATTGAGCCCGCGTCATAAAGACCTGAAGGAGAATGACAAGACTCGTGCAGACAGCGACGAAGAACCAACCGTAACCTATCCGAAAGGCGCGAAAGAACTCTACGGCCACCAGAACCTCAGGAGGAGGCCCATACACTGGAAGATACTGTATTGCAAGGAACCATGTACGACCCACAAGGGCTCCCAACGCCATCCAAATGGTCAGGGTCACCACGATTGAGCGATTCCGCGCTTTATCTAACCACGTTATGTCAGCCTTTTGACTCCTGTTACTCTGCAAAAACCATACCTCAGCCAAGTCTTTTCAATGGGTTCTTTTAAGACTTTCTAAACCTAGAAGAGTATCATGTTGGGGTTACCTTAGCGAATAAAAATGCTCAGTCTCTGTGGATAGTTCACAACAAGTCATACCCACTCCACCAAGACAAATAAATTTGCTTTCCAGATTTAATATCGACTCCTTCGATTCCATGCGACTGGAATCGTCATCTTAGGATGCGTATTCCAAGTCTAGATGGCATATCGAAAATCAATTCACCATCTGGAGAATCTACTTGTATGGGTCGGTTGCTTATCTGATTTTGTTTCCACATTTTGGGCAGAAGCTGCCTTGGAACATAAAAAGGGGATAGTCTGTATCACACTTGGAACAATGAACAATGAGTGGTTTTCCACATTGGTTACATCGTTCACTAATTGGTACCGTGTTTTTGCAATGTGGACATTGAACTTGAGGTATGGCTGGCATTCCACCGGGCATCATGGTTGGTCCAGCAACTGGAGTAGAAGGTGTAGAGGGACCTGAAGCTCCACTCTTAACTGGGGCTGCACAATGGGGGCAGTGGGTTTCCGCAGAAGGTACATGGGTTCCACAGAAGGGGCATTTGTTCTTGGTTTTCGCGGCTTCAATTTGAGCTTCTATGACCGCGAACATTTGGGGCTTTTTTCCTTCAAATTCGATATCTTCTCCGCTGGTCAAAGTGATGACTAGTTTCTTCTGTGGGCTGTCGATGTTATCAATAACCATCAGCGGAATTGCTAAAGACTCCGCATCTCCCCCTTGTCCTCTGGCAACCATATCGTTACTGGATAGGGAGTCAATCACAATTGCCGTAGCGGTAGCGTGTGTTGCATGTCGAATCCCTCGACTAAGCGCTCGACCTGCAAACCCTCCATGGCGACGAGCAGCATCGGCTGCAACGGATCCCGCTACACCGACTGCAAGCGCTTTGGCAAAGCCACCAAATAATCCTCCGCCTTTCTTTTTCTCGACCTTATACCACACCAGACGGACATCAGAGACTGTAAGACGGCCATTGTTCCCCTCAAATTTCACCTCATCAATAGCTGTGGCGATATTCTCATATCCCAGAGGGACGAGTTGACCGTTCTGGACGGATACGTTGAGAAATTCTGTCATACCTCAACTCCCGTTTTTCCTGCCTAAAACTTTTGTACCTATCCTGAAATTATCCCGAAATTTCCCAGATACCGCAACGATGACCTACTCTTGGGATTCAAGTATCTGGTGTCTCTGTGCCTTGGTCAACTGACATCTGATTTGTTTCTGCTATTGTTTCCTCGACTACGAGGTGTTCTTCAACTCGGGGGAGACCTGTGAAGATCCAAGCTATCAGCAACACACCGATTAGGGTTGAACCAAAAACCAAGAAGATAAGAGGAATCGAGAATAGCTGGGCAAGGAAACCTGCTACAAGAAATGAGAATGGTGCTGTAAATTGAGCAACTGTTTGTCGAACCGAAAATACTCGACCAATCTTTTCGGGGGGAACAAGTTTTTGCCAGATGGTCTGACTTGAGACGTTAGAGATGGGGAGAGTAAATCCCATGAGGATGATGCCCAACGCGGCAATCCAAAATACGCCTGGTGGGTTAAAGGCGAGTATGATTGTACCCAGGGCACCAATAAAGATTCCAATAAACACTCCAATAATATTTCGCTTGAATCCACCCCATACCATCATCACCGCTGATGCCACCATCATACTACCACTCTGTAACGACATCAACGCAGCGAGATAAATCACTGCCAAAGTGAGATCACCTAGTGCAAGGAAATTAGAGCTAAAGAGAGGTAATAAGATGAAGATTGGTGGAAGTAAGAAATTCGTTATGGCAAAAACACTAAGCAAAGTAAGTAGCCCTGAGTGATTTCGGATGAAGGTTAGACCCTCTGCTAATTCTTTTCTAAATGAAGGTTTCTCAAGCGATGTTTTCAGACGAACTGCAGGAATGGTTACTAGGAGGGTGGGAACGATGGCGATAAGATATGTGCCAATGTCGATGAACAGTATGCGAGACATTTCTCCCAGAAAGATGAGAAATACAAGAGCTCCGATGCCGGGGCCAATGGTTTGTATAAATGCAGTCGCGAATAGGTTCAAGCTATTCATCCGAGTAAGGTGTTTGTGCGGTACCATGATGGGAATAATTGCTTGGATCGCCATCGCATGAAATGCTCCCACCAATCCTCCAATTAACTGGATGATGAGCACATGGATGATATTAGCGATTCCAGAAAAGAACAGGAGAACTAAGATGAAACTCAATAAAGCAAGAAGGCTATCCGCAATGACAATGACCTTCTTACGAGACCACCGGTCGACGAGAACCCCAGCAACAGGGGTAATTAAGATGAAACTTCCAAAGGCAAAAAATGCGGATAATCCAAGAAAAAATGCGCTTCCGGTTTGGATGGTAATCCACCAGGTTAAGCTGAAATTAACAATATTAGTACCCGCTAGCGAGGCGAGTTGTCCCCCCCAGAATAGAAGGTAGTTTCGAAAGGTGCTCTGATCAGGCTTCGTTGGTTTCATCTGGCTTCATGTCCTTGTTGTTGAGTGAATCAATCCGCTAGGTTAATTCTCATTTTTTGAGAATACACTCTTAGAATATGATAAAAGCTTTTGCGTTATCACCGAAATTCAAGGAAATATTATTGTATAATCACCTTCTGGACCCGGTTGTGAACCGTCAAATAGGACTTGCCATAAACGGACCATAGTATCGCCGGGTCCATATGAGCGGTTTGGTTACTTGACCATATGATTATGCAAATGCTTTGGCTAAGTTGGTAAGAAGTTCGTAGCTTGCCAGTAGGCAAGGTTCATGATTTGACACATTGTACATTGTGGACCGTAGGTTTGAAGCCATTCGATATTAGCTCCTTCAACGTAGTGAATAGGTACGAAGTATCGGGGTTGGATTATATCGAGTGCATCCACTACTTCTTCGTTGGCCATTGTCTGACATCCAGGACCTAAGGGAAGTAAGGCCACATCGATAGTGCCAGTAAGCTCGCTATATTCGGGGATGTTCTTTGAATCGCCAGCATGGAAGAAGATGACACCACCAATTTCGATGATATAACTCGTCCAGTTACTTTCTCTTGGGTGGCTTGCTTCTCCACCACCCACATCAAAGGTGTACATAAAGAACGCAGTAATACTGACCGGCCCATACTGGAGCTCATCCCGTGGAGACACACCTACTCCATCATGTACGGCTATTTCTGTTGTCATAGTTTCTGGGAAGACATTGACAGTGCTATCTTTTTGAATCAAGTTAATGGATGCAATCTCATAATGATCACCGTGTGGATGAGTGATAAGAACAACATCGGCAGGTAAATTCTCATAACCATCGGGCAGACTGATAGGGTCAACATATATTCGGTAACCCTCTGCCTCAATCATTACGCCTGCATTCTCTAACAATGTGAAATGAACACCAGCAGGGTTCAATAGCGAGAACCCGATAATTGGTACTGCTATCGCCATAGATGCAATAACCACAATTGCAGTGATGATCTTTGCATTCTTCGATAATGGCATATTTGTGGCTAGTTCAGATGTCCAATATATTTCCACGGAACCCGGTAAGTTCAGAAATTCGCATCTGAGATTGAATTTAGCGAGCAGATGTGAACCTTATGGTTCGGGATTACAGCTTACTTTTCTTTAATCGAATCGTTAAGGTAGAAGAGGTAGTATCATCAGAACGATAATGATACAGCATATTATGATACCGAGGATGCATGCGATCACGGCATTTCGTATTTTCTTATTCCATCTTCGTGTTTGGTAAATGCTTACTCCGAAAAGAACTAGAAACGATAGTGGTAAAGCCATTGCAAGACAAGGGATGACTATCAACCATCCAAAGAAATACATCAACCCTCGAGCTCCCAGGAACCAGATACCAACAACAATACCAGCGAGAATTTGGGGAAGTCCATGCGATATGGTCCGGTCTCTCTTAATCTGCTGTCGTATTGGTTCAACATCCTGACGGTAGACGCGGAATCGTAAATACGCTTGAAGAACACGGACCAATCGGATTTCTTTCTTTGCACCAGCTAGATAGATATTCGTGTAAAAACAAAGATTTGTTTTCGTTTTCTGTTGATCGTGTTCGATGATGAGATCAACAACATCAAGTCCCTTGACATCGAAAGTGATTCGCCTGATGGAAGGCCATGGAATATTATGGTTATCCCCAAAGACTCGTGGAAGTGATATCCCATCAATTGACACAACCATATACTTTCTCCGGAGAAAAAAAGACATTACAGCGAGAAAAATCCCCAAAAGTAGGAAAGATGCTGCAACTAAATCAACGACTATCCAGGAAAATATGGAACCATAAATCCAGAGATTGGCAAATGCGATGATTCCCCAACTAAAGAACATTCCAACACTACCGAGGGCAGTAAGTATCCAACTTGTCCAGGGGAAAAAATGTGCCTCATAGCCTTGGATTCGACTGACCATCGCCATCTCATCATCGTAGGGTTTGATGATTTTACGATCGAGTCGAAATCGTTCATATGCATATTCTAAATCCCTAAGCCCCATACGAAACCACATTCCATACTCCTCGTTATAAATAAAAGGTGGCGGTTGGTGGGTGAACGGGATAACTTACATTAGGAAGGTGCTAATACATGGCAACGCCTGAAGGTATAGTTGCGAAAACAAGACGAGCATTAATCGAAATTAGCAAGTCTACACACCGATATCCTGAAGTCATTTCACAAGCCATGAAACTGGATTGGTATGAGGACTTCTCATCAGGCTATAAAGGCCTTTATTACTTCATCCCCGTCTCTCTTTCTTCTGATTATAGTCGACGAGTACGGGTCGCTGCTCTTGATGTCCCGACGGTTCGAAAGGTAAGCGCTTCTCTCTTTCAAGAACTGAAAGCGGATGGGATTCAAGACATTACTACCATACTCTCGCTGTGTAATGCCCTATTAGAAAAGTGGAGTTGGGAATATCGAACCATAGCCTTCGACTGGTCCTATCGGCTCCGAAACCAGTTCGAACCCCAGCATTTTCCACTCTTTGAGAAGTGGACGAAACTCTATCTGTCGACTTGGGGTGGAGTCGATGATTTTTGCACTCACACACTAGGCTATTTCTTCTATGCATTCCCAGAATTTGCATCGAAGGTGAAAAGCTGGGCTAGTTCAGATAATCCATGGATTCTTCGAGCTGCAGCAGTTTCGTTAATCTATGGATTACGACGTGGGGTGCACTCCAAGTATATTTTCGATGTCGCCGAAGCTATGCTACTTGACCCACGCAAGTATGTACAAAACGGGTACGGATGGATGCTCAAAGAAGCCACCAAACATTTTCAAAATCACGTATTCGAATACGTGATGGAAAAGAAGGATGAGATGCCTCGACGAGCCCTCCGCTATGCCATTGAAAAAATGCCTCCCGCTCTTAAAACCCAAGTAATGGCCTAATGCTGATAGTGTCCTATATCGTTAGGCTCTTAACGGGGCTATAGACATTATTTCATTGTGGTTCACATGACTGAGATGCATGGTTATTGTGGGTATCGATGCCACCTTTGTGCAGCAAGATCTCCGGCCAAAGAAACTCGTCAACAGCTTGTTGATGGGTGGCGGAAATATTTCGGGCATCAAAATTATACAGCTGAGAATGTTCAATGCGATGGTTGTAAAGCTGATGGGAAACTTGCAGACAAAGAATGTAAAGCACGACCCTGCGCAATAGAGCGGGGCGTTGAGTTTTGCATGACTTGCGATGATTTTCCTTGTGATAAGGTGAAGCATTTGATGGGTAGTCGAAATGGGATGCTTCTCCATTGTCTTCCCCCAACCTATGAAGTCACCGAAGATGAATACAATCTGTGTATGACCCAATTCAATTCGATGCCGTTCATCATCAAAACTCTTATCGAACATGGCAAAGTGCCCTCATGGTGGAAAAATTCAGCGAAATCAGAAGAATAGGTGCCTTGTTACTGATTTCGGATAATAGCTCTCCAATGGTTAAGATGCTTGTAGGGATATTGGCATCATCGACTAGTAGCTCTTATTGCGCTTGTAGATCTCCTTGTTCTTCCATTCTCAATTTAGGCACAGGCATTGATACGAGAGCCGTGAGTTTCTGTAAACAAGTGGTAAAGAATCTAAGTCAATAGCTTCGTTGTTTCTTTATGCCCCACCTTTTCCGTTGGGGAGCATGGCTCCTGCGATTAATGCGAGGATGCCAGGAACTAAGCCCGTGAATAGTATTCCAAGGATTCCGGTGACAATCATTCCTGTCTTATGTTCGTAGGGCTCCTGTCGCCATTGCAGCCAGAGGGCACCGAAAACGATTCCAATAATCGCTAGGGGGATTGTCAATACCCCGAAGATTAAGAGAACGCCAAATATGAGTTGAAGTATTCCTGCAATTAAGAGAAGTGTTGAAACAGTTTCAATATCTGTCATAATAGATCCACTTCATGTTAGATGTGCTGTCTTCGAATTTAGAATATAAAACCCTTCGTATCAGCTAGCAGGTTGCATCTTTAATCTAATTGGCAGATAAGAAACATTTTGTGTTCCGATCTCATCATAGATTGTTTAGGTTTTTCTTCTTAAAACAGATTTATTCCGCTAGCTTATCTAGCTCCGCAATTATATCGCGTAACGTGGTACAAGAACCTGTGCGGATAATTGCTCGAATCTCATTAGCAATCGTTGAAGTGAGTGCAAGCTGTTCTTCTAATACGCCTTCTTGGTCAAGTTTTGTGAGGTCCTTAACACCTTTCTCAATACGAATAGCAGCATCATAGTACGGCTGCCAGATCCTTCTTTGGTTTCCGAGGACCATCGACTTATAGAAGACGATATCAAGAAGTCGGTTTAATACCCTGGTATTAATTGGGGGTTCATCAGGTATTGGATGTCGCAGGGAGCGGTCGGAAATTCCTTGCTGTTGACAAATTCTTCGTCCTTGAATCATTACATTGACGGGAAGCAGTTCGGTAATGGGGTATCCATATGTGTGATTGTTCGCATAGATCTGCTGTAAAAGATCATATGCCTTAGGGACCTGCCGCCGGACAACATTGAAGAAATAGTCCTTCTGACGGCCAGGTTTGAGAGTCATCCCAGAGAATAGGATGAATTCTGCTTCCGCTGTTTTCGCCTCTCTTGCAAGGCTTTGCATATTCTCTTCTGTGTCGCCAATAACGGGAATACACGGGTATGCAAAGACGCCACCAAATAATCCTGCCTTTCGAATCTGTTTTAGAGCAGCAAATCGTTCCCACGTCGCTGAAGATTTTGGCTCAAAAATCGCTTTCATTTCCTCATCATGTAACGTGATGCTAAAACATACACTGACAAAAGCCTGTTTGTGCATCTCCTTCAATAAATCTAAGTCTCGCAACACCATTTCGGATTTCGTTAGGATAAAGACCGGCATCTGAAAATCATAGAGTGTTTCAAGGACTTGACGTGTAATTCGGTGTTCTTCTTCGGCTTGTTGGTAGGCATCCGAAACCCCGCCAGAAACTCCAATGATAATTTTGTGTGGTCCCTGATCCATTATTTTCGTTGCGTCATGGTTATCTACAAATCGTAGAAGGGTATCCGATTTCATTTTACTTTGGGACTGAAACTTGGCTCTTTCTAATTCCCTTCGAAGAATTTGGGGAGCATTTTCTTTGATTCGAATATGGGTGTAAAAATTCTCGATGCGATAGTATTGACAGTTGCCATCACAGTAAACGCAGCCATGTTCGCAGCCTCGGTAAGAGTTCATGGAGCGATTGCTGTGAAACCAAGCATCTCCATAACGGGGCTTGGAAAGTAGGGATTTTGCCTGGATTAGTTCATATCGCATAGCAATATCACATTTCGATTGCCTGTTGCTCAGGTATGGGGTTCTTAGTCTTGAATCTTTTTCAGACTCTTTTCTGACCTATGTGTCTTTCTTTTTGAAGATAGTTCTGGGTGTGTCTAGGTGTGGCGAAGCCCATTGATTTGCTGGATAATCTGAAAGATGAATACACCAAAGGTCCCGCTGTTGCGAATTCGTTTCTTCATATAGTCGCGGAGAACATGTTTATCCATGCCTACGTCACATTGGCTGAGGACTACAACTTCTGTGAGTAGATCTAGCAGAAGGCGTTGCTCTCGACGACTAATAGCCGGTCCAAGTTTATCCAGAACGTGGAAGGCATCAGAGAACTCCATGGGCCCAAGACTCGAAAGCTCTGTCAAAGCTTCTAGAGTCTGTCCGGATAAGTAGTCCTTCCCGATTTCGAGAAGGCGATCACTTATTTTTTCGTCCTTAATGATGGATTTCTTAGTTTTCCCTATTGACATCCTTCATTACTCCTTTCTTTCCTCGACGAAAACACGAAGCTGATTCTGGCCTGAATCCTGTTCTGTCTCGATTCGAACCTCAATTTCCTCAACTATTCGTTTCAGACGTTTCCAGAACTCTTGCTGAAAATAATGTGCTTGCTCCTCGGGAAGGGCGTGCAACGCAAGGCGAAACACATCGTTGCGAACCAAAATTACAAACTGGTCATCCGCAGGTTCGAGGGATGCATAGAATCCAAAAGTGTCCAGAGCCTGGACAACATCGGAAAGCTGGTCTGATAGACTTCCACTGGGTGTCTTGGGGAGAATTTGGTGCCATAGGTTGGTTATCATCTGTCTAATGAGTGAGTTGCTGGTTTTGACATTGAGTGAACGGATAATTGCGTGTATAAGGGCTGAGAAGAGTTGAGCT
>JBHLPR010000048.1:0-17445 GCA_048939245.1 Promethearchaeota archaeon | reverse complement strand
GCTTATGTGTATTGGATTCGACGTAACCAGAGAATAACTTTGGCAGACTCTGAGAAAGTGCATGAGTCGTCATAGAATCTACTACTTAAATCCTTAAAGAGTCGATATCCATTTTTTGATGAGAGCAGTGTCCAAAGGCGTCTGAAAAAAGGCAGTTTTATTAAGTGTAGGTTGGGTACACACTTTGCGTATTGAGGTGCTGTCGGTGAAGCCGTGGTTGTTGAATATTTTGGCGTGTCCGATTTGTAAGGAGCATCCGTTGACGACCTATGTGGTGGATGTGAAGCGGAATCGGTTACGGGACAAGAAGGGGTTAGCGGCGGAGTTGGTGATGCATTATCAGCGGGGCGTGTTGAGTGAGCCATCGTTAGAACCAGTGCACAATCTGTCCAAAGAGAAGGTCTTTGATCAACGGTTAATCAAGGCGCGAAAAGTGTTTGCGGCGCTCTCGAAGAAAAAACCAAATCCCCAAGATTTGATGCCCCTAGTGGAATACTTCCACGGGCTAGAGGTGCAGGTAGGAGCACTGAGATGCGAAAAATGTCAACGGTTCTATCCAATCGGTTCACGGGTTGAAACGATTCCCGAATTACTTCCTGATTCAGGTCGAGATAAAAACGCGGATATAACCTTTCTAAAGAAACACAAAGATACTCTTCCTGAAATAATACTGTATGAATCCAAACCCTTTACGTTACCAAAGGATGAATAATTCAATGTAACGAAGTTGTATTTCTTCAACTATTCTTCTCTAAATTTGTTAACATAATATCGTATTTGAGTTATTGAAAATGACTTACCAGTTTCATCGAAGAAGCGTTCTGAAATTGCTCCACTTGAAAGACCGTTTTTTGACCACTTCTTAATCTTTTGTTGTACTAACGCATCAAAGGTATTCCCTGTTTTCTTTCTCACCTTGATCATTTTCACAATTTTTTCGGCATTGTTTTGCCTCTCTGTAGCGTGAAGAAAGAATGGAAGATTTGTAGCCTTGATAATACTTTGATTTCTTTTAATTAGTAGTTTGTCTGGATACGCTTTAGAATCAATATCAAGACCCTTCAGGATTTTTTTCACTAATAATGTATTTGGTGGACATGCGTTTCCAAGAGCTTTTGCCTTCACACTTGCATAACCGTCTCCGTCATTTAATCCTTGTAAGAACTTGATTTGAATAGACCTAGGTGCATCTAGCAGCCAATTAGCCATGATTGCTTGGTTGGTTGTGTTATGTTTTGGGTTTAAGCCTAAACAGGCTTGATTAATCCATTTTATGAGCGGAGATCGTTCTGAATACCAAAAATACCTAGATTTATCTCCTTTGTTTGATGAAGTGTCTTTACCCCTTTTTGCTCGAATACCTAGTCTCCCCAAATAATGGCATGTTGCATTACCAACACGTTTACTCCAAGAATAATTCTTAGATAATCCTAGTGCGATCCTTATAGACGATTTACTATCCTTATGTTTACTTGCATCACTTACCATGATTCCCAAAATATAGCTAAAAGCTGACTCGGGGCAAATTGATCCGAAAATCTTCAGTGCCTTATCTGTTGGTTTTAATGGTCTAAGCTTTTTGATTACTGCGGAGATTTGACTCCATTTAATCACTTGTTTAGGAACTTCGATTAACTTTAGTGGTTGAGAATTTATGGCCATTTTAGTAGGTAGCCATCTGTAACCCTTTTTCGGGACTTTTTTTGGAATTCGACTTGCTAGCTCGACTAAGTATGGCTTCTGTCCTCTAAGCCACCAGATTACTCTCGAATATTCCACTTTTACTGTTTTTGAAACAGCTTTGTAACACCCTCCTTCCTGTAGTTCCCGAAGAGCTGCGAAATATTTCTTACACCGGATTATGTGACGTGAGTAAGTTCTGCTTTCAATAAGCGCGTCAATAAAAAAATATGTTTCAAGTCTTTCCTTGAGCCTGCTCAGCGAGGAAATTCCATTGGTTTGCCTTAGAAGGTTTCTAAGGATAGTGGATATTTTCGTTTTAGATATGCATCGTTGAATATAGAAGTAAAGTCGTGGTCGACCAGCCTTTGTAATAAACGCTGAGACCAACAATCTTTTTACATGTAACTCGCGAGCGAGACGAGAAATTTCACCTTTTTCGAGTGATTGTCGCTTACATAGCTTCTGATATAGCATTAAATGACATTTCGCATGGGAAAGTAATTGGTTAAAAATCTTGTATTTCTTTAGGCAAGCATATTCGCGATCTATGATTGATGCCAATTGATTAATATCTGAAACAGCTTTTCCATCTATTTCAGGTTTCCACATATTGATTGGTTTCAAGGATACCATTAGTTTTATTCGTGAATGCCCTATGAACACCACACAAAGCCAGCATTTACCGAGTGGAGGCGATTCCGGAGTTGTTGCCAGATTCGGGGCGGGATAAGAAGGCGGATGTGGCGTTTCTTCAAAAGCATCGTGAAGTGCTTCCTGAGGTAATTTTGACTGGGTCTAAGCCGTTTGTCTTAGAATAAGAGCTGTCGGGTGTCGCGATGAGCAGAATTCTTATATAGGGTACATGGCATCCCTCTCCTCGCTCTCACGTTGTTTGGGAGTGCGGACCAGCGCCGAGGGTTCCTGTGATTCTCGTTCTTGCTGCTGCAACCTGCAAAGTGAGTGTTGTAACCATCTAGGTTGGATACCCTATGCCCAATTTCGGCTATTCGATCATTGGTCTGGATCCCGACAAGACGGCTCGGGCGAGCGGACGCGAGGTTCGGATTTCCCCCAAAGCTGCGCGGGAAATTTGTAACGAATTACGTGGCCTCCGCTTGGAAGCAGCGAAAGCCTATCTTGAAGCGGTGATTGCTATGCGCCAAGCGGTGCCCTATCGACGCTATGATAAGCAGGTCGGGCATCGCAAGGGGTTGCATAAAGCGGATTCGGGACGGTACCCCGTGAAGGCCTCGAAGGTCATTTTAGGGGTGTTAGCAAACGCGGAGAATAACGCGGATTATAAGGGATTAGACTTGGACCGGCTCCGCATTACGCACATTTCATCGTATCCGGGTCGGCTGATTAAGCGCTTTATTGAACGGGCTCGGGGCTCATCGACGAAATTCAATGAACAGATGGTGCATATTGAGATTGTCTTAACGGAGGAGTAAACATGCCAGCAGAAGATCATTTCATCAATCGCGGATTACTGAAAGTCAAAGTGAATGACTTTTTACGCCAGGAGCTTCGCCGTGCAGGTTATGCTGGTGTCGACCTCCAAAAAACCCCGTTGGGGATGCGGGTTGTTGTCTATGCGGCACGTCCCGGTATGGTTATTGGTCGCCGGGGCACCACCGTGCGCGCGTTAACCGAAACCTTAGAACAGGATTTCGGGTTGGAAGCACCCCAAATTGAAGTGAATGAAGTCGAAGTACCCGAACTGAACGGTCCCATTATGGCCGAACGCTTAGCCCAACGGCTCGAACGTGGTGACCACTTTCGCCGTGCCGCCTATGGGGTCCTTCGCCGAATCATTGGGGCTGGGGCAAAGGGCGTGGAAATCTCCATCGCTGGTAAACTTACTAGTCGCCGTGCTCGGTATCAAAAATTCCGCAGTGGCTTCGTGGCTAAGACCGGTGAACCAATTCGTAGCGCCGTGAGTCATGGGTGGGCTTTTGCGGTGATGAAACCCGGCGTGTTAGGCGTCCAAGTCCGTATCATGTTACCAGATGCTGTGGCACCGGATCATCCTGTGATTGTTCACAAAGAAGTTGAGGTGCAAGCGGTTCCTGCACCCGCACCCGAAGGTGAGGAAATTGAAGTGGTCGAAGAAGAACTACCCATCGAAGAAGCTCCCTCGATAGAAGAGTTCATGGATGAAGGGACCGAACCAGCTGAACCAGAAGTACCGAAACCTCCGGAAGAAGCACCAGAAACACCCTCTGAGCCAGTACCCGAAGCGGTTCCTGCACCTGAAGAAACACCAGCTCCGAAGGAGCCGAAGGCGGAACCCAAGAAGGAACCTGAAACGAAACCGCCCAAGAAAAAAGAACCCGAAAAACTGAAAGCTGAACCCAAGGCAAAGAAGGAAAAAACCAAGCCCAAGGCGAAAGAGAAGAAGGCGGCAGAGAAACCCAAGGCGAAAAAAGCGAAAGCTGAACCTAAAGCCAAACCAAAAGCGGAACCCAAGAAAAAGGCGAAGAAAGAAAAAGCTGAGGCTAAGCCCAAGGCGAAAGAGAAGAAGGCGGCAGAGAAACCCAAAGCCAAGACTACAAAGAAAGCCAAAACGACAAAGGCTCCAAAAAAGGACAAGAAGACCAAGGATTCGAAAGAGAAGACTTCGAAATCTACGAAGTCTTCGAAGAAGTGAGGTAAGGAGGCAGGTGGGCTATGGCGTTACTTACAATGGAAGAAATTCGGAACATGAATCTTGACGAACGGAATCGCAAGCTAGACGAACTTCGTGCTGAGCTAGCAAAACAACGTGCCGCCATGATGTCTGGAGCAGGCATGGAAAATCCGGGTGTGATTCGTGGGATTCGGAAAAACATTGCTCGGATACTTACGGTGAATAATGAAGAGGCATATCGCGCTGCTGCAGAAAGCTCGCGAGGAGGCGAATAAGTATGCGTTACAACCTTCGACTCACACTCCAACCCCTGATCGGCTTGTCTGCTGCAGTTAAGCACGCCACCAATCCTAATCTTTGCGGAATTTCTGGCGTCATTGTGGACGATACCGAGAATATGCTTACACTTTCGGATGGACTTCGAAGTCGACAGATTCCGAAGGTCTCCAGCCTCTTTGAACTATCTCTCCCCAATGGCAGAACAGCTGACATTGAGGGGAACGCTCTAGTCGGGCATCCCGCAGAACGCTTAAGGAGGGCGAAAAAACTACGATGGTAGCTCGTGATATTGGTCTAAAAGTCAAGCCACCCGAACAGGAATGTGAAGATCCCAACTGCCCCTTTCACGGGACACTCCCTGTCCGAGAACGTACACTCGAAGGCGTGGTTGCTAGTACCAAGATGAAGGGTACAGTGACTGTTCGCCGTGATTATCTACGGTTTATCAAAAAATACCGTCGATATGCCCGCAGCCACTCCATGACCGCAGCGCATCATCCCCCATGTATTCCTCTTGAAGTGGGAGATACCGTCCGAATCGCTGAATGCCGTCAAATTAGCAAAACCGTCTCCCATGTCGTTGTGGAGCGAATCAAACGCAAGGAGGAGACAGATTAATGGTGAAACGCGGACGGAAGACGGCAGGTGTTGCGCGAACGCGCATTACTCGTGGGCTGCCCACAGGCGCTCGATTAACGGTTGCAGATAACAGTGGAGCACGGATAGTGGAAATTATCTCCGTCATTGGGTATCATGGTCGACTCCGACGCCAACCCGCTGCCAGTGTAGCGGATATGGTAGTGGTCGCCTGTAAGGCTGGAACCCCCAAAATGCGCCGCCAAGTCCTTCGTGGAATCATTGTCCGCCAACGCAAACCCTACCGCCGGAAAGGTGGTCAATGGATTCGCTTTGAAGATAATGCTATCGTCATCACCTCAGAAACAGGAGATCCACAAGGCTCAGAAATCCGTGGTCCCATCGCTCGCGAAGCCGCTGAACGATGGCCCCGAATCGCCAGCGTGGCGAGTATCATCGTCTAGGAGCTGAAAAGAAGTGACTTCACGAAAACCTAAGAAACAACGAAAAGCCCGATACACTGCACCCTGGCATCGTCGCCATAAACAACTCACAGCGAAGCTCGCACCAGAACTTGTGGACAAACACGGCATCAAACGAATTCCCGTACACAAAGGTGACACCGTCCTAATTACCCGCGGGGCATTCCGCGACTCAGAAGGCGATGTGCTTGAAATCGACATGAAGCACCTCAAACTGAGCATCGAAAACATCACACTCGAAAAGGTGGATGGCTCGGCGGTTCCATTTCCCATCCGCCCAGAAAATGTCATGATTACCAAACTCAACATCGATAAAACCCGTCAGGCCATCATCGATCGAAAAGCCGCCGCCCGAGCCGGTCTGACTAAAAAGGAGGATTAAACACATGGCAAAAGGTCCTAGAAAACACATGAAGCGATTGGCTGCACCTGGCCATTGGCAAATAAAACGTAAGGTTCACCCCTTTACCATCCGTGCCAACCCAGGTCCCCATTCCCTTCAAGAAGGCATCCCATTAGGCGTCATCGTCCGAGATATGCTCCAACTTACAACCACGCTTGGAGAAACCCGACGCATCCTCTCACAAGGACACGTGAAAGTGGACGGGCGCATCCGAAAAGACTACAAATACCCCGTGGGCCTCATGGATGTCATCGAGATTGCTGCAACCAAAACAAAGGTCCGGGTGGTCCCTGATTCCCAACACCTGCTTCGACTCTTTGAAATTCCCAAGAAAGAACTAAACCTCAAGCCTTGCAAAATCACAGGTAAAAAGACGGTCGCTAAGGGAAACATTCAGCTCCACCTACACGATGGCCGTACCATTCTCCTTCAAGTTAAAGATCCGAAAGCTAAACCCAAGGAACCCTACCGTCCCGGTGATACACTCCTCCTCAAATTACCGGATCAAACCATACAGGAACATATTCCCCTGAAGAAAGGAATCACCGCTGTAATCACCGGTGGAGATCACACCGGCAATGTAGGGAAACTCATCAAAATTGATCCAGAGAATCGACTGGGTACCATCCAAACCACTAAGGACCAGACGATTCTGACAGCGATTCGCTATGTCTTCCCACTCGGTAAAGACCAATCCTTGGTATCCATTCCGGAGGCTGGCTAGTCATGTCAACGACAAAAAACACTGCTAAACCTAAAAGCCCAACGAAGAAAAAAGCATCCACAAAGGCAAAAACTGCCAAGTCCGCTTCTAAACCAGCCCCAGCTAAGCCTGCTCCCAAGCCCAAGGCAAAAAAGGAAAATGTGATGCGGCAGATCTACATCTCCAAAGTCGTTGTCAATATGTCATTGGGAACGGCTGGAGAACCTCTGTCGAAAGCCAAAACGATTCTTGAAGAACTCACCGGGCAAACACCCGCAGATGTATTAGCAAAACGGACCAATCGAGACTTTGGTCTCCGAAAAGGAGAACCCATGGGCTGTAAAGTCACCCTCCGTGGAGAAAAAGCCAAAGAGTTTGCCAAACGTGCCCTAGATGTCACAGACTTCCGAATACCCGTTAGTTCGGTCGACCACGCCGGTAATCTAAGTTTCGGAATCTCCGAACACATTCAGATTCCCGGAGTCAAATACGACCCGAATCTTGGCATCTTTGGAATGGACGTTTGTATCTGTACAGAACGCCCAGGCTATCGGATTAACCGCCGACGACGTGGACGCCACAAGGTTCCCCGCCGTCACCGAATTACTCCTGATGAAGCAATGTCTGTTCTCTCAACAGAACTGGGAATCCAATTCACCACACCTGACCTGGAGGATGAATTCTGATGTCAAAAGAGAAAAAACAAGGTAAGGGATACCGAACCTGCCGGCGATGTGGAACACACCGTGCTATCATACGCAGCTACAACATTAACCTATGCCGACGATGCTTCCGCGAAGTTGCAGAAGAACTCGGTTTTCGTAAATTTAGTTAGAGGTGAAAAGGACAATGACCGTGAAGAATCCATTGGCTGATGCTTTTTCAACCATCATGAATCATGAGCTCCTTCGTAAATCTGAGGTAATTATCGCCCCCGCCTCGAAGAAAATAGGTGCAGCCTTACGTATCATGCAGCGTATGGGCTATGTCGGCGAATTCGAATTTATCGACGATGGAAAAGCTGGAATGCTACGCGTAGAACTGCTGGGTCGAATCAATCAATGTGGAGTTATTAGCCCCCATCATCCTGTAAAACGTCATGACTTTGAGGAATGGGAAAAACGGTTTCTACCATCTCGGGCATTTGGCTTTCTCATTGTTTCAACTCCGAAAGGCTTCATGACACATCGAGAAGCCGCTGAACAAGGTCATGGAGGACGACTGATCGCGTACGTCTACTAAAGTAAGGAGCGGAAAGAGAACATGCCACCAAAAACTACACAATTCGAAAAATCGCTTCCAATCCTCGAAGGGACCACAGTGACGATTAAAGATAAACTGGTAACCGTGCAGGGATCAAAAGGTGAACTTGTTCGCGACTTCAGCCATGTAGATGTTGACATCAGAAAATACCGGAATGATGTCGTAGTCTCAGTGGACTACCCTCGCAGCCGGCAAATTGCGTTAGTTGGCACCGTTGTGTCCCACATTGAAAATATGATGCTTGGTGTAACTCACGGCGTACTATACAAAATGAAAGTCGTCTTTGCCCACTTTCCGCCAACAGTCAAAGTCCAAGGCGATCGCCTTATCGTGGAAAACTTCTACGGCGAGAAAGCCCCTCGATATGCCAAGATTCTCCCAGGCGTGAAGGTCACCGTGCAAGGCGACGATGTCATCCTTGAAGGAATCGACATTGAACTAGTTGGACAAACTGCGGCAAACATTCAACACTCGACCAAATTACGCCGAAAAGACCCTCGTAAGTTCCATGATGGAATTTACGTTTTCGAAAAACAACTGGGTGAACGACACTGGAAGATTTAGCCAACTTGGGTGTGACAGAGAATGAAAAAGAGTAAACACATCAAAAAATTGCAACGCGCGCTTTTCAAGAAACGAATGCAGAATCAACGAAAACCCAAGTTTCGACGTCCGGAAAGTTGGCGATATAAACGCTTAGACACAGGCTGGCGGCGTCCCAAAGGTATTGATTCCATGATTCGTAAACGCGAAAAGGCACAGCCGAAAATGCCTGGCATCGGCTACCGCAGCCCAGCTAAGCTTCGAGACTATCACCCCTCAGGCATGAAAGAAGTACTAGTACATAATCTCCAAGAAATGGAAGGTCTCCATCCGAAAGTCCACGTCATTCGAATAGCACACCAAGTGGGTGATCGTAAACGACTCGCAATGCTTGACCGCGCAGACGACCTTGGTCTCCGCGTTCTCAATCCACAACTGAAATCCGAAGTTCGAGAACTTCTCGATCTTGACACCGAAGAAATCCTCTAACAGGTGAGTAAAACCATGAATGTAAATCCCCAACGAAAATTGGCTGCCCGCATCCTAAAAGTCGGCGAAAACCGCATTTGGATCGACCCTGATCGACTAGACGATGTAGCGTTAGCGATTCGCCGGGATGATATCCGCCGATTAATTCATGAAGGTGCTATTCAGAAGGTCCCGATTAAAGGAGTGAGTCGCGGTCGCGCTAAAGCGGTGCATGAAAAACAGAAACGAGGCCTTCGCTCAGGACCGGGGAGTCGAAAGGGCAAATACACAGCTAAACTCTCGTCAAAGGAACGCTGGATGATTAAAATTCGTGCAATCCGTCGACACCTCAAGAAACTTCGAGCTCGACGAATTATCAAGCCCCGGGATTATCGACGCTTATACAGGCTCGCGAAAGGTGGTGTATTCACATCCATTCGACGAGTCGACATGTACATCAAAGAACACAAAATGAAGAGGCGATAAAGAAATGGCACATGGACCACGCTACAAAGTTCCCTTCCGGCGACGTCGTGAAAGTAAAACCGATTACCTTGCACGACGCCGAATGGTACACTCTGGTCGACCACGGTTAGTCGTTCGAAAAACCGGAACACGAATCATTGTCCAGATTATGGACGCATTACCAGAAGGCGATCTAGCTATCGCAGTTGCTGATTCGCGACAACTTGACCAGTTTGGCTGGAAAGCGGGAGTCAAAAATATCCCCGCAGCCTATCTCACCGGCTTCCTAGCAGGTCAACGGGCAATCCAGTCAGGAATTACTGACGCAATCGCTGATATAGGCTTAATTCAACCGATTCCCGGGTCACGAATCTTCTCCGCAGTCAAAGGCGCTATCGACGCAGGGCTTTCAATCCCTTGTTCTGACAAGATGTTTCCAACAGAAAAGCGTATCAAAGGCGAACACATCTCAGGTTATGCCAAGGATTTGAGCAAAAACCAGCCCTCCTCCTTCCAACGGCAGTTTGGAAAAGTGTCCAAGGGCCGCGTCGATCTTACCCAACTTCCCAGCATGTATGATGCAACAAAGAAGAATATCGAAGCCAAATTCAAAAGTGGGAGGTCAACAAAATGAGTCAATCAAGTCGACAAAGACGTCCACGCCAATTTAATATTGAAGAATGGGAACCGGTCACGACGGTCGGACGCCAAGTTAAGGCTGGCGAAATTACTTCTTTGGAGGATTTATTCCAGCTAGCCTTACCAATCAAAGAACCTGAAATCATTGATGTCTTGCTCCCTGACCTTCAAGAAGAGGTCATTGATATTAATCTGGTTCAGAAACAGACCGATGCAGGAGAAAAATCACGGTTCAAAGCTACAGTAATCGTTGGCAACGAAAATGGGTTTGTAGGAATTGGTGAAAGCAAGGCCCCCGAAATCGGACCCGCTATCCGCAAAGCTATCCTGCGAGCAAAACTGAATCTTATCTCAGTTCGTCGTGGCTGTGGAAGTTGGGAATGCGGCTGCCAGGATCCCCACTCAGTTCCCTTTGAAGTCAATGGCAAAACTGGAAGTGTTCGAATCCGCCTTCTTCCTGCCCCAAAGGGCGTTGGTCTCGTCACGGCAGATACGATCAAAGTCGTCTTACGGCTAGCGGGCATCCATGATGTCTGGTCACGAACACGCGGTCATACACGAACTACTCTCAACTTTGCGCAATCGGTCTTTAATGCGCTGAAAAAAACCAATCAAATTATGACCCCCCAAGATTGGACACGGAGAGATGAATAAGATGTCAAAAGAACCCCAATCCAAACCAGAACTGGTGGCTGTCATCCGATTACGCAGTAGTATTGGGCTACGCCAAGAAGCAAAAGACACCCTATTGACATTAAGCCTCTCTCGGGTGAATCATGCGGTGGTTCTGGATAAACGTCCAACCTATCTGGGGATGTTTCAGAAAGCAAAGGACGCTATCACCTGGGGCGAAATTGATGCCCCCACCTTGTCACGTCTTTTACGAAAACGAGGGCGTCTTATTGGAGATAAATCAGTCACGGATGAATATGTGGCTAAGCACTCCAAATACAAAACCATCGATGAATATGCTGAGGCTCTCGTGGCTCAGAAGGAAGAAGCTCTTGCTTTACCCAAACTAAAGAAAGTCTTTCGGCTTCGCCCCCCTTCGAAAGGTTTCCGTGGAAGTCTTAAGCGAACTATCCAACAAAAGGGTGAATTAGGTTATCGCGGCGCAGAAATTAACGCCCTCCTCAAACGAATGTCATAAGAGGAATGATGCGAAACTAGGAATGATTAACAATGCCAGAAGAAGATGATCGACGGAAACGCAAACGCTGGTGGGATGATGAATCCACCGATGCTCAATTTGAAGCCATCCAACGAATGTTTGAAGAAATCATGAAAATGTTCTCTGATGTTAATCCCGAAGACATGTTTGGACCCGATGCACAACATCAACTTGAAGAAATCATTAAGCAATTGCAAAAGAATCCCATGGTCTGGGGTTTCTCAGCAGGTATCGGGTCTGATGGCAAGATGCGCTTGAACCCCTTCGGCAACCTCAACCCAGATGGAGCCCCGCCAGTAGTGCGAGAAAAACGTGAACCCCTCATCGATGTAATGGAAGAAGATAACAAGGTCATTATCATTGCCGAGTTACCCGGTGTGAAACGAAACGAAATTAATGTCAAAGTCACTGATTATAAAGTCACGATTCAGGTTGAATCCACCAAACGACAATATGCCAAAGACATTGATCTGCCGGTTCCAGTTGATATGCAATCAGCTAAGACCAGTTATAATAATGGCATCTTGGAGATCCAACTTCAGAAACGCTAAGAAATTTGGAGAAGATGAATATGTCAGTACGCAAAGATAAACGGGTTCGTCGCCTGCGCGGCGGTCGTACCCACGGGTATGGCCGAATTGGTCAACACCGCAAAGGTGGTCAACGCGGGGGTAAAGGTAAAACCGGTGGCAAAAAACATGATTGGACCTATGTCACGGCTCACGATCCCGAGCGGTTCGGAAAACACGGGTTTCATCGCCATAGCAAACTCCGGCAAGACCATGCCACAATTAATGTAGGTGACATCGCACGGAACCTTCCACGATTTACAGAGGGTCAAGCTCCTGCAAAGGGCACACCGCTCACGATTGATTTAGCTGCACATGGTTATGATAAGGTGCTCGGGACAGGACAGATTTCCGTGCCCATCACAATTTCAGCTCCCCTTTTCACCCACCGCGCTGCGGAGAAAATTAAAGCGGCTGGAGGAAAAATTAAAGGCACGGTTCAGGAGCCAACCAAACACCTTGCGCCTTCATTGAAAGAGGCACCCAAAGCTGCTCCTAAAAGCAAACCAAAACGGGCTCCTAAAACGAAAACGAAACGAAAAACATCTGCCAAAGCTAAACCCACGAAAAAGGTTACAAAGAAAAAGACCACTACGAAGAAAAAAACTGCATCGAAGGCAAAGAAAAAACCGAAACGAGCGACAGCTACAAAAGGAAAAGCAAAGACCTGAACCAAAACATAATTAAACAGCAAGACCTTCCGCAATTCAATCTCGAAACGGATATACTGAAAACACGGAATAGTTTGGGGCAAACGGCATGAGTCGGTTTCTCAACGCACTACGTCCAATAATTCGCGTCATGCCAGAGGTCAAGGCACCCGACCGCAAGGTCTCTTTCCGTGAAAAACTCATCTGGACCGCAGTAATCCTTGTTTTGTACCTCCTCATGGCTAGCCTGCCCCTCTATGGCATTAACCAAGACTTAGGCTTTGACTACTTCTTCTGGCTCCGCACCATCCTCGCCTCCTCACGGGGCACTCTCATGGAACTCGGCATCGGCCCAATCGTCACTGCCGGCCTCATCATGCAGCTCCTCGTCGGCTCCCAACTCATCCGCGTCGATATGTCTGATCCCTATCAGCGTTCGCTCTATACGGGTGCCCAGAAGGTTCTCGCTGTATTTATGACAGCCTTTCAAGCCTTCGCTTACATCTTTGCCGGTGCTTACGGACAGGTTCCCAGTCAGCTCGACTACGGTGGCGCAATCCTCGTCTTCATTCAACTCATGTTTGCAGGCATTGTAGTAATTATGATGGATGAAACCATCCAGAAAGGGTGGGGTCTAGGTAGCGGGGTCAGCCTCTTTATCATGGCCAACGTCTGCACCCAAATCCTCTGGGGCATGTTCTCCATCTCTTTTGCCCAAACCAGAGATATTCCCACTGCTCCCATTGGCTATCAAGGCATCGTCCCCTTTATCTTACAAAACCTAGGTGGTTGGTCTGCTAACGGCTGGGATCCAAGTGTAATCTACAATCCACTGGATGAAACAGGCTTCATCGCCGACCCCGTGACCATCTGGTTTAGACCACAAAATCCCAGAGCCAGCATGCTCGGACTCTTTACCACATTCATGACCTTCGTCCTCGTTATCTTCATGGAATCCTACCGTGTCAATATTCCTCTCCAATATGCCCGCTACCGTGGCTTCCGGGGACAGTACCCCATTAAACTTCTCTATGTCTCGAACATCCCGGTAATCTTCACCCAAGCCCTCTATGCGAATATTCTTTTCATTACCCAAATCCTCTGGGTACAACTTCCTGCCCTCCAAGGTAACTTCTGGTTTGGTATCTTCGCCCGATATGCCGTTCCTGAAGGTGGAGGCAACTATCTTGTCCCCGAACCACTCACCTTCGTCTGGTTCCTCACTCCCCCCATCGGCATCCTTTCCTTATTCGAGACACTCCCTGGGGGAGCTCCCATAGGCTGGGTCAGAGCCATCGGTTATGCTGTACTCCTCATGGTCTTCTGTGCTGCCTTCGCTCGCCTTTGGATCGATGTCTCCGGTATCTCACCCCGTGACGTCTCCCGACAACTCATCGGCGCTGGCATGCAAGTCCCCGGCTTCCGCCGATCACCCCAAGTTATCGAAAAAATCCTCAACCGCTACATCCCCACCGTGGCCATCCTCGGTGGAATCATTGTCGGCGCCCTCGCCGCCTTCGCTGACTTTCTCGGCGCCCTCACCACCGGCATAGGGATATTACTATCCGTCGGCATTATGCGGCAGTATTTCGAGATCTTAGCGAAGGAGCAGTTAGGTGAGATGCATCCGATGATGCGTGGCCTGTTGGGTGTCGAATAACCTGTGGACATTAGGCTTTCGATTGTGCGCTCGAAAAGCTCTTAAGGTTAAGACAGTGAACTGTGCCAGTATTTCAGTGGAGGTTAACCCATTGCAAGTGCGTAAGGTCGTTGTGGTCAGTGGTGTCCCTGGTGTCGGAAAAACCACGGTGGTGACAGATGCAATTCGTATGGTTGAAGATCGTCTCAACGTGTCATTGATTACCTATGGTTCAGTGATGTTTGAAATCGCCCAAAAGAAACGGCTTGTAGAGAATCGTGACGAGCTCCGCCGGCTTCCCGTTAAAAAGCAACGCGAAGTACAGAAGCTGGCAGGTGAACGTATCGCAGCAATGAGTAAAACGCAAGTCGTTATCGTAGACACGCATACATTGATTCAAACCGCGGATGGAGGCTTTTTAATTGGCCTTCCGAAGTGGGTAGCAGAAGCGATTCGCCCAGCCTCAATTGTCTTGGTGGAAGCGGATCCTGCCAATATTGCTTCTCGACGGGCAAAAGATCCGACACGGACACGGGATGAACAATTAGTGGATAATATTGCTGCCCATCAATTGCTCTGTCGCTCAGCAGCAGTGGCGGTGGGGACACTAACCGGTGCAACCGTACTGATTCTTAAGAATGTAGAGGGTAAAGCAGAGGAAGCCGCAACTGCCTTTGCTAAGTTACTGTTGAAAGTGTGATAACCGTGCAGAATATTCTTGTTGATATTGCCGTAGCCATTCGAGCGGCACTAGGACCGTGGGCGTTTCCCCCTTTGTCCGCAATCGTTGTGATGATAATTAGTATTATTATCTCTTTGATCTCAAACCTAGTGAATCGACATTTCATTGATTACGATCGGCTGAAACGCTCCCGTGAAGAAATTAACAAATACAATGAAATGAAAAAAAAGGTCAGAGAGGAAACCAATCCAAAAGCCAAACGAAAACTGGAACTAAAAATTAAACGCCGTGAACGATACATCGTGAAACTGCAAGGGGATGTGAGTAAGCAGTCCTTTCTTCCCATGATGATTACCATTATTCCTTTCATTCTAGTTTATACGACTATGAATGGTGTTTTTATTGACCCGGGTGTTGCGTTTCCTCCGGATCCAGTTCCAGCCCCGGTTATCTGGTCCCCGGTCAACTTTGCACAAATTTTAGGTAGTTTTGGTCTGGGGTTTGGATGGCAGTATGGTCAATGGATTACTACTGGACTATATTATCCCGGTGTACCTTTAGGTGGAATGGGTCTCTTCTACATTTATTGGTACATCATCTGTAGCTTTACCATGAATATGGTTATCCAGAAATTCTTGGGTACCTCCATGACCACCGGCTATTAATGAAAAATGCGCGTGTGATGCCATGGGCTTGACAATCGCGGTCAGCGGGTTACACGGAGCAGGTACTACCACTGTCGCTCAAGGGCTAGCTAAGGCGTTCAATCTCCGCTACGTGTCGGCAGGAATGATTTTCCGCCAGCTAGCGGAAGAACGAGGCATCACCTTAACCGAACTCAGCAAGATTGCTGAAGAAAATCGACAAATCGACCAAGAAATCGATAATCGCACACAGAAAGAAGCTGAACGTGGTAATGTAGTTATAGACGCCTACATCGCTGGCTGGGTGGTGCGCCGACAAGCAGACTTGACATTCTATCTTCGTGCACCCCTAGAAGTCCGGGCTCTGCGTATTGCTAACCGGGAATCGCGGAACTATGAAGAAATTTTGAAAGAAACCCAAATCCGTGAGCAAAGTGAATTATCCCGGTTCCGAGAATTCTATGGCATTGATGTCACAGATACACGCCTTTTCGATATCGTATTGAATACCGACGGGTTCAACGCAGTTGCTACGATAAATATATGTATTGCAGTGGTAAAGGCGTATCTTACGTCCTCCGGGACGACATCCGAATGAGGCTGGAGTGGCGACACACCAGCTGACCGTCAACCGGTGGAGGTTGAATTTCCATGAGTTTAGTTGAAGTTGGAAGAATTTGTGTGAAAACACACGGTCGAGAGGCCGGAAAAAAATGTGTTGTTGTTGAACGCGTGGATAAGAACTTCGTCGTTATTTCTGGACCCCAAGAAGTGAGTAGCGTCAGGCGTCGACGTTCAAATGTTGACCATTTGAATCCGACCACAAAGAAAATCAACATTAAGGCGGGGGCAGAAGATCCCGCTATCGTGAAAGCCATCAAAGAAGCAAAACTCACTCCCTTTATGAAAGAGAAATAATAGAAGTAATAATCACTCCTATTTAAGGAACTGAGGAGGACTTCAGATCTGACAAAGTCGCAGTTACCTGCCGATAAGCAGCGGAAATGGATAATTCGCGCCGAGGATACCACGAATCCGGCTTATGGTCGAGTCCCTAAAGAACGATCCATCCCCGAATTATTTCAGGATGGAATCATCAATCTGGATAGTTTGGTTTAAGGGGCGTTCAGCCTTTTTCAAACCCGGAAAAGCCCCCCGGACCGACCAGCCATGAAGTAGTATCTTGGGTAAAGCGAATTCTAAAGCTGGACCGGGCAGGACATTCTGGGACGCTGGATCCTAAAGTGACAGGTGTCCTGCCGGTCATGCTCGGGAATGCCACAAAAATTGCTAATGCCCTTTTGACATCAGGAAAAGAATACGTCTGTATCATGCGACTACACCAACAAGAAACACCTAAGAAAATTCATGCTGCCACTGCGGAATTTGTCGGGACCATTTATCAACGCCCTCCAGTACGGTCCTCGGTAAAACGCCGGGTGCGTACTCGAAAAATCTACTATCTCGATATTCTTGAAATCGACGAACAGAATGTTCTCTTTCGGGTAGGCTGTCAGGCTGGCACCTATGTACGGAAATTAGTCTTCGATCTTGGTGAGGTTCTTGGAGGCGGGGCTCATATGGCAGAGCTGCGTCGAACGCGTACGGGGCCTTTCAAAGAGGATACTACTTTAGCTACACTCCATGATGTAATTGATGCCTACCACTTTTGGAAGGAAGAACAGAATGATCGAATGCTTCGTCTATATATCCGTCCATTAGAGGAGGGGGTTCAGCATCTACCGCAGATAGTTATTCGAGATACCGCGATTGATGCAATCTGCCATGGTGCAAATCTTGCGGTGACGGGTGTCTTGAAGCTTCATGATGATATTAGGCCAGGTGATTTGGTAGCCCTTATGACTTTGAAAGGAGAATTAGTGGCGCTTGCTGTTGCACTGCAGGAGAGTACACAAATCCTTGAAGCCCAATCAGGCATTGTCGCAGATACAAAACG
>JBHLPR010000094.1:0-5847 GCA_048939245.1 Promethearchaeota archaeon | reverse complement strand
TTCGAATACTTATGCAAAGAAACCTCTTCAACAGTTAATCTGATGAACATACGCCGGCGCTCGCCTTTATCAGGACGAGAAGCGTCACCGGAATCTCGGCGAACACGTCTGACGGTTCTTGCTGCTACTTGGTCACCAGGAAGAATTACATTGTAAAGGTGCCATAAATCATCAATATCCTCGGGAACAACGACCATTTTACCACTTTTCAGGCTTTTCGCAACGATCTTCACAAACGTTCGCCTCAACACCTGATTAGACCAAGAACCTCACACATATTTCTATCCACTACCAGTAATTCTTGGAATGATATCAATTCGCCCTATAAAAACCGCGGATTTCAGCCAAATTGCGCAAATCGAAGTCGAATCCTTTTCTGATCCATATCCTCCTCATCTTTTTCATTATCTAGCCGAGATTAACCCAAACTTGTTTTTAGTTGCGGTGGAAAACGAAGTGGCATTGGGATATATTATAGCAGAAATAAGTCAGGAGAACGAATTGAAAATTGGTCATCTTCTTTCTTTAGCAGTCAAAAGAGAGGAACGCCAGAAGGGAGTTGGTCACCAATTATTCCTAGCACTGCTTGGGGTGCTTAAAAAGCAGAATTGCAAAGAAGTGATTTTAGAGGTGAGGGTTTCGAACTATAGTGCGAAAATCTTCTACGAAAGGCATGGTTTTCGAAAACTAAAGCGAAGTCGTAAATACTACAAGGATGGAGAAGATGCATTGATTATGGGATTGAAGCTGGAGGATCAATTGTGAAGCGGTCTAAGATGCAATTATGTTTATTTATTCTATCTGGTGAACATGATACCCTCCCCCAAGCGGAGCTTTGCGCAATTTTGGAATCTGAAGGTTTTTCTTACTCAATCAAAGGACATGGAAAACGTATTCTACTCATGGAAGTAGATTCGGAGGCTGCTCGAATTGCCACCCAAAGAGCGGGATTGGTGAATCATGCCAGCGTTATAGCATTTGAATCACCATCTGAAGAGACGGCTATTCTTAATTCGCTTCAACAAATCAATTTTAGCAATTGGATTCGTCCGAATAGTCTATTTGGGGTGAAGGTTACCCGAATTAAGCGTGAACCCTCTGAATTTGATGTCGATGACTTGCAGGGTAAAATTGGTTCGGTAATATGGCGCGCGATGAAAGGGGACGTCGAGATTTCCTTAACAGCACCAGATGTGTTATTTTTCGGTGTAATTTATGGAGATACATTCTATTTTGGCCCTCTTTTAGCTTCACGAAATCGTACAAGCTTTTCAAAGAGGCGCAGCCCATTTCGCCCGTTTTTTGTGCCTAGTGCCATTCACCCAAAAATTGCCAGAGTTCTAGTGAATCTTAGCCGAGCAAGACCTGGAAGACTTTTCATTGATCCCTTCTCGGGAACAGGAGGCCTTCTTCTTGAAGCTGCAGAAATTGGTTGCATTCCGGTTGGCTTAGACATTGATAGTTCAATGGTGACCGGAAGCCAAAGGAATCTTACCCATTTCAATATACCCTTTCATGGTTGCTTAGCCGATGCACGGAAACCACCATTATGCAACGAGAAAATTGAGGCAATTGCTACTGATCCGCCCTATGGCCGATCGAGTTCGGCTAAAGGTGCTATTATTAGCAACCTAATCGAAGCAAGTTTAGAAGCACTTGCTCAAATCCTAAAATCAGGGGGCTATCTGTGTTTTGCTCTGCCCTTAGAATATTTCAATGAGAATATGGTCCCATCTAATAGCTTCATCATTAAAGAGACTCATACTATGCGGATTCATCGAAGCCTACGTCGCCATATCGTAGTGTTGGAGCGAAAATGAGATGACCAAAAATCTTGTGCGAGTACATTTCTTGGGTGTGGGAGGAGGAATCCCTTCCATCACTCGAGCTTCACCCTCGATAGCTATCTATTTTCAAGGGAAGCTCCTGTTATTTGATTGCGGTGAAGGAACACAGCTTCAACTGCAAAGGGCAGGACTTAGCTTACAGCGGATAAGGGAAATATTCATCACCCATCTCCATGGTGACCATGTTTTGGGATTACCAGGGCTTATTTCGACAATGACGATGCTTAATCGAACAAAACCTCTGAATGTTTATGGACCTGTTGGTACCAAGGAATTCACAGAAACCGTCTTAGAATGGACTCATACCCATCTTGAATTTCAATTGACGGTTGAGGATGTGAAGGAAGGTATTGTCTCAGGGCAGGCACTATACTCCGTAGAATGCTTACCTGCTCTTCATGGAGTTCCATCTCTTTCTTTTATTCTTCAAATGGCAGATATTCCGGGAAAATTCGATGCACGAAAAGCTAAACAGCTAGGGGTACCAGCGGGGCCTGTTCGTAAACAGCTTTTCCAGGGGCAGCCAATAGAAACTCCAGAGGGAAAGCTTATTCGTCCTGAAGATGTGTTGGGAGCCGTGCGAAAGGGAGTTCGAATTGTGTTTTCAGGAGATACCGCGCCAAACCCGCGTTTAGTTAAGGCAGCTAAGAATGCTGATCTTCTAATTCACGATGCAACGTTTACATCCGCTCACCGAGAGAATGCACTGAAATATCAGCACTCCACAGCCGCACAAGCTGCTGAAATAGCTGTTCAAGCTAAAGTGAAGCAATTGGTATTGATACATGCTAGCCCACGATATGCAATGATGGAGGAACATGAAAAAGAAGCACTGGCGATTTTTCTTCAAACTTCTGTTCCCAAAGATTTGGAATATATTGAGCTCAATCCTTCAACGATTGAATGACAGAACTATCATTTGAGTTGAAGATTTTTTCTTAATTGGGGTTTTCCCTTGACAGTGGGGGGGCTAATATAATCAATAACATCCTGGATGTTAGTGGCTTGAATTTCAACCCGTATCGGACCCATCGCAGAATAGTCGTCTAAATCACACAAGTGAAACCGATTTACGACCGCGGCTTGGCGTTGCATACCAAAGACAACTGACTTATTGTGCATCGATTTGAGCAATCGTTGTCTCACGGCTTCAAGAATCCGTTGTTCTCGGAACTTCTTCGCTAATATGGCAATGGATTCGGGACCAGTGGCTTTTCCGATTAGAACTGTTCCGAACTCGGGATCTTGTTTAATTTCACAATTAACGGGTGCACACAAATTTTTGAATGCTTTCCGAAGCGTTTCGGGATTCTCGGTTTGTTTAACATCGGCCCATAATGTAATGGTAATAATAGGTGAAGCCTCCCTCTTTACTCGATATTAAATTCCTCTACGAGAACTTGGCGTACCCGTGATTTGAGTTTGTTGTATTTGCCTTCATTTACAATCATTATATCTGCCTGTGCAATGATTCGTCCTAATCCAACATCTAGTTCTCGGGTATCTCTTTGTCTGAAGGTTTCACGTGTTAATGAATCGTCTTCACGACCACGTTGACTAAGACGTTGAAAACGGATTTGCGGAGAAGCGTGAACCGCCACAACGAGTACATGATCTACTGCATCTTGAAATGCTTTGATTTCTGCTTCGCTTCTTGCCCCGTCAATAACCAAATTCTTTCCTGCTACGTTTGAAAATTTGTTAATTATTCGTTTTGCTATTATTGCAGGTCCGAATTTTTCGCGGAGTTCTATCATTATTCGACCAAGAGTCTGGGGACTATGAGGAAGTTTGTGTCGGGTTACTTCTTCTCGGACAACATCACCCATTACGAAAACTGGTATTCCAAGATTTTTAGCTACAGTTGCACCGATGGATTTACCTGAACCGGGCATTCCACAAAATATGACGATTTTTTCTACGGGCAACGTAACCACAATTCATAGTACAAGACTACTTATACAAACGCTTATCTTTTGAAGTTTGAAGAATTTCCACATGTTGAAAGGTTGATTCATCAAGGGTCGAAAGTCCTTTGGAAAGAGCGTGGTGAAGAGCACCCTTTAAGACCCGATCTTTCAAATCGCGCCCGGAATAACCTTCAGTGCGTCGAGCAATAGATTCCAAATCTGCGTTAATGGGCATGGGAAGACTAGAGGAATATTTTCGTAAGATTTCGAGTCTATCACTGAGATTAGGGAGTGGAAAATTAATTTCTTCCTCGAATCGACTTCTTAAAGCAGGGTCTAAGAAATCACGACTATTGGTGGCTGCAATTACAACAACGCCTTCTTGATCCTCGATCAAATCGAACTGGGAGATAAGAGAGTTCACTACCTCAGTCACATCTCCACGGACAGACTGGAATCCTCGATCAAGACCAATAGAGTCGATTTCATCAATAAAGACGATGCACGGCTTCTTTCGTACGATGTCTTCGAAAAGTTTGTTTACCTTGTCAGCCCCTGCGCCGACGTGCTGTCCGATGAGCGAGGTGGCTTTTACGTAAGCAAATTCCGTTTGCGTTTCCCAAGCTAGAGCCCGAGCTAACATGGTTTTTCCAGTTCCAGGTGGACCATAAAATAAAACCCGACGAGGGGCCCACTCCGCGAACCGAGTAGGGTCAGCGATGTATTTTTGGATAATAAGGCATTTGGCTTTAGCATTCTCGTGACCAATAACATCATCAAACCCAATTTTGCGACCTTTTGTTGGAACTATATCGGGAGGTTCAATTAGTCGTATTTTCGTATCAGAAACGATATGAGCTTCTTGAGGAATCACTGATACAACTTCAAAAGCGAAATCGGGAAGGAGTAGCTGGTCAAATAGATAATCAGCCGGTTTTACTCTGATTCCTTGCCATTGGTCGACCGCATATGCGTTAAAGAGCTTTTCATCCGGAATACGGAGCAAAGGAATAGCAGGAGTACTGTTAACTTCAAGGGGGTATCCTGCGGGTCGCAAAGTAACTTCACGGGCGGGAATGATTGTTTCGGTGAGAGGGTCACCTGTTGTTCGTGATAGCTCCGCAAGCGGTTTACGAGAACGAGATGATTTCTTAGTCTTCAACCAATCGATGCCTCCCAGAAGCGAGCTGTTCGCCTTTGGGAATGGAGAATGATATAAAGTTTCCTGCTGATTTATCGATAGAAAGAAGGACTGATGAGACATGACTGAGATCCGGTGCTTCATTGCAATCGAAGTTGACGATGCGAACATAATTCGCCAGATTACAAAAATTCAGCAAGAACTACTCTCTAGCGGAGCAAAATTAAAACTCGTTGAACCACAAAATCTCCATTTTACACTTCATTTTCTTGGAAACGTCGCCGAAGAAAGAGTGCCAGACGTTGCGGATATTGTTCAGAAGGTAGAAGGAAACATTTTTGATGTTGAACTTGCGGGTCTGGGTTGTTTTCGCCCTCAGAGACCACGTGTGATTTGGATAGGCTGCAATAAAGGAGCAGAACAAATCATTCAACATCAGAAATATTTAGGAAGAGAACTTCGAGCAAATAGATTTCCTTCAGAAAAAAGAAAGTACTCTCCACACCTAACCGTTGTGAGAGTCCGTAGTGGATTAAATCGTGAGCAGCTGATGGAATTAGTTCGCCAATACTCGAACTATGAGTTTGGTAAATTTTATGCCAAAGCTATTAAATTGAAAATGAGCACGCTTACTCCCAAAGGACCCATTTATGAAGATTTAACAGTAAACAACTTAGATGAAGCCAATTAAAATGCGAGGTGTATTCGTTTGAAAATTCTTGTTACGGGAGCAACCGGATTTATCGGGCGAAATCTCGTATCCAGGCTTGTAAAGGAAAAACACGAGGTCAAAGCGTTAGTCAGAAAAACCAGCGATGTGCAAGGCTTGCCTCGAGAAATCCAATTAGTAGAAGGAGACCTTCTTGATCCAAATTCCTTAGAAAAGGCCGTTAAGGAAACTGAAATTGTATTTCATCTAGCGGCCCTTTTTGATTTCTATCCAAAAGAT
>JBHLPR010000009.1:0-63621 GCA_048939245.1 Promethearchaeota archaeon | reverse complement strand
CAAAGTCCCGATTCTCACAGCCAGCCACGTACTCAGTGGCGTTGAACGTGGAATTCGAAATAAATTCGACATCATCGGTCCTGCAATCCTGATAGCAAACGCTCTCAAAATGCTTGGACAAGGTGTCAAAGTGGGTGTCGAAATCACCCTAATGGCTGCAGATGCAGGGTTGATTCCAATGAATCAACCCGTTCTTGCCTTAGGTGGATCAGGACGAGGAGTTGACACAGCAATGATCATTCAACCTGCGCACACAAACAAAGTCTTCGATTTGTACATCCAAGAATTGATATGCAAACCTCGCTAAGGAAACAATCAAAACATCATCGAACATGTACAAATATAGTTGATACTCATGCAACCCCTCCTGGGCCATTCGGATCAAGCATTTCGGTTAGTAGCGACCTCCAGTAGTACAAGAAAAAAATTAACTGGGGCCCAGCGAGGAAAAATCACTGCTCTAATTGTCTCCGCGAATCAACGAAAAGCCTATCCCATCATTAAATCGCTCAAGAGAATGAAATATACTACAATAGGCGCGTTCTCTCACTGGCGTTCGCCAGTCTTTTCTCGATACCTCGACCACCGCTACCACATCGCCAATCCCTACGAAAATGAAAATACCTATCTCAAGCAAATCGGCTATCTAATGGACCAATACAATCCCATCGTCGTTCCAGTGGGATTCATTGATACAGTGTTGTTAGCCAATTACCGAAAATCACTGAGCAAAAACGGCGTAATCCTTGCCCCCACTCATACTGCTATCAAAAAGGCTGCAAATAAAGCCACACTAGATCGACTCAGCCAATCAACAGGAGTCCTTTATCCCAAAACCGAAAAAATAACAAAACGATCATGGAAAGAAGTCCTCAACACCATTGGATTACCTCTCGTCGTGAAAGGCACCTCAGATGCTGCAAATCCTCAATACGCATTTCACGCAAAAGACATTGAGCGAATTGTCGCATCACGAAGCGGACCCTTAATCGCTCAACAATTCATTCCTGGATCAGGAACCGGCTACTTCACAGTAGCCGCTGGCGGTTATGTTCTCGCTGAGTACGTACATCGCCGAATTATAGAAACTCAACCCAGTGGTGGGCCTAGCCTGGTCGCATGCCATGAGCCCGAATCACCAATCTATGATCTGGGACGAAAAATCACACTAAACCTTTCTTGGTCTGGTCCACTGATGATCGAATTTCGTAGACACGAAGAGAGTGGAGACTATTATCTAATTGAATTGAATCCTAAGTTCTGGGGAAGTCTTGAACTGGCTACAGCATGGAACCTTGACTTTCCCCAATACCTCTTGCACGGTCAAGAATATGGATGGGAGCCTGACCCAACTGATTCTAGTTTTCCACTTTTCCATCACAGAGGAACTCAAGGATGCTTTTCTTGGCTTCTTCCCGGATTCAGTGCCTATTTCCGTACAAATCCCCAAGTCTGGCTGCGAATGCTCTGGCATGCCATCAAACGCAATAACCGAACAGATATCCATTATCAAGATCCCCCTGAGCTGTTCTATGGCATAATATCCCGGCTGTTAAACATACTTCTCCCCAAAGCCAGACAACCCAAGATAGCTCTTCAGAATCGATATAAACAGAATATCCGCGCATTACAAAAACGCCTTCATGATGAACCCATCAAGGCTCTTGTTTTCGATCTCGACGGCACCCTAACCACTCTGAAGATCAACTGGGGAACGGTACGACATATGCTCATCCTCAAAGACTTACTGCATCCGCAAGAAAGATCCGTTATGATTGGTCTTTACCGTGCACAAAAACAGAGTCCCGATCATTATGCCAAAATGAGCCATATTGTAGAAACCTATGAAGAGCAGGCTGCAGCTAAACTCTCGCGGTCTAGAGCACTTGTCAATAGCTTTCAGAAGCTAAGAAAATTCAACATCAAACTCGCCATCGTGTCTAAACAAACATCACGGAATATTCGAACCGCAATTAAACGACTTGAAATTGAAGAAACTATAGATCTTGTAATTGGTCGCGAACATGGTATGCAACGTGCCCATCAAGCTAGACACGCTTCTCAATCACTACAAATCGCTCCAACACGGATGTGTCTTGTCGGCGACACAATGGGCGACGCTGTATCTGCTGCCTCACTCCAAATGAAACCAATTGCAATTACCAATAATGCTTATAGGTTTCAACAATTTATCGAACTTGGGGTTCCCTGCTTCCACACAGTTGCTGATTTCCTCCGCATCATCGAAAAACGCTACAAAACAGTGTAAAAACCCAAAAGGACGAACATCATGAAAATCATCCTTACACATGACGCAGATTCCGTGTACAAACCCATTGAGCACATCCTCGCACGACGAGAAAGATTCACAAAAAAGGACCTCAAAGCTGCAGAAAACGGCGCTCTCAATCTTTACAATAACATCGAAGAGATCGTGCATCTGGAAGCTGAACTAGGCTTTCAATCCACTTTCTTCCTTCCCACATTCCTCTTTAACCTCTATACCATTATCGACACCTTGAAAACCATTCAAACTGAAGGCACCGAACTCCAACTCCATTACGTACATGAAGACCATCCCCAATTCAAAGGGTTATTTAATATACAAAGAGCATTCTTTTCCGACCTCATCGGTAACATCCACGGGGTTCGATGCCATAATCTCTGGATTACCCCCTCGCTTCTTGAGCTGTTCAAGGACGAAGGAATTCTTTATGACTCCTCCTATCGTAGTGTAACAGTCCAAAGAATAGATCCCTATAAACTTGACACCGGGCTAATTGAAATTCCCATTGGGATTATGGATACAGATCTCTTTGGGCGCCTTCAGCTTACTGAAAACGAAGCTTGGAAATATATTCTCAAAGATTTGGACGTGGCCAAAGAGATTCACGCGGAATATTTCACATTCCTATTTCATCAGGAATCCTTCCGCATGAAAGGGGGTCGCCTTTATGCCAAACTCCTCAAACACCTTACTCATGAAGGCTACGAAGGCATCCGCTGTTGTGATCTTCCTCTCGTCCAAGAGGCGCTAAAGAAAGTCTAAGAATTCTCTTTTATTAGCTCTCTATGGTCAAGTAATCGATATCCCGCGGATAATAAGTCACCAGTTCCATACCATCATCAGTGATGAATATCGTATCAGAGTGCCGGAATCCCCCAATAGCCCGGTCATAGATTCCTGGTTCCACAGTAAAGACCATCCCTGGTTCCATGATATTTTCCATCCCCTGATCAAGAAACGGCTTTTCATGGCCTTCTAAGCCGATGGCATGTCCGGTATGATGTTGCACTAAGTCCATAACTCCGTGTTGCTTAAAGACCGTGCGTGTAGCTTTATCCACAATTGAGCATGGCTTGCCTGGAGCAAATGTGTCAAAAGCGGCCTGTTGAGCTTCCATCATGATGTCAAAGTATTTCCGCTGTTTGGCTGTGGGTTCCCCTAAAAACATGGTGCGCTCCAACTCCGAATAATATCCTGCAACATTTGCAGCTGCTCCAGTCACCAAGGTATCGCCTGGTTTAAACACCGTAAATCGGGTCATGGCATGAGGGATCGCCGAATAGGTTCCAATTTGTCCACGATACCCCGCGTGTACTGGCAATCCTCCAATTGCAAAGGGACGATACGCAATACCCAATGCATTTCCCATTGCCATCGACGCCTCTAAGGATGCCGCCGTCGATACCTCCACTTCATTCAACCCGACCTGTGTGTAATCCTGTAATAACTGATGGGCAAGATTGCCCCACATCGCCGATTCGCGTATACAGGCAAGTTCATCTTCGTCTTTGATAACTCGCATATTCGTCAATAGCTGGGGCATAACTTTCACGGGAAATCCTAATACTTCCTCTAACTTAGGTCCCTCATAACCCCAGCGCCCCGAACTACTAGGCGCCTCAGCCCCTAAACTATCCTTAATCTTCAACCCCTGTTTCAAAAACGTAGCAAAATGCTTCATTGGGTGTTTGGCGTCCGGGTAGTCAAAATATGTCCCAATCTTTGCCACGTTAGGTACTTCTTCTTCAACATGTTGTTTTTCTAACTCGGGTACAAAGAAACTGATCTCTGAATCTTGGACAATTAGGGCAAAGGGGCGTTCTGTGGGTATGTGGACAAAGCCGGTCAGGTAGTAGATGTGAGTCGGATTAAAAACAACGAAATGTGAAATTTTCGTCTCTGCGAGTTTCTGACGAAACTTTGAGAGTCGGTCTTCAAATCGACGCTGAGGAATTTTTACAATTGGCAAGTACCGTACCTCCCTTGAGAATGAATGGTATCTGTAGTTGTCAACTTTCCAAAAGGATTTCTGTTCTTCTTCAATTTTTGGTTCCATTACGGAATAATTTCACATCCATTATTAAACTCTGGATAAGCGAAATCCTCCAGCGAAATAATCCCTTGTGATAGAAGCGCACGCACCTCTGGTACGATGTCTCGGAGACAACCAAGAAGATGTTTCACTGTATCGCAGACTTTGAGAAAGCCTTCTTCACCCCACAACCGTTGCTTATTAGCAAACAGGCAACGCCCTCCACACAACCCGAATTCCTCACAGGATGGACACGGCTCATCGAGCAGCATAATATCATGTAGCTCCTGAGGTTTAGTCTTCCAAATATCGCCCACAATCGAAAAAGGCCAATTCGGGGAAATAGGGCAAATGCCAATCGAACCATCCACATGAATGGCAAAGGTGTCGTGCCCCGCTCCACAACGAATCGAACTCCGATTACCCGTTAACAAGTCATACATTAGGGGTAAAAAGGGCACAATCCCTTCGACAACACCTGTTTGCATCGTCACCAGCCACTCATCCACCAGTCGACTAATCCCTGGGTAATAGGATTCGCGTACCCACTGGTCAAAATCCACCCAATTGTCTTCCGCGTCCCAAATTGCATTCAATTGCCAGTGCACATGCTGAAACCGGGGGCTCCTCAGATTAAGGAGGTGTTGCACATCGCGATAGATGTCACTCTGTTCGGACGCAGTCATCCGGGCCACGATATCTCCTTGGTATCCTTGCTGGTACAGCCAGCGTACATTTTCAATCACTTGATCGTATACGCCCTGTGATCGATATCCATCTGTTACATCCTTATCTCCATCAATGGAGACAAGAATTGAATGGAATCGGTACAAATAACTCACAGGAATATGGTGCAAGAGCAGGCCATTGGTTTGCAGCATGTATCGGGCTCGATGAAACCGACTCATAATCTCAGTCATCAGGGGAATCCGCAGCGTAGGCTCTCCGCCATAAAACATCAATTGAAGATCCGAATCCTCTTCGAGAAACCTGGCTAGATCATCAAGAGTGTATTGAATTTCGGTATCAGACCCGGATTCTTCACCGCCGTGACAATACCGACAATTCAAATTGCATTTCCGGGTGAGGATTAGATGGTAATTCACGAGCGATTAGCCTCAACTAATTGGAACTTCTTTCGGACTATAAAAAATTGGAGGAAGGAGCTTATGCTCCTCCTGTTTCAGGTTCGATAAAGAATAGAATAGCTCCCACTAAACAGAGAACAGCCCCAGGGCCACCTATGATTCCCCATTCAAAGGCAAACACGGCTCCAATGATACTGAAGATGAGAATGAGAATGGCCGCATTAATCCGATTCTGATCAACCATGCGAAGATAAAAGAACAGGACCAAGAAGCCAAAAATGACAGCAACGACGCCAGCAATTAGCGTCGCCATCGGGTAGATGTAAAGCTGACCATAGTTCAGCAGATCAAGCACATTATAGAATGCATATTCACCGATTTGTACAAATCCTGCAATAATGATGAGAATTGCACCGATTCGCGTTAGGAGCTTTCCGATATCCATGTTATCCATGATAGTTTCCACCGTTCAAGGAACTGTGATTATCGCCTAATCCTGTTAAACTCCATCAAAAGACTTTCGTGTTGCTTTTAAATTACGTGAAATTAAGCGTCAGCCTGACAACACGAAAACACTCGCTGCGTTTCAGCAATTAACTCCTTCACTCGAGTTTCTGAAAGCCCCACAGATTTCGGGTCTGTTTTCATTAACTGGTTTAATGTCAGGATTCGGTTTTTATACAACTCATCCCTTTCCTCATCAGTTACTGTCCGCAGAATTGTCACAGGATACAGTTTCTTATTTTCAATAAACCAATCAATTCCCCGACCTCGTGGCGTATTCCACCCAAAATGCTCAATCCCTACACACTCTGCATAATGACGCGCATGTTGTGTCAACCGAGTATTAGTCACAATCAACACCCGATCAAAAGGGCAATCGTTCAACCCCTGCTCACAACCAGCTTGCAGGTCATCCCATTTCGCCTTCGCCGCTAACGTGACTTCAAAAGGGGTGTACCGTTCTAACACACTATGATGCTTCATCTCCACGTAAATTACTTCACCATCCCGTTCGGCGATGCTGTCAACTTCATGATCAACACATGCACCCTGAATAACCACATTACCCGAAACCTTGTAGCCGTACTCTCCAAGGAGTAGGCGTATATAATCTTCAAAAATAAATCCACCCCCAATTCGTGCTAGCCCGTCCCGTAGATCCCGGCGAAACTCTACGACTTCACTATGAGTCTCAAGCTCGGTTACAGCCATATCATAGATCTCCTTAGTGGTCATCCCCTCTTCAACGCGATCTTCTAAATCCTCAGCAATTTCTTCTGCAACCGCTTGAGGAGCCCCCATACGTGTAAGCGTACGCACAATTTTCATTGGATCGAAATCTTCAGAGCGACCATCCCATTTTATTACCATAACCATGTCTAATCACCTACTTCATGACCTCTTGCAACTCAGGTCTTTTTTGTTCGTTTTTGTTTCTCCGGATAGGTGTATTGTTTCGAAATGTAGTGACTTCGAGTCCGACGAAATACATGGTAGAATGTTCCAGGTGGCTTCTTCTTCGCCCGTCGACCATAATAGGTAATTGTGATTTTTTCACCCAGCCGGACGCCAGTTCGACCTGAACCGCCTTGTAAATAATCTTTAAGCATCTTTGCCCAAGCTTGAATGACAATTATCCGTTCATTTTCGTCATCATAGAGCAAAAATACCGGGATTTCACCAAAGCGTGCTGTCCGAAACAATTTCCCAATTACAAGCCCAGTTACTTCATCACCGGGGTTTTCAAAGACCACTTCTTCCAGGGTAAGCCATTGGGGAATACGAAATCGCATCAAAACCCTCCAATACTATAATTAGTTTCAGAACTAGTCTTCCCACTCATTCGCATAAGCTTCACAGACTTCTGAGATGTTTAAAGCATAACCTCTTGATATGTTGAATTTTTGGCGCAGTCGCCACTCTCCCTCTTTATTCAATTGCCAGCCCACCAATCGCAACTGCCGCCCTTTTGACAACTGGACCAAGATGATCGCTTTATGCCACGTTGGGGTCTTCGTCAATGTTTTTCCTCGAAGAATCTTCAATTCCGAGCGTCGGGGAAACGTTTCACCAGGTTCGTCTAAAAGGGTGGATAATCCTTTGAAGTACACTTCAAACACCACAGCGTACTGTTAGAATAGATACCCGAATGAATCTTTTGATTCCAAGCTAAACATAGTCGGACAGAGTGGCTTGGCCATTCATCCGTGTCAAATTCGTAACCCGCACACCAACCAACCGTAAGGCTCTATCCGGCTTCCGATGCTCCTCAAACAAGGCACTCACTGTCTTCGACAAAATCTTTGCATCATTGGTGCTTAATGGTAAAGTACGACTTCGCTGAATCGTCGTATAATCTTGGTACCGGATTTTCACCGTTACTGTACGGAAATGATAAGACTTCGACTGGAGCCGCTTACTGATCTTACTCGATAAACTATTCAAGGTTTCTTGTGCCACCTCTAATGACTTTGCATCCACGTCCTGGGGGAAAGTTCGTTCATTACCCATCGATTTTCGTCGCCATGGACCCGTGCGCACAATTCCCCGATTATCGATGCCCCAGGCCCGGTCAGACAACCATTTAGCTCCTTTTCCAAACACTGCAAATAACGCTTGGAGCGACATTTGTTGAATTTGGCCCAAGGTGTTAATGCCATGTTTTTTTAAGCGATTCCCTGTTACACGACCAATTCCATTAATGGCGGTCACGTCTAAGGGAGCTAAAAATTCTGCAACAGAGGCAGGATCTTGAGGCACAAGAGTAATTCCCAGCGGTTTATTCTGTTCGGTAGCAATTTTGGCTACTGCCATATTAGGTGCGATTCCAATTGAGCAGGGTAACTGGGTTTCTTCTCGAACAGCCTGCTGGATTTCCATTGCCAGCGCTCTAGGACCCGAATACTGTTTAACGCGGTTCGTGATTTCAAGATATGCTTCATCAATACTAGCCTTCCGAATCCGTCTCTCATCAGCAAATCTTTGGAGAACCTCCATCACTTCTTCAGAGGCTTCCACATAATTGGAAAACGAACCAAACACAAAGACTGCATCAGGACACAAACTGTATGCCTTCACTACTGACATGCCTGCATGAATTCCAAAAGCCCGCGCTTCATAGGACGCAACTCGAACAACCCCGCGTCGTTGTCCTTTCTTGGGATCGGGTCCTACACACAAAGGTAGTCCAACGTATTCAGGGTGGAGTCGATACTGTTCCACCGACGCATAGAAGGCGTCCATATCCACATGCATGATCCAGCGAGACATCGCATAGACTAATCCTAAAACTCTAACTCAACTGAAAAATCAAAGGCAGGTTAAAAGAAGACGGAGACCGCTAGAAAAGTAAGTTTCAGTGCCTGCTTCTCTTAAAGGCATATTAGCAGGGAAAAGCGTTAGACATGCTTTATGACATTTTTTTTAGAGTCTAGCGAGCACGACGCCCTCCTCGTCCATCTTTTCTTTGTTATACTTTGTGCCATCATTCTGCTTATACCACTCCCGCTTCTAATCGGTCCACGCCTATTCCTTCGTCCACTGGTGGAAACCTCTAAGCGCCGTCCTCATCATGATCCTTTACTTAGGCAACTCCTGTTTCTTGCACCTACTCATCAATCTACTTCCCTTTGGACTCTAACAAGTGAAGTTAGCTAGTATTCCACCAGATGAAAGTCTGAACCTGCTCATCCACTTTGAATCCCAAGCTCTCGTAGAGCCGAATTGCTCCTTTATTATCCACATGAACCCCTAATTTCGCTTTCTCATTTCCTGCATCTTTTAATAACTGCAAACAAAACCGGAGCATCTCCGTCGCGAAACCTTTCCTCCGATGTGCTGGAGCGACTCCAATATTTTGAATAAATCCAGCAGGTGGCACCAGATCGAGAATTCCAATCAGCTCTTTCTCATGATACACAAAGTATGCCTGATCCGATTGATACCAATAATCCAGTATCTCCTCCGGAACATCCTTCATGTTCTCTATAACCATGTTTAAGACAACATCTGGAGAACCACTCATGAATTCTTTCATATACACAAAGAATTGCTTTACATCCTCTCGTCTAATCTGTTCATATCGAAGCTGGTCTGAAGCCTTCACAGAATCGTTTAGCGGTCGAATCATTTCATAGCGGTTAGCTAATTCTTGAAATCCGATTTGCTTGAGATGTTCACCGAGCCTTTCTTGTTTAGCAAGGATATCTAGGTAAGCAAAATCAACATCTCGTGACTTCGCAAGGTGTAACACTTCGTCAGCTAACGCGTTTAAGATCTCCTCAGACTGAGCGTAATCGATCACAATCAATCGTATTAATGGAGTTCCAATCGGTTTGAATAGTTGCATGGGTTCTTGGCCGATTGAAGCAATCCCTACTGGTTGGTCTTCATTGAGATACAATTGGTATGTGAAGCCAAGGGCTTCAACCGGTTTTGTATACCATTGAATCTTTTCTTTATATTGTTCAAGTTGTGGGTCATTATGGGCAATACTGCGAAGGACCATTTTCAATCACTCTATTTGTCAACATTATTCCCTCCCTTGAAAATTCAGGCTTATAATAAATTAGAATGTGAAAGATTTCTAAAAGTCTGGAAAAAAGGCGATTCAAATCTCCACTCCTTGCGAAATCACCAACGAATAATCGGTGAAATTCACCAAGTAAGAGCGCTTAAAATTCACGTACGATATAATCTATGGGTTAGGTGATGGCTTGGGAGCCGAAAACGACCTGTTCCAGCGGTCAGTTGCCGCTCTCGCTGGTGGCAACCCGGAACGAGCAAAACAACAAATTTTGAAACTCCTTGAAAAAGATAAAAATAACCTCGAGATGCTCAATTTTCTCTCCTCGATTTACCAACAATACCAACAACCACAAAATGCTCTCAAAACTGCTCAACGTATCGCTGAACTCGATCCCGATGATCCTCGCCACTGGAATAATCTCGGGTACCTTCACATCACCCTTGGACAATGGAAAGAAGCTGAGCAATGTTATGCCAAAGCCACTAAACTCAATGATGCCTCCCCCACCATTTACCTAAACCACGCATTAACCCTCATTGAACTCGGTCAACCAAAAGCGGCAACGCAAAAACTCCAAAAAGCCCTAAAGCATTCGCTGTCCAGCGAGCTACTCGACATCATTCAGACCGATCCTCAATTCACAAAATTACGACCTCTTGTAAATAAGATATAAGAACTCCTCTCCTATTTTTTGACATACCTTAGCTACCGCATCTCCTTAATCCACGCAACATAGAAACCTCTATATAGGGTATCTCTGTTGCATCCATACAGTAGCAAATAGGACAATTTCGTTTTTTAACAGAAATTTTACTTATCGTGCTCAACAGCTCTTCCCACGAAATCATTCTACGGAATAGCACGGCTGCATAACACAGCCACTCAACGGAAAACAACCGAGGTGAACAGTATGGAAAAAGGTACAGTCAAATGGTTTAATCCCGATCGTAACTACGGCTTCATCGAACGCGAAACCGGCACCGACGTCTTCGTTCATGGCAGTGAAGTCGAAGGCTTCAAAATCCTCCGTGAAGGCGACAAAGTCACCTTCGAAATCGAAGAAGGCGACCGTGGGCTCAAAGCCACCAAGGTCAAAATCGAATGAATTGATCAACCCCATGACCTGAGTCTTGCGGGATTCGCCAATATCAGCTTTCTCGAACAAACAAAATCGAACAACACAAAAACCGAAAATCAGCTCTTGTACACAATCGAAAAAACTAAAAATGATTTTCGTACCTTCGCATGGAAGGTAAACAGAATCTAGTTTCGTTTTTTATGAAATCTAGCTTCTCGAGTTATCATGCTACTTAAACCCAATAAAAGAGAATCGAGGTGATCTCTATGGAAAACGGCTCTGTCAAATGGTTTGATGCAGATCGCAATTACGGCTTCATCCAACGTGGTAATGGTGACAGTGATGTCTTCGTTCACGGTGACGATGTTGAAGGCGGAATTGTACTCAATGCAGGTGATCAGGTCACATTTGAACTTAAAGAAGGCACTGGACGTCCGAAGGCTGCAAAGGTAACCAAGAAGTAACTACTGAAACCTTTTCTTTTTCAATCACAACGGCTTCTCCAACCCCCAACGATTTCTTAAAAGGAAACCTCTTCTATATTACGTAAAGGTAGAGTCGTGGGTTTTTTATCATCTCTACCGGTGTCCATTCTTCAAAGGGGAAACTATAGGAGACTACACGGGTCCCAGGTGTTAACTCGGTAGCAAGCTTGGTTTTCAACCGTTTATTAATTGACTGTCCTTGGTAAACAGTTACAACGGTGGCATCAGGTACGCTTTTCGTGAAGAAATTCCCCCAAATCACCTCAACAATTTCATTCAAACCGCGACGCCGAATTACACCTCGCGACCATAAAACACGAAATGGATCTGCTTCAATTCCCACGGCGCTAGCTCCGAATTTTTGAGCTGCCATCATAATGATGCGACCATCCCCTGATCCTAGATCCACAACAGTATCCTCTTGCGTCACTTTAGCTAGTTCAAGCATCCTCTGTGCTGTTTTCTTTGAAACCGGAACCCATGGGGCTCCAATCAACGAGGGCCATACGGCTGATATACCAAAGGCTATAACGCTTACCAGAATGATAATGACAACGGTGCCAATAATCAACCACATGTCCATGCTTATCACACATTCATTCCGGAAACACCTGATATAAAAGTGGAAAAGATTCACCCACCTGTTATTAGTGAAATCGAAGAAGGTATCATGATGCACTTTCACACTCGTCCTTGGAATCAAGTTTCCGATCAAGCTTTTTTCGATCATTGTCAAATTGAATCTTTCAAGACGACTCTACCAAACGTTGAATCATTGTCTGATGATGAAATCCGCCAGAAATACCAAGAATTTGATGCCAACGATCCAATCGATATGTCCTCACCAAATCACATGGTCTTTATTGGTGAAACTCCTGGAGGACATCCCGCAGGGCTAATCTGGGTCTGTCACCGTGCTCCTTTCTGGCGATATAGGGAACATCTCACCTGGATCTATAACCTGCACATACTCCCCAAATTCCGCCGACAAGGTCTAGCAAAACTACTCTTGGAAACCATCGAAAAATGGACCCACGATGAGGGACTGCATGTTATTGCTCTCCACGTTCTGGATGATAATCAACCTGCACGAGCTCTCTACGAATCCTACGGGTATACGCTAGTAGAAACCCATAAGAAAAGTTGCTTTTATGAAAAAACTTTGCCCTCCTCCAATGAGAACAAATCTTGAAAGCACACTGGCACGGTGAATAGCCTGTAACAAAGTGGACTAAAGCAAGCAGATCCTTCTTTTCGAACCCCAAGCTCGAAGTTTATTGAAGAGGCGAGTGAAATTGGTGAAATGCGTTAGGTATTTAGATAACCTAAGAAAAAACTTAGGGAAACCTAAGCTTTAGGCGCCTGACGCCTAAGGAGACTGGCACCATGAAAAAAGAAACAATAGAGCCAGCATCCTTATCAAGCGCTTTGAAATCCGAATATGCCATATCCAACATCGAAATAGATGGCAACCTCTTATCAATCGCAACAAATCCAGCAACGTATGCAAATCTTGCTCCTGATCTCCTCGAACGGGGCTTTTCTCGTTGTCTAACAGTAGCCATCGTCGACTGGATAGAACAGAAAGAATTCGAAGCGTATTATGTCGTTCACCACCTTGCAGCTAATCTATACGCGAAAGTGGCGACACGCATCCCCCGAAACAAACCCAAAATTAAGAGCCTCTCCACCATCTGGGAATCCGCAGCAATGCACGAACGCGAGATGTGGGAACTCTTTGGCATCAACTATGTCGGGAATACGATGTTGAAACCACTTTTTCTCGAGGATTGGAAGGGAAAACCACCATTACGCAAGGACTTCAACTGGCGTGACTACGTCAACAAAGAATACTATCAGGTGGGAGGTAAATAGAAAATGTCGCGCCTTCTTAAAGCTGTAAAAAGTGTTCTAGGACTCGCAGTATCAAAACCAATGACCTTCTCGTTTCCCCCCGATATGCCACTAACTGAATTATACCGGGGTCGACAACTGTACAAATCTGACTTATGTAAAGGCTGTAAGATCTGCTCGATTGTCTGTCCCAACAATGCAATAGAGATGGTCGAACGAGAAAAAAGCGAAGAAAATAAAACCGGACTTCAACCCCAAATTGATTTTCGGAAATGCTGTTTCTGTGGCTTATGCGTTGACAACTGTCCAACAGGCGCGCTCACTTTCACGAATTTTCCCATCTTACTCACCATGAAACCCGAAACCCTCAACTATACACCAGAAATGCTAGCCATCCCCCCAGTACTAGAACACCCAGAGCCTCCGAAAATAAAGAACACCGTCTCATGGGCACGCTCTCGTAGTATTTGGATCGTAAACTACATGACCGGCTGTTGCTTCATTGAAGCGGTGCCATGGGTTGCTAGCTCCTTCGACATGGAGCGTTTCGGCCTCTTAGCCGTGGGCTCTCCCCGACATGCAGATTGTCTAATAGTCGGGGGCTATGTAACCCCGAAGACCCTGAAACGAATCATCCGCATCTACTCCCTTATGCCTCAACCCAAATGGGTTATCGCGCTCGGTAATTGCCCTATGACCGGCGGAACGTATTGGGACAGCTACAACACCATCAAAGACATCAGCAAATACATACCCATTGATATCTGGATTGCCGGCTGCCCACCACGTCCCGAACCAATTGGTGTAGCCGTCGTCCATGCTATCCAAGCCATTCAGGGTGGATACACTGGAAAAGAGGAAATGACAAACACAGACGCTGGTCAAATGAAGTTACCCCCCTATCCCCTCAAAGGGGCAGATCCCAGTAAAGCCGAATTCGATGTTGTCTTCGGCTCCCAACATCCCGCCTCAGGAAACTTCAATATGGACCTCAAACTGGACGGTGAAATCGTCGTTGAGGCTATTCCCTACCCCGGTTATCTCCACCGGGGCTTCGAGAAACTCATGGAATACCGCACATGGGGACAAAACATCATGCTTGTCCCCCGAATCTGCGTCCTCGATGGAGCCTCCTATGAACTCGCCTACACCGGTGTAACAGAGAAACTAGCCAGCATCCAGGTTCCCATTCGCGGGCAATATTTGCGTGTAATCCAAGCCGAACTCTCACGCATTCAAAGTCACCAAATGAACCTCGGTTTTGGTGGAGCCGCTTCAGGTTTTGATACCATCGAACGCCTCATCTGGGGTGACCGCGACCATGTCCTTTTCCTTCTTGAAGAGCTCACTGGCGCACGGGTCTACCACATATTCAACACCATCGGTGGTGTCCGCCGCGACATTCAACCCGATTTTCCAGATAAAGCTGAAAAACTCATCAGTTATATCCGTAAACGTCTTCACATTTACGACGACCTCCTATTCAATAATAAAACCTTCATCGATCGCACACAAAATCTTGCTCCTCTCTCCCAGACCACCGCTATTCAAAACGACGTCACCGGTCCCAATCTCCGAGCAACTGGTATCGATTTTGACGTGAGAACAGCAACCCCCTATGAAGCCTACAAAGACATCGGAGTGAAGGTAATCACCAGAACAAACGGTGACGCCTACGATCGATTCCTCTGTCGTAGACAGGAAATTGAAGAAAGTCTCAACATCATTGAACGTGCATTGGACAAGCTGCCCAAAGGTCCGGTCTGTGAAACAAAAACTCCTGAAGGCAAAAAGATTACCTGGCGACTAAAAATCCCACCTGGCGACGCTTTCTATTGCATTGAAGGCGGACGCGGAGAACTCTGCTTCCACGCGGTCAGCAACGGTGAAAACACTCCTTACCGCATGAAAGTGCGCGGTCCAACCTTTGGAACAATCCTTGTCATGTTTCCCAAGCTACTCCAAGGTGTCAAAGTCGCCGATGTCCCAGTCATCTACTGGAGTCTTGACCAATGTCCGGCAGATCATGATCGATGATTCTAAACGTCCTTTCTTCCGATTTCAAAAACTAAATCCATAAATATCACATTGCAAGTCAGCGTTTTTCACTACGGATTAGCCTGGCAAAGCAGACTCCTTATGCTGTAAAGCAATATGCAATCATTCTGCATCCCAGAAGTGCCCACACTTCAGACACTCCATTTTACCATCAAACGCCTTCGAAGCGACCAAAAGAATCCTCTCAGGGTCCGTATCCTCCTTCTTCCGATTCTCAGGCGTATCCAATAGCATGAGACGAAGCTTCTTTTTTTCACCACATTTAGGACATTTTACTTCTTCAGACATTTTCTCACATTCTCTGAAATTAATGACTAACACGCCATAACGCAACTCAGAATAGTCATTGTTTTTTCAGTAAAATAATAGTCAAAATTCAACCAAAAACCTTTGGAATTAAGAATTTAATAGCACTAAATCCAACCATTCAAAACCTGTGAAAGAAATTGGAACTCTGGCTGCTCATTCTAATCATCTTCTTCATCACCGTACTCTTAATTGTAACAAGGCGCGTTCATCTCACTACTGCTGCGTTAATAACTAAATAGTTCCCACATGGAGGCATCGCTGTTCTCTATATTACTAGAAAATGACTACTATCTTAAATTCTTGAAACAAAATATACCAACAAAGGTGGAACATATGCTTCAACCAACCGACCCGCTAGGCGATATCATCCGTTTGTTTTTGGACACCCTCTACACTTTACAGGTGGTTCTTTTCCCGGTTTTACCAATAGTCCAACTTATCCTGATCTTAGTAATTCTCCTAATCCTCTCCAGTATTATCACTCGATTTGTTCGACGCCGAGCCAAAAAACTCCGAGTCCCCCCAAATGCGATTAATGGCATTGTGCTCACAATTCGTATCATCTTCGTTTGGATCGCCGTAGTTGCATTCACCACTATTCTCCCGACACAAATCCAAATCATCATCGGGGACGCCACCGTCATCATAGGTTTAGCAGTAGGTGTTGCCCTTAGCCTTGCTGTGCGTAATTTTGTCGCCGGATTATACGTGATGATTACCGACCCTTTCAGCGTCGGTGATTATGTGCGAATCGGATCCAACGAAGGAATCGTTCTTGAAATAAGTCTCAACTATACAAAGATACGACAATTGGATGGCACTATCGCATTAATTCCCAATGACAATGTGATGAGCTCAGCAGTAACCAACTTCCGCTTTGAACAAAAAAGCACAGGCAAAGAAACGCCAGAACCTGAAAAAGACGCGTCAATCCCGAAACGAATTTGGAAAGCACTGAGTCGAGCTGTAGATACCTCCAACCTCATCCAATACACATTCGAACTCCAGTTCCCAATCGACCGCGGTCTTAACCACTATGAAGACAAACTCCCAAATATCATGAAACGTTGGACCCGAAAGTTTGGCTACAAACCCGGCTACGTCCTCTCATCAACCTCCTACCTTGCTTTTACCTACAGCTTCACCATCTTCGTCGAAAACCCTAAACTTCTCTTAGATTACCGCTTCGATTTCCTCGAAGATATCACCCGCGCGGTATACTAAACACTAGGAACAGAAACCACATTTAATTGTCTACAGCCTGAACGTCCATTGGAGGTTCTCACTTGACTAAAAAACCAGCAACACTCCAACGTCCCAATATCAACCTTGAAGCAATCCTCGCATTAATTGGTGTTCTACTCGGGTTTCTCTTCATTGTTGTCATCTACTTCCTCGAATATCCCCACGAATCTCTCTCAACCTGGGGCATGCCCCTCATTATGTTCCTCACCATTTGTTATGCACTTGGGCTCACCATCATCGGTTTCATCATAAGCTACGAAATTAATTTTTACTTAGCTAGTAAAAGCCTTGAAATCATCCCATTTCCCGCAAAACAATATACAAAGCTTACAGAGAACATAAAGCAGTCTGTCCGACGTAGTATCCAACTACTCCTCTATTTCATCTTCAGCTTTGGCTTATTCCTCATCAACTTAGCCAGCTTCGCCGCTGCTAAGTTCTTCTATCCCTTCTTTGCTCAAATTGAAAATGCCATTCTAATATTCTGGGGTCCACCTGGCCTCATAATAATTCAGTTAGTTGTCATGTTCTTTATCCAATTGATTCTAATTTTTCCATTCTCTCGATTCCAAGGCAACCTTTGGGACTCGTTTAAAATCATTGAAAACCTCCAAGAGAAACACAGCGATTCCACGGAATAGAAATTATGTTACCATTTGTATACTTTAGAAGATCGCACTTATGTATTCGATATCAAATAGAACGACAAAACGCTTATTACTAATTTTGAAACTGCCCCTAGGGTTCCTTCTGCTTGAATAAGCATCTCTTCGAACCCAAAGAGAAGAGCATATAATGCAAAGATCTCAAATTGTACGTTCATTAAATGCAATGGTGATTCGACCAATGGACCCTTTCATGCAAGCCGCTCTTAAACAAGCAAAGAAAAGCCGCCAAGAAGGTGGTATTCCGATTGGCTCCGTGCTGGTCAAGGATGGAACAATCGTTGGACAAGGGCATAATCAACGCGTACAACAAAATAACCCAATCCTGCATGCAGAAATTGATTGCCTCCAAAACGCGGGACGCATCGGCAACTATGCAGGTACCACATTATATTCAACCCTGATGCCCTGTTACCTGTGTGCCGGAGCCGTAGTGCAATTCAAAATTGCTAAGGTCATTGCCGGCGAATCTCAAACCTTTGCCGGTGCCCGCACATTCATGGAATCACAGGGCGTAAAAGTCATCGATTTAGACCTACCTGTATGCAAAGAACTCTTGCAAGCATTCATCAACGAACATCCCCAGCTCTGGAACGAAGACATCGGTGAACTATAAACGTCATCTTGACGAGCTAGCGTCATTTTTTTCTAGCTGATGGAAATCCAATTAAACACTGTTCATGGCACAATGTAAATCTATGTCCATCTTGCTAGTTTCACTCTTTCTCACAGTATTCGCATTAGTTTTACTTGCTGAACTAGCAGATAAAACCCAAATTGTCACTTTCGCCCTCGTAGCTGAAACTGGAAAACCTGTTCAAGTGTACCTCGGGGTATTGGGTGGATTATTTACTGTAACCATAATTGGCGTTCTTGCTGGTTCCCTTATTGCATTCTTGATTCCTCTCTCACTGATCCAACTAATCGCAGGCATCATTTTCATAATTTTGGGCATTATTACTGTTTACAGAATAAGACGTACTCAAGAAGACGAAGAGTCAACCGCGGCGCCAGGAAACCGTGTATGGGTACGCGCATTTATCCTGCTTTTCATTGCGGAGCTAGGTGATAAAACCCAGCTGGTTGTAATCTTGATTGCCGCTACAACAGGACAACTGCTCCTTGTTCTTATCGCAGCATTTCTTGCTTTAGCAATCGTGAATGGTATTGGTGTAATCATTGGTGACCGCGCCCGACAATACCTCGGCACAACGACAATCGCCTACGTTGCCGCCACCGCATTTATCATCGCAGGTGTATTGGTACTCATCGGGGCTTTACTGCCCTAACAAGAATAACGGTTCAGAATCAAAATAAGTCGACAGAATCAAAGAATCTTACATAGCTTCTCGAGCTCAGAATAATCTCCTTAGTCACATACGTCTGCGACAATAATCGGAAGAAAATTTAACAACTAAAAAACCATTTTTTGGTTTTCCGTTCTTTTTTTTCGGGGGCTTAGCTTAATGGTAGTCAATGATAATTCACAGGGCGGGTAGGAATATGAAGGGAAGTGTTATCTGATAAATCCACCAAATACAGATCGCAAGGACTGCTGAGACGGGAACGGTAAGAAGAGAGGTTAAGATCAGTTTTCGTAACACCGTCTTATTCGTAGATGCTCGATTTGCCATGCCCACTCCAATTACCGATGTAATAAGGATATGCGTTGCAGCAAGTGGAATCCCCCAAATCGTACCAACAAGCAACACAATGGCCCCTGATGTTGCCGATGAAAAACTCGCACTGGGACGTAATTCCGTCAACTCTATTCCAACCGTCCGAACCACTCGTCGTCCCAAAACTAATAATCCAAGTCCCATGCCTACTCCCCCCATCAACAACAATAATGAAAGTTCGATGGGTTCAGCAAAAAAGATTGTCAACAACCCTATCGCCTTAGCCACATCATTCCCTCCACGACTTAGGCAGATAATAATAACCATCACCAGTAACAACCAACCAAAAATCTGCTCCCTTCGCTGAATCTCCGTTAATCCTTTGGTTTTCGAAAGAAGCGTTCTACGAATGTAACGTTGAAGGAGAAAAGCAACTATTAAACTAAGCAGTGGGCTCAGAATCCAGCCAATGAGAATAATTGAGATGGTGTCCCACCGAATAATAGGTATACCCCAAACAAACTCCTCTAACAATCCAATACCTATAATGCCCCCAACAACTGAATGAGTAGCTGAAATCGGGTAACCCAGGTAGGCACTGAACAACATCCATACAATGATTGCTAATGAAATAACAAACACAAGATCAACGCTCAGTGGCTGGGTAACCATATCTGAACCAATTGTCGTACTTACGCCCTGACCTAACACCACGGCTCCAATAATCAATAGGCTGGCTCCCAAAATAACGGAGCCCCTCAGTGAAAGCACTTTAGCACCGACCAAATTGGCCATGGTGCTATCGTTTGCTCCAATAGCAAAGGCTACAATACTCGCCAGAATTAGTAAGACAAAGACGGGTAGGAGTAGTGCAACCAATTGCAAGAGGTTCGGGTCTCCGATTTTGTGGTGGTATTGACAGGTACTAGTAAACCAACGACTCTATATAAATTATATAATATACTTGTTCTATAGAAACCATTTATTAAGTTTCTCCCACGCGCAAAGAAATCAACAACCACTCATCAAATGGAAATGCTATGTTTTCGCACCCAAATGAAAATCGGATAACTCCCAAGACCCACTCTCTCTATAATCTTCAAGCCACAGGAATTGGCTTCTTCTATTCCATTTATTGAGCTTCAAACGAAGACAGCTAGTTATATTAGATACTCATAACCCATTTGTGGTTAGTAGTCTACAAATTCTAATTGTAGACCAGGTTCCTAGGAGGTCACAATTGTGACGAAATCAATGGAAGCTCCTGTTTATGGATATCGCTGGATTGTTTTGTTAGTGTTTATGTTCATCGCGGCAGTGACCCAAATCCTATGGATCACCTTTGCCCCAATTTCATCGCTAGTTGCCAGCCTCTATGCTGTGACAGAACTCGATATAGCCCTACTTTCACTGATTTTCATGGTCGTCTACATACCGGTCTCAATTCCTTCAGCGTATCTCATTGACAGTAAGGGCTTTCGGTACGCCGCTGGTGTCGGCGCAATCATCACGGCAGTCTTTGCCGTGTGTCGTGTATTTGCACCCAACTATCTCCTTTTGCTAATTTTTTCAGCCGGCATCGCTATTGGACAACCCTTTGTCTTTAACAGCCCCACCAAAATTGCTCGACGCTGGTTTCCGGCTGATGAACGTGGCCTTGCCACTGGGTTAGGAACCATGGCTATCTTTCTTGGAATCATGCTCGGCCTCTTAGTCACCCCCTTTGCCGTTGTAGGCATCGGATTCTTCTACACAATGTTAAGCTACGCGGTTGTTGCCGTCATCGCTGCCATTCTATTCCTAATTATCGCCAAGGAACGTCCTCCTTCTCCTCCCGAATCCGACGAACCTGAAGAAGAAAAAATGACCACTGGTCTGCGACGCATCATCGGAATTAAACAATTCATTATCCTTGAAGTCTTATTCTTCGTGGGTATGGGTATCTTTAACGGTGTAGCCACATGGATTGAACAAATACTTGCGGGACGTGTTGTTGATATCACTCAAGCTGGAATAGTCGGCGCCATCATGATCCTTGGCGGAATCATTGGGGCTGTGATTATTCCCACATTATCTGATAAATACCAACGCCGCAAACCCTTCATCATCCTCTCGCTCCTGCTAGCCGCCCCCTTCACCTTTCTCCTCGCCTATCATCCCGATTACACCGTACTACTCGCTTCCTCCTTCTTACTAGGCTTCTTCCTCATGCCCGCATTACCCTTAGGCCTGCAAACGGGAGCCGAAATGACACAACCCATTCCCGAAGGCACCTCGGCTGGAATTTTAATGATTTTCGGACAGGCTGGCGGTATTGTACTTATCCTCGCAATGGACCTTGCAAGTTCGCTATTCCTCTCCTTCTTCTGGGCCATGGTACTCCTCGTCGCCCTCGACATCCTCGCACTACTGATTTCATTACTCCTCATTGAAACGGCAAAAAGCTCTCAACAATCGTGACTGATTTCAGTCTATTTGACGAAGTCTTTCTGTTATTTATAGAGAATTTTCAACCAAGTCTGCTAATTCCTTTAGAAGACAAATTTCAGCTGACAAAATGGTTTACAAGATCCTAAAAACAAACGTGCGGTTATGTCTTTGAAATTCATATCGAAGTGCAAATAATCCATCACCGGGTGGAAGAGCTAGCAAAGTTTTTTTATCAACTCAGGATTACAATAGCTGAAACCCATATTTTAAGGGGTCTTCAGAATCGACAATAAACTGATTGAATCCTGTCACATACGCTGATCCTTTAATCTCAGGGATAATGGCTTCAATTTGCCCAACTTTGGTAACTGCGACAATTTTACCTTCAAATAGGGTCTCGATGATGCTTTCGCAAATGAATGGTTCATCTAGACCGATTTGTCCTCGTGCATACATAGCGGCGAGTCTGGCACTGGTTCCTGTCCCACAAGGTGACCGGTCAACCTGCCCATTACCAAAAATTACCACGTTTCGAGCCTGGGCCTGTGGATTCTTAGGTTTTCCATAAATCCCAGTCAATCCGACACTCGTAATATGCTTAGCAATAGGATGCTGAACCTTGATTTTCGCATTGATGGCATCTCTTATCATGAGCCCTGTAGCAATTAATTCATCGAGATTTCCTTTCTCCACTTCAAGCTGTAACGCCGAAGCCTCAACGAATGCGAAGAAGTTCCCACCAAAGGCAATATCGACTGTAACCTCCCCGATTCCAGGAAGTTCAAGCACAACATCTTTGGTAAAGAGAAAGGAGGCGACATTCCGCAACGTTACACTTCGAATTTGCCCCATTTCAATATGTATTTTTACATGAATAAGACCTGCAGGAGTATCAAAAGATAAATGCGTATAAGGTTCCTTCTTAGCAAACATTCCCTGTTCTAATACCGCCGTAGCCACTCCAATCGTCCCATGTCCACACATATTCAAATATCCTCCACCATCGAAAAAAAGTAAACCGAAATGAGCATCCCGGCTCACCGGAGGTGTCAAAAGCGCACCACACATAGCTCGGTGACCACGGGGTTCATGCATCAACAAGGTACGTATACTATCTAATTCCCGAGCAAAGAATCTCTGTTTTTCCACCATAGTTTTTCCCGGAATCGACCCTAACCCCTCTAGAATAAATCGCACCGGTTCACCCGCAGTATGTAAATCCACTGTCGAAATAGTCTTTTCAATAACCATCAAGTACCCTCCTACAATCAATTCATACCAATAATCTGTAGTCCTATGGCATTTGTATTTCTATCTAGTGAATCGTTAACAGATTTCCATAGGTAAAATTAAGGAAATACTCAAGCACTATTCAAAATGATGCAGAGCTGTCTGAAAAACGGTCTCCTCTACATAAAAGGGGGGAATTTTCCTCCATAAACACACGTAATTAGTCTTCTTAGAAACATGGAGTGAGCTCATATCTGCCTCCTCCTCTCGAAGTTCCAATAACGCTAATTCTAGCAATGATACAACATTGTAACATATGGGCTAATTCGCTCTACACAAAGTTTAATCCAATTTGAGAAAATTTATATTACAAAATTCGGTAGGAAATAATAGCCAAGGGAGGGAATAAAACCAATGTCGGAAGAAGATACGGTTAAAACGTTGGTCCTTGCTGGAATAATTCTCCAAATCTTTTTCGTTATAAACGGCTTCCTCGGTGTCCTCTTTTTTCCACTAATGTTAGAAATAACAATAGCTGTACTACCAACACCTCCAACAACTGAGGTACTAGCCTTCCTCACCATCTTCATACACTTTCTAATCGGTCTGTATATGGTTCATGGAATCCTTGGAATCATCTACATATTTCTCTGGTTCCACTGGCGACGTGATCCCAGCGCCCATAGAACTGGCCTCCTCGTCACAGGCGCCCTCGGTTTAGTGTTCGGAGGGTTGATACCAGGGTTGATCGTACTCATTGCAAGCAGGATGATACCTCGAGAAGTGAAAACATAGCGCGCCTTAGCGCCTTGGACTCCTTAGTACGCTAAGTTATTCCAGATTAAGCGAATCCTAACAACACGTGACTCTCAAGCTCTAAGGTCAAAGGAAAATCTTGACTCAAGATATAAGTGAGGAATTGCACATTCGAATTCTAGGGGACTGACTCTTAACACTCAGACTTTCCTTGCCCGATTTAGGCTGAACTGGTCCTCTAAGATTTGCGCCTTCGTTTACGAGGTTTGCTGCGGCGGCGTCTGATTACGATGATAACCACGACGATAATCACAACGATGATAATTACACCTACGATAAGGAAGAGGATCTCTAAGGGAAACGGTGGCAACGCCAATTCCTCGGTGACCTGAATCAACCATGCATCAGCTAGCCCCGCACCGAAACTACTCGTTTCTCCCAAGACCACCAAATCGCCAGAACTCGTTTCAATAACCGCCCAACCTTCCTCATCATCAGCACCACCGTAAGCTTGATTCCAAGTAGCAATTCCATCAGCATTCGTGCGGATCAACCACAAATCTGCACCTCCCGCCCCCTGGCTTTCGGTTTCACCAGTGATGAGGTAGCCACCGCTGCTCATTTCGATAACAGCCATCCCTCCATCTGCATCAGCACCACCAAAGGTCTGGTTCCAAAGACTATTTCCATTAGCATCGGTACGGATTAACCATACATCACTTGACCCTACACCATAACTAAAGGTATCTCCAGTCAACACAAAGCCACCGGTGCTCACCTCAGCAATGGATGCTGCTTCATCAAGACCTGTACCACCATAGGTGCGACTCCACACCAAATTGCCATCAGCATCGGTTCGAATCAAATAAAAATCATAAAAGCCGGCACCAAAGCTTGATGTTTGTCCAATAATGGCAAAGCCGCCGGTACTTAGTTCTACCATACCTCTGCCTACATCAATGTTAGTCCCACCGAAGGTGTGGTTCCAGAGGTGATTTCCATAGCTATCGGTGCGTACTAACCAGACATCAAACGATCCAGCACCAAGGCTAGCCGTACGCCCTGAAAAAACAAAGCCGCCAGTACTCAATTCGACGACGGTCCAGCCCCATTCATCATACAGTCCGCCATAGGTCTGATTCCACAGGTGATTTCCGTTCGTATCAACCCGAATTAACCAGGCATCAAAATCACCGGCACCAAAGCTTTCTGTTTCCCCTACAATGAGAAACCCACCACTGCTAACTTCTATGATGCCCCAACCAATATCGCGATCGACACCACCAAAGGTATGACTGGATTGTGGATTGCCGGATTCATCAGTAAGAATTAACCACACATCTGAATCGCCCGCACCAGAACTCTGCGTATACCCCACAGCGGCAAAGCCTCCTGTACTTACCTCAATTACCGAACATCCCCAGTCCATATTCGCCCCACCAAACGTCCAGTTCCATACGGACGACACCGAATCTGCCGCTATAACCGCTTCTGCCTTCGTTACTCCCGTTGCCGACAGCTCACAGCCTATGCCTGAAGCCATATATAACGTAGGTAACGGAATCATCAAAGAAACAGATAAACTCACCATTATCAACACGGGAATTGATATCGAATATCTCATTGCTTGAAACCAACTCCTTGCTAAAACAGATAATCCTACCAACTTACTAAAAAATCTAGCAAAGAAGTCGAAAACAGCGTAATAGCAAACCATTTTTTCCGTCATTTATAATGAATCACATATGTGGCTTCGACATCCCTTACAGTAGCGAATAACGCCTCGAAAATAAATGCACCAACACTTAACGAATACAAAGTAAATATCCTTTTATAGAATCTACTCTGCTAGCAGCCAATTAGGGGAGTCTATGGGTAATAATCTGTAGGTTCTCAAGCACAAATTGGAGGTAAAAACGACATGCATGTCATGGTACTTACCGAGTTTCCGCCCCACAAGGCTGCAGAGGTGGCCAAGACATACATCAAAAGGGAGTATCCTAAAACACCCACGTTTGTTAAACAGTTATACTTAGTCGTAAACACAGCACATAATATCAAAGGCTATCAGCTCTTTAAAATCGAAGATGCCAAAATCAAAGAAGGTCTTGCCTACCTTAACCAGGTTCAAGCGGAATTTATCTCAATCGAAGGATACAAGCTGCGCATTGAAGTAGTACTGACCCCTGAAGAAGCCTTACCACTTTACGGGTTCAAAACAACCTAAAAACTTCCTTCTTCTAAAAGTAATGCCATCTTGGCATTACTTTCTTTTTTTAAAAACACAAAACTAATTTGATTTTCTATATGTGAAACAATTCTTTATTGAGAAGAAACGACAGGTATGTCTTCGAACCTAAGGAAAAAAAAGCGAATAACACACATGAAAACAATCTTCTCGAACCTTATAAAACATCAGAGTTGATCTACAGAGTTTTAACATTCAGAAAAACTTAGCTGGAGGTCGGGGTATTTCATGATCCTTTTTTAAAGCACACCGTTAGAGTTAGTTATGCTTAACTTTTTGGTCATAAATTTGGGATAAGGTATTTAGGTTTTGGAAACTTATTTGGGGGTTGGCTGGTTGGTTGTGTGAAGATAGGAGGAAATATTCTAGCTGCCATTGGGAATACTTCATTGGTGCAGTTGCAGCAAGTGGTTCCGCAGAAGCATGGTCGTGTGCTTGTGAAGTTGGAGTGGGAAAACCCTACAGGGAGCATGAAAGATCGTATGGCACAAGCAATGATTGATAAAGCCGAACAAGATGGTCGGTTGGAACCGGGTGGAACCGTAGTTGAATATACGGGGGGGAGTACAGGCACATCGCTGGCATTTATTTGTGCAGCGAAAGGGTATCGACTTCAGATAGTCTCTTCGGATGCCTTTAGTCGCGATAAACTGGATCACATGCAGGCTTTAGGTGCTGAAGTTACAGTTATTCCGAGTCATGGGCATGGGATAACCAAGGAATTAATTGACGCAATGATTGAAAAGGCGCGTAAAATTAGTGAAGCACCAGAGAAATTCTGGACAAATCAACTGCATAACCAAGACCAGATTTCTGGATATTTTGCCCTCGGTGAAGAAATTTGGGAGCAAACAGAGGGAGCGGTTGATGCCTTTGTACAAGTCGTTGGGACAGCGGGATCTCTCATGGGAACCGCGATGGTGTTGAAGAAGCGAAATCCAAATGTGAAAATAGTGGCGGTTGAGCCTAAAGAATCACCTGTTTTGTCTGGTGGGAGCAGAGGGGCTCATGGTATCGATGGAATTGGTATTGGGTTTATACCTCCTTTGTGGAATTCCAGTTTGATTGACGAGATAATACGAGTTTCCACACAGGAAGCCAAAGTAATGGCTCAGCGTTTAGCGCGAGAGGAAGGACTCTTCGCGGGCACTTCATCAGGTGCTAATGTGGTAGCAGCCATTAGGATCGCGAAAGCATTAGGACCGAAGGCCACAGTAGTCACATTGCTAAATGATTCAGGGCTAAAATACTTGAGTACAGACCTTTACAAAACAGGGTAGTCCTTTGCTAGTCAAAAACTCTCTTGAGTGGTGCGTTATCCTGTTCATCACTCTTGTCAACGTTTTCATCTATCTAGCATATGATGGGAAACAAATCTATCTTTCACATCGTTGAGAAATTTTAAACGTCAGAGAAAATATCAAAAATCATTTTCAGAATAGAGAAAGTCAATTAAAACGCAAAATCCCAATAATAGAGCACATATAGCGGAGGTTCCCGTTTTTGCTCTCATTCAATATATCTGATTGCCCAGAGCCCCGTCAAGGAAAATCTGCTCCAATCCAAAAAGGGCTCATTCCTACCCTTCAAGATGGCGGATTAGATTTATGTGGTGAAGGACTTGGTTTCGGGGCACCAATTCTTCAATATCGCCGTGATTTCTATTTTCCTGGCACTTCAACTGTTTCACACGGAGAAGAAACCAAGAAGAACTACTGGATAAAGAAATTTAGCTTTAATTTAATTGAACGAAAGCAACCCACTTCTAGTAATTCAGTCAAGGCGTTTTCATGGATACTCCCTCGTGCACATAATCAAATATACAAGATGAAAACAGGTCGGCAATTCCTCAAATTCATCACTTGGTTTTCTCGATGGGACTTCCCGAGACGTGGAACGCAATTTGCGCCTCAATTTTTCATTCCCGTGAAGAGTCGGGGAGAGAGTCAATCCCAGTATTTCATCACCAAGGAGGATCAAAAATTAGTGATTAAATTAAGTTTCGATACTATAGTACGAAATACGCTTCAATCCATTTACATCGCCAACGAACTTGGAGGACACCATTTTACCCAATATTATGATGCGTCCGGAACCTATCTCGACCAAAAACAGATTGAACCGTGGGCTAAGATCAAGGGTTCATGGGCTGCTTTTTATGCGCCCCGACTCAACTTTGGGTTCCGCGTCGAAATACCAGCGGAAGGGCGGGCGTATCGAGGACGAGAAGTCCTTGAAGAGCCTGAAATCTTTTGGTCGGGTATAATTCTGCAATTACCCAAATCAACGAGAATATGCAAATACGAGGTTCAATTTGGAACCTTGCAGCGGATTATGGAGGGTCAGTAGCGGTGACTGACGTTGTGCTCGTCTATCCTTATTTCAACGAAGAATTAGACCGCTCGATTTTCCGGTATCCTCCCTTAGGTCTCGGCTATCTCGCTTCAATTCTTCGCACCGCTGGTTTTTCCGTTGATCTTGTCGATTGTACTTTCCTACAATTTGACATCGCATTACGGCGAATTGAACAACTTAAACCCCGAATTCTGGGAATTTACTCGATGGTCACTATCAACCACCATGCAATTATGATTGCCCGAAAATTCCAATCCAGCGTCGAACTTTTAGTAGCTGGTGGTCCTCTCCCCTCGCTAGTACCAGAAGAATTCCTGGATATCTTTGATGTTGTAGTATTAGGAGAAGGAGAAGAAACCGTCTTGGAATTAGTTCGGCGTCATTTCCAACATACTTCTTGGGCGCGTACGAGTGGAATTGCTTATAAAGGAAATGGTGGTCGAATTAAAGTCAATCCTCGGCGGCGATTTATCAAACCGCTCGATTCGATTCCTCTTCCTGCTCGCGATTTGTTTCCCAATTCTCAGTATCAATGGTATTGGCGCACATTCCATCATTATACTGCGTCTAGTATGATTTCCACTCGGGGATGCCCGTACCTGTGTGATTTTTGCAGTAACCCTGTTTTTGGCCAAAGTTATCGAGAACGTTCTGCAAAAAATGTGGTTGAAGAAATGGTCCAGATTCGCAATTTGGGGTATGACCGTGTTTTCTTCACTGATGATTGTTTTACACAAAACCCACACCGTGTTGTCGAAATCTGCGATATCCTGATTCGCAATAAACAGAATATTGAGTGGATGTGTCTGAGTCGCGCTGATCATCTCTCTAAAACACTAGCAACACAGATGCGCAAAGCAGGATGTCGTCGTATCTTCTTTGGTATTGAATCAGGCAATCAACGCATTCTAAACATCATCGGAAAACGAATAACCCTCGAGCAAGCCCGTCGTGCTGTAGAAAATGCCCAACAAGCAGGCATTGAAACCGGCGGATTCTTCATTCTAGGTTATCCTGGAGAAACAAACGAGACCCTCCTCGATACACTCGATTTCTCATCAAAACTCCCTCTTGATTATCTGTCGTATTCCTTTCCTTACCCGATTTTTGGTACCGGATTATACTCTCGAGTGCAAAACCACATAACTGAACCAGATTGGCGAAAACAACGCGGATCTGCGAACCGCCATGACCTTCTTTTTAAAGGCGCGTTTTCGGAGAACAAACTACGTCTCGCCATGTATGCTGGTTTAGTTCAACATCGCCTTCGGAAAAATAGCGCTCTAGGAAAAGCAACTGCCAAAGTAGCAGAGCGCTTCTCAAGTTACGCTCTAAAGCTGATAAGATGAAAAACATAGCTTTAACTGCTATGCGAACCTAAGAACTCTTGGTGATTCAAATGGTGCTCTTTGGTTCAACAGCACAATTAATTTTTGATATAAATCTAATAATCCAAATCGTTCTCATATTTCTCTTGACCATCGGTGTTTTTCAAAAGCGAACTTTGAAGTATCATGGTACCATCATGGGCATAGCCACACTGTCGATGCTGGTTACGGTGCTCCTCATTATGGGGCCATCATTAGCCACCAACTTATCTATCCTTATACTATTTCCCACAAGCATGGGCTCACTAGTAACACTAGTTCATGTATTCTTTGGCTCCATAGCGCTAATCATTGGTCTCATCTTTACGATTCGATTTCTATACTTTGCTACGAGCAAAAAACCCCTAGTCTGTGGAACGCGTACCCATATGCGAATTCAAATCACAATCTGGTTCTTAGCATTCCTTTTCGGTTTAGCATTCTTTGTCTACTTTTATGTGATCTAGCAACAATTCAAAGATTCTACAAATTTAACCCTAATTTGGCGAATTCATGCCTAGTCATTATCTAAGGTATAGACCTAATTATGTGAAACAAATCATAAATGTATAACAGAGCTGTCATTGTCCAACGCTGCTATGCGTATTAAGACTATGTGGTTTCTTTCGCCTTTGTATAACAATTACTAGTACAATCATCACGACACTTATGACAACTCCAATAGCAACAAAGATAATCCATGGTGATGTATCACGCGGTTGCAACTCATTTTTAACAGTTACTAGAATCGAGGTTTCTGCTGTGTTGCCTACCATGTCATATGCGATTGCTTTTAGTGTATAGTTTCCATCTGGTACAGTCGTTGTATTCCAAACCCAATTTGCATCAACAGTCGACGTATTGAATACCAGAGAATCATTGAGATAGATTTCTATGTGACTGATGCCAAAAGCGTCCTCTCCATGCACCGTAACATTATAGGTCCCATTCAGTATTGCTCCAGCGTCGGGGCATAGAAAAGAAACAGTCGGAGGGGTCTCATCGAAGGCAAAGGAGTAGAGGAATGACTGATACACTGCCTCTGCGGTATCATTAACTTCGATGTAGTAGTAGTAGCGCTGTTGATCAGCCAATGGACCCATGTCAACAGCATATTGGTCACCATCCACTAAGCCCATACTGGCTGACGTATAGGTATTCTCTGTGCTGAGACGATATTTGCAAGTGACTGAAGCGATTGGTGCGCCTGGGGTAACAGTAGCAGTTATTGATACAGTAAGGGGGTGAGACAATTCATGAGTGATTGCGGAAACTTTAGGGCGAGGGCTGAGCGAAGACGTTGTGGTGAAGGTATCGATTGTTGTGTTGGATATGTCAATTACTGTATAGACGACCTCGTCTCCATTCACGTCAACTCGAATAAAATGACATGCTTTTTCAAACACTTCGGTGGCAAAAGTGTTAAAGAGCCGGGCATTGTATAAGGGCGCGCCACCTCCCCCTGTGGTAATTTGAGGAATGGTTCCAACCTGTAACCGATAATAGAAGTGTTCGTGTGATACAAAGACAGCCTCGACATTACACTCTTCAAAGAGCTGCCACAGTTCATCACGAAAGGTAACGTTGTAGTCCACACAGTTGCCGATGTGAGGACCTGTAGGGAAAAAGGGTAAATGACAAATGACAAAGCGGTGTTTGGCTGTCGTAGCGGCTAAATCGTTCTTTAGCCATATTATCTGAGGATCAATAACAATATGGTCAAGATCGATTTCGTAGGGATTAACAATTACGAAGTGTGCGTTTCCATAATCAAAAGAATAGTAGGCACCTCTTTCCTCGTTTGGCCATTCAAACCATTTTGCCATATTGTTGGTTTCTGGCTGGTCATGATTCCCCATTACCACCCAATACGAAGCGTTACAATGGATACGATCAGTTTCAGCCGCATATTTTGGCCACGCTGCAGCATCAGTACCAAAAATGTGATCCCCCCCAGAAATTACGAACTGGGGATGATGAGTAATCATCACATCGATAAGTTGACCTAATTCCTCTGGGGGGTCTATTCCATTAACAGGACGGTGGTCACCATAGATAAGGAAAGTGAAGGGTTCATCACCAGTAGGGGCAGTCGTAAATTCACAGATGGCACTCCACTCGGTTCCATCACCAACACGATAATAGTACCGCGTATTCGGAAGAAGCCCCGAACTGACCACAACGCGATGATGCGTGACCAGCGTAGAATTAAGAGTGGTTTCAGTATAAGAGCTAAAAGTAGGATCTGTAGAATATCTAACTTGGGTCTGAGTGGGGGTGGCTGTATCCCAAACAAGGGTGACACTACTTGAATTAAGGAGATTGACCGTAGGGCCTCGTGTAAATTCTAAAGGCGTGGCTGTTGAAATAAGATAATTTCCATAATCTACTCGAATTCCGACGAGGCTAATAATCACAACAAGTAGAATCCCAGAGCGAAGATGACGCATAAAGGAACTCCCTCCAATTCATTGTAGCACTTTCCTTGCAAGGCTTTTATTTGTTACTTTTTTAAAAAGAAATTATGTGGAAAGTGAATGATGTGAAACAAATCATCTCCATGACATATGCAAGAATTGTATATTCGTCTTCGAAATCGAATAGGAGGGCAGATATTGAAAAGAAAACAGCTTACTAAAACCTTACAAATCAGCTAATAAAAGAGCAAGTTCTCCGTAGAATCATATATCAGAAATTTTAGGAATCAGATGGGCTCAAGATTATCAAACAAGACACGAAAACTTGTTGTAGCTGACTTTGATCAGAAGCTGGTAATATGATATACGAAGAAATACTTCAAAAGCTCAAGTCCATGCGGAACGAGGAGAACAGGCAAGGCATGGCCCGCTTTGGCATCAATATTGAGAGAGCCCTTGGCATATCAATCTACAATCTAATGCCGATCGCAAAGGAGATTGGCAGAAACCACAAGTTGGCTCTGAAACTTTGGGGCTCCGGAATTCATGAGGCACGGATACTTGCTGGATATATTGATGACCCGGAGCTGGTCACAGAGGAGCAGATGGAAGAATGGGTTCTTGATTTCAACTCATGGGACATCTGCGATCAGGTATGCACCAACTTGTTTGACAGAACAGAATTTGCTCGCAAAAAAGTGCATGAATGGAGCAAGCGGGAAGAGGAATTTGTCAAAAGGGCCGCGTTCACCATAATAGCTGGACTAGCAGTTCATGATAAAAAAGCCAAAGACGTGGATTTTGAGCCGTTCTTTGAAGTCATCAAGCGTGAATCCTACGATGAAAGAAACTTTGTAAAGAAGGCTATCAATTGGGCTCTAAGGAACATTGGAAAACGAAACTTGGCGTTAAATAGAAGGGCGATTCAGCTAGCTGAACAAATTGGGAGGATGAATTCACGAGCTAGCCGCTGGATTGCCACAAATGCCTTAAGAGAACTTAAGAGTGAAAAAGTTAAGAAACGGCTCAGACAGAAAAAATAAGTTAAAATTATAACCAATATTCACAGATTCAAGAGCAATTAACTAGCATTTAGCAGCTTAAAGAAAGATATTATCAAAGCTAATACTTTGAAGTGAACCAAATCTTGGACATCTCTTATTAGAACTGCTCATGGGTTTTAGAAAGTAATTCAAATATTCTTATAATGCTTTTAAAAATCGGCTGCTCCAGAATAATCTAAATCTATTCATTATTAGACTTTGAGTTCAAAATCGCTTCTTTATGTACGAGTTGATGTGTTGGTGATTGGGAGTAATACTGTCGTACGAAATATGCTAGCAGTACGGCTAGTGCAACCAAGTATGCCGTTATCTCAAGAAGTGAAGGGTTGCCATTATACCCCACCAATCCTTTCAACACCATTCCAATTGGACTATTCTCGGATAACAAGAAGTTGATATCCCACACGTGTTCAATGAGAACTGGAAAGACTCCGGCTTCCTGTAATTCATGGATGCCATAAGCAATCATCCCCGCGGCAAAAAGGATGAGAAATAGACTGGTAATCCGAAAGAACGTTCGGAGACTGAACCGTTTTGTACCTACGAAATAAAGGTAGGCAATTCCTATCGCGACGGCAAAGCCCAACAGGGCCCCAACCCAGATCGTGCCTTCACTAATGGGGAGAACCGTTAAAAATAGGACTGTTTCAACTCCTTCGCGAAGTACCGCAATAAAGACAATGAAGAAAATTCCTAGCGTCGCGGTCATCGTTGCCGCAGTTTTCTGTTCGAGTTCCATTTGAAGGCTGGGGCCTTTTTGCTCCATCCACACTATCATCGAAATTAGCAAACCTGCCGCAATCAACGTAGTAACTCCTTCAAAGATTTCAGCACTAGGTCCGCTAAATCCTCCTGCAACCCACTGAAATCCAAAGGCAAATGCAATGCTAACAATAATTGCAGCTCCTACTCCTACAAACACTTGCCAATAACGATGAGTACCACCGGTTTTAGCAAGAAACGCTAGAACTATGCCCACAATTAAAGCGGCTTCAAGCCCTTCACGAAGAGCAATAACAAACCCAACAATCATACTTTCTGCCTCCTTCCGCGCTAGCTGTACTATTTTTTAGGCACGCCTAAAGCTGAAAAAGTTAGGCAGGTCAAAATATAAAACTTCTTAACTCACCAAACGGCAACACGTTACCTCAGACAGATGCCAACTTCATAATCTTATTAAACATTAACTTGGAACACGCTAGTGGAGAAGGATCATGGATGGTAATCCAGATAATATCTTAAAAAAAAGCCAACGCTATACCAGAATACTCGTTGCCTCAGGAATCCTTATCATCTTTTTTGGTGTCATATTCTGGGTTATTGGTATAATCCAGAAACAAATACTCGAAACCGTACACCCAGGACTAATTATCGACGTTTTCCCACCTATTGGAATATTAATTATTGGTCTTGTCATTTGTATAATTGGAATTTCAATACGAAATAGTGAATTGCCATAGAACTAATGTTAGCGAGTATCAAACCCCAATTAGAGTTACCATGTGGTTTGGAAACTGATAGCAGGATGAATATTTGTTAGTGAATCTGAAATCAGTCTAATACTTCATGTCGATGGTGGAGAAGCTTTTCAGCAAACGAATATGCCTCAAAACGATTAACATCCTTTTTACTAACAATACCTTTAACTTGCCCCTTTTCATCAACAATAACTAATCGGCTTACTTTAGATTTCAAAAGAGCCTTTTCCGCTTCTTCTAATCCAGCATCTTCAGGGATTGTCTGAACCGGGTGCGCCATAACATCCTTGGCCGACAGTGTCAACGGGTTCCGATTTTTAGCAATTAGTCTAAATATGATCCCATCGGTTACAATTCCCACCGGTTTTCCTCTCTCTACGATTACAATACTGCTAATCCAATTGTCTACCATACTCTTGGCTATCATTGATAGGGGGTCATCTGGCTTTCCTGAAACCACTTTTTTTCTTGCGACTTCAATAATATGTTTGGAAGTATGCACTCATTTTCACCAGGTATCGTTTCGGCCTTTGGGCAATCGAACATCAGCTTGAACGACGCCATCATCCGCACGTTGTGCCGTAAAAGCCTTTCGCAAATATATACATATTATACAATATGTGATTGAATAGTCTACAGCAATTCAAAAGAATACACGCAAATTTAATTTTCGGATAGGCATATTATTCGAGTCCCCCCTGCAAGGAAACTGTGCACTTGTTGAAAAACGATTTGCCCATAGACAAAGCAAGAGGAGAGGGCGAAAAGCAAGACGATCATATATTGCTTCACTCGGCTTCTGTGTCTGGTTCCGAAGAAGGATGTGATTAGTTGGTAATATTGGGCTAGAGCCGCTTTTCCTTTCTCAGTGGTCTTAAATTCAAAAATACCCACGGTGGGCTCACTTACCTGCTCAAGAAGCTCTCCCCTTGTGAGACTACTCAATGCTTCTTTAGCGGCCGCTGTGTTGAGACCAACTTTGCGCATGAGCCAACTTTGCGTTCGCGGGGTTCGAAGACACGCTTCTAATAATGCTGACCATATCTCGAATTTCCCTCGACGAGTTGCCCTATAACTGGTTCTATCAGAGGAATCTGGTGTTATCGGCATCAAGCATCCCTCTGGGTACTGTTCGCGTTTTGCTGGATTGTTAACTCAAGATTTGCCTGCCAAGTGGTGAGGCTTTCATAAAGATTCAGCCAGCGGCTAACATATTGTCGCCACCTAAGGAAAATTCCAAGTCGAATCACCATAATAGCAAAGTTGAACCAGAGAAATGGAATAATTGGTGTAAGAAGAAGGCTGGGGATAATATACGGGTGTCTGATGAAGAAACTGGCAAAACTAAAGATAATGATTCCAAGGATCGCTCCTTCTATGATCGGGGCCATCTTCAGGTTTCGAATTATATTGTGGACTCGCTCTTGTTCTTGCTGAGCAGAATTGGGCGTCGATGTTATAGTAGGGAGAAGAACTGGAAAAAGGAGATTCATATACGTAGTGAAATCTTCAGCAGTCCTTGAGGCATTGAAATCCACTTTTGCATCATCCAAGAAGCGTTTTGCAGATCGCATATAAACAAAAAATGCCTTCCCCCAATATCCAAAAATAAAAACAGTAAGTGGTATTCCAATCCACATTGGCGCAGTTATTAGGAGAAACCACTGAAAAGATTCCGCAATCACTGCTGCGAAGAAGACTACCCAGAGAAACCAGAGAGGAACCATCAATAGCGAGGCAAAGAAGTTAATTACGAAAAGGCGGTGGCTCTGATACAACCGTGGTAACAGCTCTCTCTGACTACTCAGTACACCGTTTGCACTGAATTCCGCCTGTTTCAATCCACGCGTTCACCTTCCATCAACCATCAGCTTTATTCTGAAATCCATTTCAGTCATTGACCAGTATACCCCTGAAGACAATGAACCAGTATGAAAGTTGGTGGCTAGTTCAGCGTCTACAGGAGTTGCTGCTTGTATAAAGTTACTTTGTTTCTCCTTATTCTAATTAAGTATCAGGTCGACCGAGCCTTCGAGTTCCTACCAACACAAGTAGTGTACCGAGTACCAGCAGAAATGCTGTTGTGATTATTGTTCGACCGACTGCGGCACTCAAGAAACCCATTGTCACAAGAAGAGTATCAAGGGAGACGCCGATGAAGAACCTTATGATGATACTGAAGATCAAGGGACTGGCCATAGTAACGAATAAGCAGGTCATATTTGCTATCATCATATTCTTAGCATGTATTGGTGATTTCATGTCCTCATAGTTCGGATTCAAGGCTGTGATTCCTGTGCCAAACAATGCTGCGCCGCACACCATGGCGTAGCCATACCCAAAAAGCCAGAAGAATTGGAATAACTCCAATCCCATCGTGATGGTTAATATCATTGTGGGAATAAGACTGATTGGTAAGGCAATGAGGAATGCTATTACCAGTCGAGCCTTAACAAACCGTGACGTCCCCCGTGGAACTGCTTGGATCATCCAAAGCTGATCCTTACTTTCGAGAAACGAAGAGCCAGAAAAAGCCATGATGCCCATCATTGCCAGGCCCAAACCCGTTATTGGTAGAAGAGAGTCTAATGTTATCGGAGAATAGTGTCCGTATACAAGAATCACAAGAAACGGCAGGATTACTGATAGGGTAAGTGCTATCGCGATTTTAGAGAGGTTCTGAACTTGTCGGAAGAAGGTCTTGAAACTGGTCACTACTAGGGCCCCGAAGGAGCTAGGAATGATTTTTCGGAGACCCCGTAGAAGGATGTTTTCACGCTTTACAGTTTTCACCGTTTCGCTTCGCGCCCCTATCCTGTATGTAAAGAGACGTTCAGCGGATAGGAGACCAATACCAATACACACCACACCGAAAACCACTACGAGTAGCCCATTTGTTAACAAATCGAATTGCAGGACATTCTGAAAGTGCGCTATTTGTGAAGCTGTAAGGTTAATACCATTGAAGGTGATAGCAAGCCAGCTAACGAGGTCAGCGCTCCAGGTGAAAGGGAACACCAAGAAGATGTTTAGCCCTAAGATCACGGAGAACTGCGTGGCGAAGAGCTGTAGACCCAGTACTGGAATAATCGCTATCAAACCCATTAGCAGGGCGAGGGCTTTGGCGATATCGTTACCGCGTGAGGAATCACCTAGTTTTGCTTGAAGAGCTGCACAAATGATGTTGGACAGCCAAACAATTGTCAGAATCATCAGTGTAAGGGTTGTATAAATTAGTAGCTGCCCTAGAAGCGAGACCTGCAGGGCAAGTAGAAAAGGCGAGAGTAAGAGTGGTGCCAAAACAAGGACATACAACGTATAGTTCGGTATCTTTCCAAGAAAGGTTCCAATAAGGATATCACGGGTTTTGACATTACTAGCAAGGAGAATCTCCCATTGTCCAATCTTAATCTCTGCTAGTGCCTGACTCAAGGGGAGGATAAGGAGGAACATCCAAAGTAATAGCATCACTGCCCGCATCAGCCCCGGAAACATGACTTGGAGTATTACACGAATCGGAGTTATAGGCATAAGGACCTCCATCACGATCCCCACTACCAAAGGGGCAAAATAAACTGCCCAGAGCAATCCAAGGCTGAGTACTAGGCCCAGGAAGAGGTTCCGGTGACCTTTGAATCTTGCAGTTAAGACGAAGAATTCCGCCTTAGCGATCTGAAGCCATTTGCGCACCATCTCTGCTACCTCCATGTAAGTAAGGTTTGGCGGTCGACCTTGCCACCAATGATTTTGAGATATGCTTCTTCAAGATCTCTTGTTTTTGTTGATTCAATGATTTGTTGGGGCGAATCAACGATCACTAATTGCCCTTCATTGATAATACCAATCACATCACACACGTCCTCAGCGAAGCTGGTAATGTGCGTGCAGATGAAAAAGCTCGTTTCAGTTTCCTCGGCTAGAATGAGTATCAACTCCTTTACTAGAGCTGAAGCCGCGGGGTCGAGACGTGATGTCGGTTCATCTAAAAACACGAGTTGCGGATCATGCAGTAACGTCGAAGCCATGAGAACCTTCTGCTTCATCCCAGACGAATATGACTCGAGTAAATCATCTTGGCGCCCTTCCAGTCCCAGAATAGCAAGAAGGCGGTCAATCCGCTTATGAAGCGAGTCTCCATTGCGACCATTCAATGCTCCAATAAACTCGAGGAATTCCACAGCAGAAAGCTTGGAGTAGAGGCCAGGCGTTTCGGGCAGAAGGCCTGTCACAGCCTTAATCGAAGTACGCTGGGTCGATACGTCATATCCACAGACCGTGCCAGTGCCACTCGTCTGTTTTAAAAGTCCTGAAAGAATACGAACCGTTGTGGTCTTCCCGGCTCCATTTGGACCTAAAAAGCCAAACCGACTACCCGATTTCACTTCTAAATCGAGCTCTTTGACCGCCTGAACAGGTCCAAAGGTTTTGGTCAACCCTTCGGTTTTGATACAGATGCTGTTATTCACCATCTATCACCGAAGGAGGAGAGAACTCGGTTCAATAAAAGCAGCTGTGGATTAATTCTCCATAGGTGCAATCCGTCGCCTTGATTCGACTTAATGGTGAGAAATAAAACGTCTTTCATGCCATTGACTAGGTTTTGCACTTAAGTCTTCGAACTTAAGTTAAATAGCAAAAATCTTCGAAGAACATTAGATTTCAATACTGTTAATCCAAAGGTTGCACTTGGTGATTCAAATGAAAATTAGCATTAGTATCGAACCTCATGTAGGGTATGCATACGATGACCTCGTCACCCTAGCAAAAGCAGCTGAAGATGCAGGATTTTATCGGTTCACCGTATCAGATCATTTCTTTGGATCGATTGGAGGCAGAGAGAATCAATGCTATGAAGCTTGGACAACCCTTGCATTACTCACTCCACAGACAGATAGGATTCGCCTTGGAACTCAGGTCACTTGTCAATCCTATAGGAATCCAGCGCTTCTTGCAAAGATAGTAGCTAACCTAGACAACGCGTCCAATGGTAGAATCACCCTTGATATCGGAGCCGGGTGGAAGAAGCAAGAGTACGAAGCCTACGGATATCCGTATCCTTCTACAAAGACCAGAATTCTCCAATTGCGAGAGGCACTCCAAATTATCAATCTGCTATGGACCGCAGAACGACCGAGTTTTGAAGGCAAGTTCTACAGCATCAAGGAAACGATGTTCCTCCCTAAACCAGTTCAAAGTCCTCGTATTCCCATTTGGGTAGGGACTGAAACTCTCAAGGCACCGATGATGGAAGAAACAGCTGCGAGATATGCAGACGGAGTGGATTATATCAAAGGAACAGTCGCTGACTATGCACAAAAGAAGGAACGCGTGAGAGTCATGTGCGAAAAGATTGGTCGCAACTTTGAGGACTTAGGCTGGTCTACAGGATTCATGGTAGCCGTCCTCGGTGAGGATGCTGATGATTTTGAAAATAGAAAACGCGATGTGATAAGGCAGGAATGGCTTCAAGGGGTATACACAGAGGACTTTAAGAAGAAGGCTCTCGAGGCAGGTTGTAAGCAGGATCTAGCGGGACCACCGGAGAGAGTCGTTGAAAGACTACGTCAATACAAAGATCATGTAGACGTTTTCAATATCGGTCTACCTTTCGTGGGGAATGTTCGACAAATAGGATTAGATACGATTCGTATTCTAAAGGATCACATTGTTTCAAAAATATGAGTGTTAAAAAACATCTTTCATTTCGGTAGTAAGAAACAGCATTTATGACTTCGACAGGCAGTATTAAAACAAATACCACCCGCTATTTTGAGGCAGCCCCACAATGACCACAAAACTGCTCATCTTCACCCAACATCGCACCACACGCCAGACATTGCCTGGTTTTCTTCGGTGTGGAAGCCGTCACATCCCTCTGTTGAATTGCTTCCTGTAATAGCCGTTCACGTTTTCGGTACTCATGGATAAGGTACACGACTCCATAGAAAATGAAAAACCACACCACACCCGTGAGAATCGAGAACGCACCAATAGCTATTGCTAACTCTGGAACTGTCACCTGAATGAATGGCCCCACCACCCAGATTACACCAATAAAAATGGCTCCAATAAGCACCCACCACCCCTCATGAATGCCAAACGGTCGCAGATCACGCGTACTCTCGGGTAACGGTGCTTCAACACCTGCCTCTCCCGCCCGCTTTCGAATCCTCCGTCCCTGAGCCCACAGCGTCAAACCGATGATGATACCCACAATTAGTCCCACTAAACATCCCCAGATCAGCAGGTGCACAATCCAGACCGGAAACCCCTCTGTATCTATTTGAGCTACTACAAATTGATTTACCGCTAATGACAATTCCATCGCCATCTTCGCAACTGAAACCATCAACAGGCCTTTCAGGGATTGGGTGGTAACGGGACATATATCAATCTTCTCAAACCAACTCTCTCATTAAAGAGAATCATATGTCTTCGATACCTAGTGGGATGACACATAATGCATTGATAAACCGAATTCCTTACGCCTCCCGGAAGGCTCCGCTCTAGTCCTTGCGCAGCCTCTTTGCCACGAACTTCCTTGCTTCTTCAAGGAGGATAACCAAAGCTCCGAATAGGAACACTTCTATCCATTCATACCAAGCAAGCGGCACAAGTCTGAAGACGGCTGCTAGCGCCGGGACCACAAAGAGGATTCCGACCAGTGTGATGTCGATGAGATAGACGACGAGTATGTATCGATTCCGAAGGATTCCCATCTCTCGGATTGACTTAGTGGGGGATCTGCAATTCTGGACGCTGAACCACTGGACCACGATGAGAGTAATGAACATCATTGTCCTAATCTTGTCCTCTGGCAGGCTAAGATTCTGATAGTAGATGATGACAACTAAGGATGCCATGATGCCACCATAGAAGAGCGCTCTGCTGAGGGTTTCCCAAGAGAGGATTCGATCCTTCAAGGAGCCTGGCCTTTCATCCAAGAGACCCTTCTCTTTTGGCTCGAGAGAGAGTGCAATGTCTAGCATACCATCAGTAACGAGATTGACCCAAAGAATCTGAATTGGCAGCAGAAGAACGGGATTCGTGAAGAGCAGGAGTACTGCAAGGATAGCGAAGCTCTCGGCCAGATTCGTCGATGTCAGAAAGAGAACAACACGCCGGAGCGAGGTCAGGATGTTTCTGCCCTCTTCAATGCCATCGACCACTGCCTCAAAGCGCTCATCCTGCAGGACGATATCGGAGGCCTCCTTGGCGATGTCAGTCCCTGTGACGCCCATGGCTATACCAACGTTAGCTTGTCTTAGGGCTGGGCTGTCATTCACGCCATCGCCTGTCATGCTGACGAGCTTGTCGAGGCTCTGTAATGCTTTCACAACCCTAAGCTTGTGGATTGGGCTCGTTCTGGAGAGGACTGTGGCACCATGAGTCAGTGCATCCTGAAGCTGCTGGTCATCCATAGCATCTATCTCATCACCAGTGAGTGTCAGGTCTCCTCTCTCCTCAACAAAGATGCTCACTTCTTGCCCAATTGCCTTGGCTGTAAAGGCATTGTCACCAGTTATCATGATGACATCAATGCCTGCACTGTTTGCTTTCTCGATATAGTCACGGACTCCTTCCCTCGGTGGGTCGTTGATTCCACAGAGCCCAACAAATGTCATATCTCGGAGGTCCCCGTTAGCGATCTGGGTCTTATCAGAGGGCACAGTTCTGACCGCGCAAGCTAACATTCTGAGCCCTTGTGAAGCGAACTCCGTCACAATCTCTTCTGTATTAGAGGGGCCCACAAGTAACTTCTCTATGACCTCTGGGGCTCCTTTCACTATGACCAGATTTTCATCTCCTTCTACACCCAGAAGTCTGCTGGGCTGATGAAGCGTAGCCATGAATTTCCTCTCGCTGCTAAAAGGAATCTCAGAAATCCGTGGCCAGGCCTCCTCGAGCACATACTTGTGAAGACCGACCTTCTCCAGCGCCACCAGTAGCGCTGCCTCGGTAGGTGCCCCTCGTATCCTCCATGCCCGATCAGCTCCGGTGCAGACTCGCGTTGGGTCGTCTTCTGTGAGACACTCGGAATAGACTTCTGAGTCGTTACAAAGCGCCATCATCGTCAGAAGCCTTTCCAGGTCGGGGTATTCCTTGAGCTGATCCCCCTCGATTCGATCTTCTGGAGACGACAGGCTCACATCGAGGTCAGGCGAACGCAGGCATCCTTCTGGACCGCAGCCTGCAAGGAAGACCCCTCCGCTTTCAACATCAAATCCTGAGCCACTTACCTCGAACATATGGTTCGGAGTGAATATCCTACGGGTCATCATTTGGTTTTTCGTAAGGGTTCCGGTCTTATCTGAGCAAATGACGTTGACTAGACCTAGTGTTTCTACAACACCCAAGTTTCTCACAATGACATTCTTTTGTGAGAGCGTGTAGACTCCAACAGAGAGCACTATGGTGACAATGGCGATGAGTCCCTCAGGAATCGCAGATACAAGTGCAGATAGTGAGAACAGAAAGAGCTCCACAACGGGTATGTTCCGATAGAGCCCCAAGACAACAGTGAGCACCAAAAAGAGCATTGCTGCAACAAGAAAGAAGATGCTCAATCGCTTTAATCGAATCATAATGGTTGGTTCTTTCTTAGCGACACCCGCGAGCTCCTTGTTGATTTCGCCCAAAGTGGTATTATCGCCTGTGGTCTGCACCAGAATACGGGCGCGTCCTTCTGTGACATACGAGCCGGCGAAGACCTTGTTGGACTCCTCATAGTAGTGAGGATTCTCAACCGCACAGAACACATCTTTTTTGATTGGTACACTCTCCCCAGTGAGAAGACTCTCATCGACATGCAGGTTGCTCTCGAATAGCACCCTTCCGTCGGCTGGGACCTTCTCTCCAGCTCTGAGAAGAAGCAGATCTCCAGGCACCAACTCGGCGGAGGGGATCTCGGTCTCCTCTCCACCGCGAATGACGAGAGACCTCTGTTCTATAAGCTTCTTGATGGATTCGATAGTTCTTTCTGCCTTCCACTCTTGGACAAAGCCTATAGTCGCATTGATCAAGAGAATGATTGCAATGACCACTGCATCTATTGCATGGTATACTAGAATTGAAACAACAGCTGCAAGAATGAGAACATACACCAGAGGCGACTTGAACTGACGGAGAAAGAGCGAAACGGGACTCTGCCCCTCCTTCATTGTGAGTTCGTTACGTCCGTATTCCAAGAGCTTCTGTTTCGCCTCTTCAGGTTTCAGCCCTTCTGGGTCCGTACCGAGGCTCACTAGACATTCCGAATAGTCAAGGAACCCTTCTGGTGGAGATTTTTTACTCATGCCCATCACTGGTCCGATGGTCTAGACTTGAGGTCCCTATATATGCTTCATGCTGTTTGAAGGTCTGAGGGTTAGTACTCACTCTCACTGGGAATACATTATTCTTGGAATAAAAGCAGCGGTAAACTGATTCTCTAAAGGTGTAAACATTTCAAATAGGTCTTCGAATTCTGGATGACTTGTACATAATTCCGTGAAAAACCGGTCTCTCATGATTAAAATACGAAGCGTTCATAATATCTTTGGCTGGTTTTATGACGCAAACCTCTCATCCGCTTACCTTCGGTGTAATCACCACCCAAAACGCCCCGTGGGACACGCTGGTGAATCGTTGGAAATTCATTGAATCCGCTGGGTTCGAAAGTCTCTGGGTTGCCGATCATTTCACCGTTCCCTATCCCGCTTATGCCGATATGCCCTTCTTTGAAGCCTGGACCACCCTTGCCGCCATGGCCGCCCAGACTTCGCGCATTCGCATCGGTACCCTAGTCACCGCCATCACCTGGCGCAACCCTGCTTGGCTCGCCCGCCAAGCCCTGACCGTCGACCATCTCTCCAAGGGACGATTAGAACTCGGCCTTGGCACCGGGAGTTCCACCGATATCGGCATCAAAATGACCGGGCTTGACCCCTGGCCCCGCAAGGAACGATTTGAACGATTCCGCGAATACCTCGAAATCGTTGATGCCCTACTCTGTCAGCCCACTACCACCTACCCTGGCCAATACTACCATATCGAGAAGGCCCAGATGCACCCGCGCCCTATCCAGCAGCCCCGCCCACCCATCACTATCGGTGCCTACGGCCCCCGTATGCTCAAACTCACCGCACGCTACGCAGATATGTGGAACTGCATTGGTGGTATCACAGATGGCGCCATTGCAGAATTGACTCGAAGAAACCAACAAATCGACGTCCACTGCAACACCATCGGACGTGACCCCCACACCATCCGCCGCTCCTATATCCTCTGTGATCCAGTCGAGCTCCGAAATCTCGGATCAATTTCAATCTATGATTCCGCCGAAGCCTTCCAGAACGCTGTAGACAAATGTATCCACGCCGGCATCACCACAATCATCCTCGGATACCCCTTCGTCGACGACCAAATCCCCAAGTTTGAAACAATTGCCACACACACCATACCAAAAATCCGACAACGCTACAAACAGAACGCAAAATAACTAAAACCCATATCCTCGACACCGAAGGAGCAGCGCAGATTTGTAACATGATGTGGCAGGTATGTCTTCGAAGATTAAGGGAATAGCGGATAACGCCTGAGAAATTAAAAGGCTCTGTCATTCCGTTGAGTATTTCTTATCCAAATGGTTCATTAAGATCTTACTCGGGAAAGTCGCATCGCGTTAAGTATAACTGCCAACGATAAGCCCATATCTCCGATGGCTACGGCTAACCACAGGGTGACTAAGCCCGGAAAGACCAAAGCAGCCAAGCTGAATTTGACAATTAATGCGACTCCGATGTTTTGACGAACAATACTTCGCGTTTTTCGGCTTAATTCAAACAGATAAGGCAATTTTGCGAGGTCATCGTGCATTAATGTGATGTCGGCGGTTTCGATAGCAGCGTCACTCCCAATTGCTCCCATTGCAATGCCCACATCAGCCGTGGCTAGCGAGGGGGCATCGTTTACTCCATCTCCCACCATGGCGATGGCACCATATTGTTGCTGCAATTCTTTGAGAATCTTGACTTTATCATCAGGCATCAAATTTGCATGAAATTCATCGATGCCAATTTGCTTTGCGATAAATGCAGCTGTGTATCTATTATCGCCGGTCACCATGACGGTTTTAATCCCCATTTGTTTCAATGTCTCGATAGTCCTCACACTAGTGGGGCGAATCGTATCTTGAATGGCTATTGCTCCAATCGCTCGTGCTGAATCACCAACCAGGATAACGGTTTTTCCTTCTTCCTCTAGACGCCGAACTTGATCCTTAGGATATGAGATAGCTAATTCAGTGAACAATCGTTCACTTCCAACAAAAAATTCTTTGTTATCGATTCTGCCAGAGACGCCTTGCCCATTAATGGCTGTGAAATCATCCACGGCGTTCAATTGTAATCCGGGATTCAAAGCCTTCGCCACAATCGCCTTGCTAATGGGGTGCTGCGAGAAGTTCTCAATTGACGCTGCCACCCGGACAACCGAGTAGGCGGATTCCCCAAAAGGAATAATGTCGGTCACCGCCAATTGCCCCGATGTCAAGGTGCCGGTCTTATCAAAGGCAACTACCTTAACATTACCCAACCCGTCGATGTAACGACTCCCTTTAATCAGCACGCCCTGCTTCGTAGCACTCGTCAATGTCGACACCATGGCAACTGGCGTCGCAATGGCTAGAGCACAAGGACAGGAAATGACTAGTAAGGCTAGCGCCCGATAAATCCAGTCAATCCAAGGAACGCCCAACACAAAGGGCGGAATTATCGCAACGAACACTGCAACCAGAACGACGGACGGCGTGTAGTATTTCGCAAACTTGTCAACAAATTGCTCCGTAGGAGACTTGGATTGTTGTGCCTCTTCCACCATGGCTAAAATCCTTGCAAGCACCGTTTCATCGGATAATCGTGTAACTTGAATTTCGAGGTACCCTTCATTGTTGATGGTCCCAGCGTACACCTCATCATTGACGGTCTTAACCACTGGAAGGGATTCACCTGTGATGGGGGCTTGATTAACGCTCGATGTCCCACGGAGAACAATCCCATCTAGCGGAATTTTTTCACCAGGCCGGACCACCACGAGTTCAGCAAGGTGTACCTCATGTACATGAACCTGCAATTCTTCGCCATCATGTTTTACTGTCGCCGTTTCCGGAGCCAGCTTCATCAATGACGCGACGGATCGCTGGGCATTCTCCTTCGCCTTACTTTCCAGAAATTCAGCAATAAAGTACAGAACCATAACAGCGGCACCTTCCGCGGCATGTCCAATGAGAAAACTGGCCATCGCCGCAATGGTCATCAGAAAGGCAATATTCAGCCGCCGACGGAAGACCAGTCCTTTGATGCCTGCAATTACAATGGAATATCCGGCGATGCACACCGCAAAGAGGTAAAGAGTAAGAGCCATGAACGGCAGGTGCAGGAAGAAATCAACGGTAAGCCCTAAGACGAACAACGTCGTCGAAGCAAGAATGATGAGCACCCTGTAATCCTGCCAAAAGGCAGGTCGGCGAATAGCATTTTCGAAGTCAACTTCGCACACGGTGCAACTATTCCCATTCTCGGTATACTCGTCCTGCACTTGGGGTATCCCCAGACCATAATTCGCCTTGTCAATAATCACCTGATAGTCATTGCATCTATTAAGATAGTGCTAATTCAAATGGCGATTCTTAATAATATTTATTAAAAATAGACCCTTGAATTAATAATGTGATTGTATGCCTATTATTAGCATATCATTAACCGCCCAACTACTGAAACAATTGGACCACTTCATGAAGGAACGGGGGTATTCCAGTCGGTCAGAGGCGATTCGGGATGCGGTTCGCACTGCGCTTTCAGAATTTGAACTCCAACAATTTGAAGGAGGACGAGTGACAGCCACCATCACCGCCATCTCCGCTCACGAGCTGCCAGGAGTCGATGAACGATTAACACGCCTTCGTCATGCCCACAGCCATATTGTATCTGGTAATATGCACTTACACCTTGGTGAAACCTATTGCCTAGAGGTATTCATTGCTGAGGGAGAAGCCAAAGATGTAACCGAGTTCATTAGCCGAATCCGAGCCATACGAGGACTCCAACAGGTGAAGTACACGATCATGCCACTCATTGGCTAGAATATTGGTTACCCACCCGAAACAGTATGATGTGAAACAAATCATCTTTCACATCGTTAGTTCGAGATAAGGCATTTGTGTCTTTGAAACTAAATTAACTGGCATAAATCAACTGGAGAAACCGCTTGGTTAATGCAAAATACCATCAACGCACAGTTTTAGTCTGTAAGAATCATTTTACAGAATCTGTACACTAACTTACTAAATACCTGAACAGTGAATATTGGAAGGATGCTGAAAATGACGCTGACAGATGAGCTTAAGAAACGAGCAATGGATGCGGGGTTTGTTACTGTGGGCATTACTACTCCAGAAAAGCTGCACGGTCTACCACATGGCTGGGTCCACACCGTTCAAAATCTGCGAACACCAGAAGAGGTGTTACCAAACGTAAAATCCGTGATGGTGTTGGGGTACTACGCGTGGGACAAATCTCTCAATATCGCCGTCGATTCAACCTATCTTCGAGATCGCGACAAGCGAACACCCGAGGTGTCTTTGGAACGTTATCAACTGTATTATGAAATCTTAAAAAATAAAGCCTGGACAATCGTTGAATACCTGACCAAGCGGGGGCATGAAACATGCCTCACTCTATCAATTCCGCTCAAAACGTCTGCAGTGAGATGTGGAATGGGCAGTCAGGGGAAAAATACTCTTTTGATAAATCCAACCTACGGTCCGCGGATCCGATTAATTGCCATACTCACAGATGCCGAGCTAACCACTGATGACCCTTTCACAGATGACCTGTGTGGTGACTGTGAGAAATGCCTCAAAGCCTGTCCCACCAAGGCCTTAGAACCATACAAAATCAAAATTACCCGCTGCCTAACATATGCAGCCGAACAACCACAAGCCCAAGATGTCTCCAAGGAAGTGCGAGACGTCGAAAAGAAACTCACTCAACGACCAACACCCAATAGTTACATCGAATGCATAATCTGTATTGATGCCTGCCCTATTGGGAGACCTCGCAGAACCAAAACCCATTGACACGAAACGGCTCCAAATCCATGAGATAACCTGGCACGAATCATACTCCAGAATCGCAATAGTGTTTTCGAACCTATCGATGAATTACCTACGATGTCCAGAACAACTACCTCCCCCACTAGTCAAGAACTCGGTGTATTGTCCGGTCGGATTGCCGTCACAAAGAGTGCATCTCGCCTGAAGGGGATTCCGCCAGTCTCCGTCAACCGACCTTGTAATGAGTCAAACGCTGCTGCCTTTATGGAATCAGTAACCACCTCACTGTTGTTGCCTGTAACAGGCCACTCATAGTCCATCATCTCTTTCCACCAGAAATCAAAGGTATCATAAGTAAATGAAGCCTGATGGGTGCGGCTTCGTATTTTCTGGAATCCCGCTATTGATAGGATTTTTTCCCATCCCTTCTCATTCTCAAGATGATAATTGCGTTTACACTCAATGGACTGCACTGAGAGAAACTCATACATCCAATCCAGATCCTCCTGCAGGAGCCACGTACTCATACCAAACTTCCCTTTCGGTTTGAGAAACCTACAAATTGCCTCCATCAGGTCGTCGGGTTTCTTATACTCAAGCGTCTTAAAGTCAAAGTAATTATCCCACCCAATGAATCCTGCCGTAATGCAATCAAACGAGTGCTCCTCGAAATCCGCTTCACGAGCATCCATATAGCGCACCACGGAATTGCAAATCTTGCACCGCTTGATTTCCGCATTGGTATTTTCCACACAATGATAGCATGTTTCGACGCCAATGACACGTCCCGATGCACCAACTTTTTTCGACAGGGGATAGAGCACGGAACCCCCGCCAGTGCCAATATCTAAAACCCGCTGCCCCTCCTGAATGTCTAGCAGGTCAACAAGAACCTCACCAAAGATATCCCAGAACCCACCCCAGGTCTTCGGCTTCAACTCATCTACAGACGAAGAATTATTCAATACAGGTAACTCCACCAGCCTTCGAGGTCCAATATACTAACCCTTTGTTATCTTGAAATAAAAAGGAATTCTCGATGATGATTCAAGGAATACTAATGATGCGGAACTAATCATATCTTTCGAGCTAATAGTAACAAATCGCATATACGTCTTCGACTTCCTATAAGGTGGCGAACAACATCTTGAAAATAAAACTGCAGCAATACCAACGTAAACAAGTAACTTATCCTTTTTATAAAATTGGCTTTGAAAGCATCCAATTAGGGGAGTCTATAGGGAGTAATCTATAGATCCTCAAGTAAAAGTTGGAGGTCATAACTGCATGCACGTCATGCTAACTAACCAGTTTCCCCCACACATGGTTAAGGAGGTTGTCAAGGTATTCTTATGAGAATTACCTCAACGACCCAAATTTGTCAAACATTTATACCAATTCATTTCTGCTGCAGATGACATCAAAACGTACACGTTCTATGAAATCAATGATGCCAAGGCCAAAGAAGGTCTCGCCTATTTAAACCAGGTCATGGCCAAATTCATCCCGATCAAAGGCTACAAAATGCGCATAGAACCAGTATGGACCCCTGAAGAAGCCTTACCACTCTATGGGTTCAAAACAACCTAAAAACACGGTCTCCTTGAAGTGATGTCTGCCACGGCATTACTTCCTTTTTTCTTTTTTTTCGAAACTCAAAGGATAGTAAACGATGTGAAACAAATCTATCTTTCACATCACTTGAAAGATCCTACGCAAGTATGTCTTCGAAATTCATCAGGATGGCTGATATCAAGTGATAATTAGCATTATTGACTTCAACCTACTTGGTGAGACAAAACCATCAACTGAAATGAAAAGAGCTGGAGTGTCTTATCTGCAAATATAGGAATGTGATCCGGAGGGGGGAGGGTAATACAGGGATTAATCATATAGATGACAGGCTACCCAATGGTTCTTCTTAACTTCACGAAGCTCGGGTTCTTCCACCGGGCATGGTTCAAAAGCTCTAGGACATCGTGGATGAAAATTGCATCCCGGTGGTGGATTAATTGGACTGGGAATTTCGCCCTTGGGAATTGTCTCTCCCTTCTCTACCTTAGGATCTGGCACAGGTATTGCAGCCATCAAACCAACAGCATAAGGATGAAGTGAATCCTCATAGATTTGGTCTATATCAGCAATCTCTACAATCTTCCCCAGATACATAATGCCAATCCGGTCACAGACATGCCGTGCAGTGGCAAGATCATGGGAGATAAAAAGATAAGTCAGGCTGTATTCCTTCTGCAAGTCTTTCATGAGCTCCAGAATCTGAGCTCTAACTGAAACATCGACCATCGCAACCGGTTCGTCGGTGACGACAAATTCTGGTTCGAGAATGATAGCTCTCCCAAACACAACTCTCTGCTTTTGACCGCCACTGAGTTGATGAGGAAGCCTATCATAAAAGGAGCTAGCTGGGGAAAGACCTACTCGTTCTAGAATCTTCATTGCTCGCTGCTTCTGTTCACTCCGTGTTCCAATCCCTTGGAACCTCAGCGCATCAGCAATTGCGTCTCCAATCTTCAATCGCGGGTTTAGTGATGATGAAGGATCTTGAAAGGTGAACTGAAGTCTCCGCTTTAATAATCGTAGTTCTTTTCCGCGAATCTTAGCAATGTCTTTGCCATCAAAGAAAATTTGCCCAGCTGTGGGATCTAGTAATCGCACAACAAGTCTCCCCATAGTTGTCTTCCCTGAGCCACTCTCTCCTGCAAGGCCGAAAACTTCCCCCTCTTCGATTTCAAAGGAAACGTCGTCTACTGCTTTGACAAATTCTTTTTGCTTGGTTAGAAGAGTATCAAGAAAGCCCTTCTGGACCGGGAAATACTTCACGATATTCTTAACTTCAAGTAAAGACATAATTACGCCCCCTCATAGAGATAGCATGCGACGATTCCTCCCGACTCACTCTTTTTCAGCGGAGGCGGTTCTACTTCACAAATTTCCATCGCATACGGACATCGCGGTCTAAACATGCAACCCGGAAAAGGCTCAGTAAGACTGGGTGGTGTTCCAGGAATCCAGGCGAGCTTTTTATCCGGTTTTGTTACATCAGGAACTGATTGCAGTAGAGCTTTTGTATATGGATGCTGAGGAGACTTGAACAATGCCTCAGTCGGAGCCACTTCCATAATTCTGCCAGTATACATGATGGCGATACTATCAGCTGTCTGAGCCAATACTCCCAGATTATGTGTAATTAACATCATACTCAGATTGAACTCTTTCTTGAGACCTGCAATTAGCTTCAGAATCTGTGCCTCCACAATCACATCGAGGGAGGTGGTCGGCTCATCAGCTATCAGCAGTTGTGGTGTCAAAGCAATTCCTAAACCAATCATAACGCGTTGGCGCATACCTCCACTGAACTGGTGCGGGTAATCTAAAACACGTTCAGGAAGAATGTCTAATTCTTCAAGAAGATCCCTTGCAGCCTTCTGAGCATCTTCAGTAGAAATATCTGGGTTGTGCGTTTGTTGTATTTCCACAAAATGCTGACCAATTCTAATCATAGGATTTAGGGAGGTCATAGGGTCTTGAAAGATGTATGCGAGCTTTCTACCTCGAAGTGCTCTCATCTGCTCATTATTAAGCTGCATTAGATCGATTTGTCCTTTCTTAACAACTCCCTCCTCATAAGGCACGTCCTCATCAAGATTGAGTAGAATTTCACCTTCAAGTATGCGACCAGGATGAGAAACAAGACGTATAATTGATCTACCCAAAGTTGATTTTCCACAGCCTGATTCACCTGCAAGACCAAGGGTTTTGTTTTCCTCAAGAGTTAAGGAAACATTATCCACTGCCCTGGCGGTGCCTAAACGCGTTTTATATTCAACAGTCAAATTACGAATTTCGAGAAGGGCACGCATTTCCATCTAGTCCTTAAGCATCGGTGTTAGTATTTCATTTAATCCTTCACCAACCAGGGTGAATCCTAGCGCAAGTAAGACGATCATAAGGCCAGGGAATGTGATAACCCACCACGCGCCAGTTATTAGTTGATGCCAGCCAAAGGTCAGGTCCCATCCCCAATCAGCAATATCAATCGGAAGTCCCAAACCCACAAATGTCAACCCCGCAGCAGTGAGAACTGCATCTGCAAAGTTAATGGACATCACAACAACGACTGAGGCTATGGCATTAGGCAGAATATATCTGAACATGATGTCTCTGTCTCTAGCACCCATGACTTTAGCTGCTTCGACGTAAGGGAGTTCTTTGATAGTAAGAACTTGGCTCCGGAGCACTCTAAAGTAAGAGGGGACGTAAACGACGGCAATTGCAAAAGCCATGTTAACAACACCTGGCCCGAGCATTGCTGCAATGGCGATGGCCAGAACCAGACCGGGGAATGCAAAGATACTATCCATGACAAGTGATAGTACACGATCAAAAATTCCTCCCCTATATGAGGCGATTAGCCCCAATGGAACTCCAACAAAGAAACAAACCACCACCGAAATAAATGCCACTTGTAACATGATGGCACCGCCAGCAATGGTTCTACTAAGTAAGTCCTGTCCCAGCGAAGTAGTTCCTAGAGGATAACCAGGGCTCGGAGGAAAAAGTATTGGTCCAACATTGATCGTGAAGGGGTCATAGGGGACGATCCAATACGCAACAACGGTCATATAGATGATAGCAAGCACCATCAACAATCCTGAGATAGCCAAAAATCCAGGGGAACCCCTTTCTTTCAACATAGAATATCCATGGTAGAGAAAGAGTAGCAAAATTCCAAGAATAGCACCGCCCATTACAAATACTGTCCAAAGATCAAACCATGCTAAAGGAAGAATAAAGATGCTAACAGGAATTGTGATGATTCCAAATAGGCAATAAACACCAATCACAAACAACGTTCCCATTCTTGTTGACAAGGTTCCCTGGCGAACCAAGAGAGTCCGTAAGAAATCGGTGACTAGCATTGACACTGCAAAAAAGATAGTTCCCACAACAACTGGGATTCCTAGACCGCTATTGGACCTCGCAGCTAATATAATAAGGCTGGAAACTAAAGCCAGTGTACATCCCATTATTACGCCCAGCACAATCCACCAAAGTTTCGACCGATTGCGGAAGGGTTCTTCAATAAGTCTCAAGTAAATAAAGACACCACTAATTGTTTTGGTGTTTCCCATCTTTACCAGCTCTTAGAGTCTTATTCGCGGATCAAGGATTGCATATAAAACGTCGACTATCAATGTTACAGCAGCCACAAGAATCCCAAAGAACACTACGGTGCCCTGAATAGCTGTGTAGTCTCGATGAGCAATTCGATCGACTAAATAGGTTCCTAGACCTGGCCAACTGAATGTAGTCTCAGTCAGAATAGCACCGGCAAGAAGAACTGCAAATTGTAGACCAATCATTGTCAAGATTGGGAGAAATGCATTCCTGAGCGCATAACGATAAGTGATTCTGGAGTCTGAAAGGCCTCTGGCTTCTGCTGCAACTACGAAATCCTTTCGAAGTGTTTCAAGCATGTTAGTTCGGGTCAAACGAATGAAAATTCCACAAAGCACGAGTCCCAAAGTAACACTAGGAAGTATCAGGTATCGAATGGAAACCATAAATGCCCATAAATTACCAGTTAACAGGCTGTCAATTGTGTAGAGACCCGTTATTCTTGGCGGTGCAACATAATGTGGATCAAATCTTGTCCCAGACGGTAAGACATGTAGCCATACTGCAAATACAAGCTGAAAGACCATACCCAAGAAAAACACGGGGATGGCATAGGTTATAATACCGAAAAGTCTGATTGAATGATCCGTAGTAGAATCGTATCTCTTCGAGGATGTTACTCCAAGGGCAATTCCAACTAAGACCGCAAACAACAAGGAAAAAATGGTTAACTCGAGTGTTGCAGGAAACCTTGCAGCAATATGTTGGGAAATGGGGGAATAGTCTTGCATCGATATCCCAAAATTACCAACAAGGAGCCCACCTAGATAGTTGATATACTGGACTAAAATGGGAAGATCTAATCCTAAACGCCTCCGAAATTCAGCAAGAGCTGCGGGATCTACTCGCCGCTCAAAATGCAATAGTGCTGGATCACCAGGCATAACTCGGACAACGAAGAATACGAGTGTGAGAAGTAGCAAAATCATTGGAATCGTCATAAGGATACGGCTGACTATATACGATCTTAGGGACACCCGATTCTCACCTTTTTACCAAAGAAAATGTGGGTGTCATCAGTTCCAATCAAGTCATAGTTTAGGCTTACGGTTGGTACCTAAATCTTGAATTGTTTGTTGCCTGATGACACTATTACGTTGGTTTGAAATACTAAAAACGGGCCAGTGGTCGCTTCTTCTCCCCAATAGAGGAGCCAGTGTCGGAAGTTAATTGTGATATCTAAGATAATGCCATGGATGGTGAGTTTGCTCACCGCATATGCACCACCCTGATACAATGGAATCACTGAGCACTCTTGAGCTTGGAGATCTTGTAGAGCGTGATATGAGGTCCGTCTTCCTGTATCAGTGGTATTACTACGACCCCAAACCCACAGGTTGTATTGCGCCACTCCACCTGCTGGATATGTACTATTGTATCCCATGTTGAGCCAAGTAGCAAATGGCAAGAAAGCATAGTTATCAGGATCAATGTAATCTGGGTACCATCCATATATGTAGACAGGCATTGAACCAGCACTTCTTGCAGTTCTGTAACTTGCCCATTCGAGGGCATTTAGGTTAACAGTCATTACACCGCTTGCCTCTAGATTTATCTTGAAAAAGGCTGCTTGTTCTGCACTTTGTGGGTAGTGACCTGAACTCTCGTAGTATAACTCGACTACCAGTTTGTTGGTTGCATTGTAGCCAAAGAGATCAAAAACAGTTTGAGTGTAAGTGTAGTTTGCGCTGCCATGTACCTCAAAGGTTGGCTTATGGTAAGCCATCCCTTCAGGGATAATACTATACAAAGGCTGCGCAGTGCCAATGAACACTGTCTCAACCAAGTTTGTCCGGTTCAACGCGGCAGCTATTCCTTGCCGAATCAGAGTTTCGTTGTAAGGATACGTTCTCTGTTGGAAGCACAGATACTGAATAAATGGACCTGCTACCTCCCAAACTCGCACTGCTGGATTCGCCCGAAAAGCATTGATTTGAGCTGCACTGAGCTGTCTGTATGCTACGTCAACTTCACCAGCTGACATTGCTGTTGCAAGGGCGGTGTCGCTTTCATAGAATTTAATGATGAATGTGTCAGTCTTTGGCAGCCCACTGGCAGCATCCCAGTAGTCGGGGTTCTTGACAAATACCATCTCTTCATCTGACCCGCCGACACGACTCCAACTTTGGAGAAGATATGGACCAAGACCACATGCATGGCTTGCACGGGCATTACCTTCAGTGTAATTAGCCAATTCACTCATTGGTGCATACGTTGGATGTACCATGAAACAACCTTGTGCTGCCATTGTTTGTAAGAATGGAGCCCAGGGGAAATACAAGTAAAACCTTACAGAATATTCGCCCAATATTGTCACATTCTCAATAATGTCAGCCAAGCCGATGCCAAGCTGAAATCCTTCAGGTTCATAGAGCCCTTCACCTGTAAGGTTGCAGGATCTATCGAACGTGTATTTGACGATTGATGCGTTAAATGGTAATCCATCTGCGAAGGTTACGCCTTCTCTCAGAGTGAAGTCATATATGGATCCAGCGCCACTCGTTGTCCAACTCGTTGCCAATCCAGGTATGATATCGCCTGGTTCTGCTTGAGAACCGGGTTCAATATCGACTAACCCTGAACTGAGAGAACCAATTATCGACCAGGCAAAGTAGTCGTAAGCTCTAGCGGGATCGAGGACCGTCTCTATTGAGTCAGTAGTTCCCATGACGATTAGGTTAGTTATTGGTGGCGGCCTCATGAAGAAGTAGACGCCAGCTGCACCTCCAACAATGATAACTACTAACACAATTGCTATAATGTAGGATCTTTTCAAATCCATGTTACCTCCTATAGGAAATAGTTCGCCTCTTGGTAAAAAGATGCGAAACCTTCCCAAAGGCTTCCTATGCTTGCTGTTGATATTTAAATCGTTCTTAATCGGCTAACACAATATTTAGGTGCTAACTAGATGTTACCTCACAGCAAATCAGTCTACAATGAAATGCATTTCTCTAAGTAGCCAAAAGCCTAATGAAAATGGAATTTAAGTCTTCAAAAAGAATCTTATGAGCATATAATTCGAGAAAAGACAAGCAACTCAATTTTTGAAAGGCATTTGTTGCAGATTGAACCAGGGTTTTCCCCCCGTTAATTGGTTATGTTGATTTGTGCAATATGTTAGCTACTAATGGCATTCCATGCGATTTCAGATGCTTGCTGAATCTGGGCTTCATCCATCTTGATTATACCACTTCGATGATATTTGATGAGGGTGATTACAGGGATAAAGGCAAAAGCTGTAAGAATGGGTAATGGGTGGTTTTTAATGGTCTTCTCGTCAATGCCACGCTGGAGGAGATTTCTGACATATTTATAGGACTCGAATTCATTCTCCCTGACGTTCTTCATCATCGATGTCTGTTCAAACTGTTCCCGAAAAACAATATATTCAGGATGCTTGAGATGATAGAAGAAGGAGTTATACCAGATAGTCTTGAATGTTTGTTCAATCGTCATCTCATCCCGCACTCCCTGAATGAGACCTCGATGCGTTTTCTTTCGAATATCGATATAGAGCTTGGTAAATAGGTCCGCTTTGTTCTCAAAATAGATATAGATCGTCGCTGGTGACACTTTGGCTTTCTTCGCTATCTTGGAAATCGAGATGCCATCAAATCCGAGTGTATTGACCAGCTGGATAGATGCCTTTACAATCGCGTCATATTTCGCCTGGTCCCGAGTTCTCATATTGAGAGGTGAATAAGCATTCATTTATTAAGATTTGTTTCGGGGGAGGAAGATTTATAAATAAGTGAATGTTCATTTATTTTATATGGAATAAATGAGGTGAACGAAATGGCTGATTCGACTCCAATGGAGGTTCAAGTCCCAGAAACAAAAAATTGGGTGGCGCTCGCACTTCACCTTCGTAACCTTCCAGTGAAGCGTGATCTAACATTTACTTTTGTGCTCACCCTCGTCAGCGTCATCCTCATGGCTGCTGTGTCCCTCGGTGGTTTGCTTTGGCCTTCCACCCTCTACCCAACAGAAGAACTTCTCCAAATGTTTGTTGCCAATGATGTGGTCAATCTCTTCCTAGGAGTGCCAGTCTTGCTTGTTGCACTGTGGCTCACGAAAAGTGAGAAGCTGGTGGGTCTACTTTTCTGGCCAGGCGCGCTGCTATACATTCTCTACAATTACATCGCCTATATTTTCGGGATACCTTTCAGTGTGTTCACTGTATCATATGTGGTACTCGTTCTGCTGAGCACATACTGCACTTTCACGCTCTTGAAAAGCATTGATCAGAAAACCATTCACGAGCAGCTGTCCAAAGGGGTGCCAGTACGAATCGCCGGTTTGGTTCTGGTTGGGTTCGGCGTCTTGTTTATCTTCAGAGCAATTGGCGTGATTGCCGGGACAATCATAAATCCGATGTTGCATCCTATTTCTGAAATTGGTGTGTCGATTGCCGACATAGTTATCTCAATCCTCTTTATTGCTGGCGGAGGCTTAATGCTTCGGCGAAGTTCTCTCGGCTATGTCAGCGGATTGGGATTACTCTTTGTGGCGAGTATGTTATTCATCGGCTTGATCATGTTTCTCCTGCTCCAGCCGATTTTCACGGGTGCACCGTTCGTTCTAGTCGATATTATCTTGATCTTCATCATGGGGTTGGTCTGTTTTATTCCCTTAGGGTTCTTCGTCCGCGGAGTGGTAGCTAGATAATTCTTTCTTCTTAAGAGAAATCAGTTTTTTGTGCATAAATCGGTTTGCGAATGATGTGAAGCAAATCATCTTTCACTTCATTCGAAAGAAACTGCATGTATGTCTTCGAAATTCAATAGAAGCGCAAATAACAGCATGGAAAACGGCTTGCTCGAACCCTAAAAGCCACCAGATTGACGAGCGGACGGGAACATCTTGAAATCTTAGATTTTTATCTCTTCATTTTAGTGTAAGAGTATCAACAACTTTCTTGTACTTTTCATGAATCATCTTCCGATCAAATGCCCAGAATTCCTCTAGCATGTCCTGCTGTTCCTGTTGAGAAAAATATTTCATACACGGAATGAAGAAATCCTTATCCTCCTTCCGGATATGTTCAGGGTAAAAATTAACGAGTTTCTCAAGAAGGCGAAGTATCTCATCGACTGAGGTGTTATGGCCTTGCATGTATTTCGTATTCGCTTCAATTAAACGGCCCACCGTCTTCCGGGCAATTCCATGCTCCTCGACCAGTTCGCCCATAATTTTCTGGTGCTTATCTGTCAACGATTTCTTTGACAGCTCACGAAACAGAATATCCTCCTCCTTCCCATGATGAGTCCTGTCCGCATAGGTCCTCAGAAAATCTACTGCCGTATCAATGAATCGTGAATTCACACGCGCCGTATCTCGAATCCGTTCCAATTCCTCTCTCATTAACCCAATCATCCGTTCAATCAACCTGTGTTCAATCATCAATGGTCCAATTGGCATCATTAACACATTTACCTCCTCAATTCACAAACCATGAATCAATTCTTCTATAACTATCTGAAATAGTATACTAATTTTCTATACGTTTGCAAATACCTGATAAGAGCCGAGGAAAAATCCAATGATATCAACTAAGTGAACGACGAGAAACAAATCATCTCTCACATTATATACTTAGAATTGCATAAACGTCTTCGAAACAAAAAACTGACACATAATCGTCGGAACAACTGCTTGCTCGGAGCTGAAAATCATCAAAAAAACGTAACAATCTTTGCTTTCTCAACACGTTGAGATGTCTATGTTAGCTAAAAAGAGAAGAAGTCTGTGGGGATTCCGATCCCGACAGACTAGTTTCAATGATATTGAGGTCGAGCTATTATCATCTGATTTCCATGAAGTAAGATAGGAGGAACAGAATGAATAGTATCACTAGAGAACCAATGGCAGCGCCAGCAAAGGTCAGAGACAATAAGGGAGGAATGACTAAGTGCACAGCACCAGCGATAATACCCAAGATCAGCCAGATGAGCTCCGCTTGAATGATGATCTTCACACGGACGACCTCGCGTGTCATTAGGCCTAAGATTGATGTAACGGTGAAACCGATGATGATAGCACCAAACATTCGCACAGTGGGATCAACAAAAGCCATCCCAAACAACGGTAACATGATGTCAGGGATGACCAAGAAACTAATTCCAAAAATGAGTCCAATGATTATATGGATGATGAACGTAATTCGCGTTATCATCCCATATTCTTCAGCCATTTATTTTCAACTCCAGCGTCGTTGTTAAAGGAGAAACACTCCTATGCGTGTTCTCTCCTTAAAAACAAAGCAAGAGTTTCGATATGAAGAAAATTCATTGAATAGCTTGAAAATTATCTTTCACAGCATTTGAAAGATTCCAGGCATGTATGTCTTCGATAGTCATTCATGTAAACATATAACGTACCCTAAAACCACTTGAAGCCTCAATCATAAGTAAAAATACTGCTACATGCAAGGAGGGGCAACACCTATAAACACTCTCGAGCTTCCCTCTTGTTGTTAGCAAATAGGATTTAGTTTCGTTTTATGAAGAACTTTAGCTTATCATGCTAGGCAGCTATTCCCCCGAATTACATTCTACGGAACAGTACGGTTGCGTGACACAGCCACCTATCCCTGAGAGATAACCCCATCTCAACTCAAGCAAATCGAGGTGAACACTATGGTAAAAGGCACAGTCAAATGGTTTAATCCCGATCGTAACTACGGTTTCATCGAACGTAAAACCGGCACCGACGTATTCGTGCACGGTAGCGAAGTCGAAGGCGCTTACCTGCTTAAAGAAGGCGACAAGGTCAGCTTCAAAATCGAAGACGGTGACCGCGGGCAAAAAGCCACAAACGTTGTGGTGGAATAAACTACAAATCAACCTAATCCAATCTCGGCTATCCCACTCTATGCTGAACGATTATGTGTAGTCAAAATAGGACGCCGAGACTGGCTCTCAATTCATACCTCATACAATACAGGAGCTGATAAAATTTGAGCGAAGAAACAAATAATGACAAACAAACTGACGGACGGGTTATGCGGGATTTGCATCGTCGACCACGCTCTCGCAAGAACCGTGAATATGTGCTAATCTCCGGTGAACGAGTCAAACGAACCGATATCGGGTGGTCTGAAGAGTACGAAAACGAAGACGAGCAAGAATAACCAAAGTCCCATTAGATCCTTTGAAAACCACAAAGTCACTGATTATTCCTTGGGGCAGATTCCTTTTCTTGCCAGTTGATCTCGTCTATTAACTCTTGAATTGCCCGTGGAATGGGTTTAGTATCTTTGAGCGAAGCGTCCGCCACCAACTCAACACCCGGATGCAGCGAAAAAAGCCCCAAAACCGGACAAGAAAAGAGCGGTGACAAATCAATCTGCTCAAAAGGGTTAGCAGATAAATACAAGATTTCTAGCTTAAGACAATTTCTAAGCGGCTCCAAATCAATGGAAGTCAATTGATTTTCACCCAATTTGAGAGTTCGAAGATCTGTGCACTGTTTTAATGGTGTCAAATCAATTTCCTGTAACTGGTTTCGGTCCAAAATCAGATCTTCAAGCCGACTCCAATACCCTACTGGTGTCAAATCAATTTCTACAAGCGCGTTCCAATTAAGCCGAATTTCTTGAAGGTCCATGCACTGGTGAAGGGGAGCAAGATCAATTTTCTGAAATCGATTAGCTGTGAGATGAAGTTCTCGAAGCTTAGTACAGGATTGAAGTGCCGTCAAATCGATTTCTGCGAGCTGATTATTACTTAGTTCCAGCTTACGTAATCGATTACAATGCTCAAGTGAACCAAGATCGAGTTGGATTAATTGATTTCCACTTAACCGCAGATTCTTCAAGTTCGGACAGTGTTGAAGCGGTTCAAGATCAATGTTGGTCAATTGGTTTCTTCGCAAATCTAGCTCTTCAATTTCGGTACGTCGATCGATAGATGAGAGGTCCAACTCAACAATTTCGCGCCCATATAATCCGATATCAGTTTTTTCCGGAGGAAGTTGAACTTGCACCTTTTCGCCATCAACTGTCGAATACTTAAGGACAATATCTTCCACGCAATCAAGGTCTCCTTATTTGAATTCCACACACCATATCTCCCGCCCCCTTTTGTTATTTGGGGAAACAGTACACTAGCAAAAAAGAACACCGAGAATACATCATTAGCATGATGCGAAACAAATCCTCTTTCACGTCATTGATTAGGAATTGCACTTATGTCTTCGACATGCATCATTCATGGCAGATAACACACCGAAAAACACCTTGCTCTGAAAAATTCATTAAGTTTTCCTAATAATTCAACCAATTACAAACGCTTGTATCTTCTCAGTTCAACCCTGAGTGGCACTTTCCCATACCGCGTAACAATTACAATCAGGTTGGGTTGGCGGCAGGCTCTGAATAGCGAGGCGAAGCACATTTTGTACCTGCTCAATACGGCTCTTAAATGTGCGAAGGGTTTCTTCATGAGTAATTGGAGTTTTTACTAGCCCTGCAGCGTAGTTCGTAACCACCGAACAGGCGGCATAGCACATCCCAAGTTCACGGGCAAGAAACGCTTCAGGCGCCAATGTCATCCCCACAATATCAACGCCAAGCTGGCGCAGCATCTTAATTTCCGCTGCCGTTTCAAACCGAGGCCCCTCCATCGCCGCATATGTTGCTGAATCCACAGCCTGGAAACGCAGTTCCTTACAAGCACCTAGAAGGACCCGCCTTAAAGTTGAGCAAAACGGATTCGTCACATCAATATGAACGATCCCAGAGACGGTCTTTCCTCCAATCTCAAACACGGTGGTGCCATCGTAGAAAGTCGAGGTTCGAGACTGAGTCAAATCAATAAGTTGGTGAGGTATAATTAGCTGCCCTGGCGGCAACTTTTCACGAAGACTCCCCACCGCTGTGGTAACTAGGACATAGCGCACACCAAGTTGACGAAGCGCCAACAGGTTCGCCCGGTAGTTAACAGCATGCGGTGGTATTGAGTGGGATGCAATAGCCCCTTGGTCAGGAGATTGATGCCGGTTTAAGAACGCAACTGGTTTTCCCGATATCTCACCTAAGTCAATAGGTGCTGATCCACCAAATGGTGTTGTAATCCATTGGGTTTTTGGCTTCTCAAGAATAGAATACAAGCCCGATCCACCAACAATCGCGATTTGTGGTTGAAGCAAAACTGAGCCCTCCAACAATCTCTGAGTGGTTTTCCTATTTGAAATCAATGATAAAGTACTCAGGACTCAATCCAAAGGGATTATCACTTAGAAAAAAACCAATCTTCTTGAATATTCATCTTGTGGCAACGCTCCAACAAGCACAAAACTCCTCATCATTCTGAAAAAACTGCCATTACAAGCTACAATCAGCAATATGTCTTCGAAGATTAGGAAACCGACATATAACGACTGGAAAAATCGGTTGCTCAAAGCATTTGGGGCAAATAGGATTCCAGAATGATTTGCGCCAAGGGATCTAAGAGAATGATGGGAACAATAACGAACAGGAAGATTATGAGTGCAACGATTCCAATCGCAAGGCCTATCATGAGTTTGCGGACTTTGGTGTCATCGGCACTATAGTAGGTTACAGCTAGGATGAAGATAGCGGTGAAGACCATGAAAATGTGTTGAACTTGCGCCAGTAGCAACGTCCAGGAAAAAGTTAACAATCCGTCGATTCCTAAGTACAAGAGGAAAGGGACGGCTGCATTCATGGCAATGAGGGAATACCCCGAATACCGATTTTTATCCAGAATTAG
>JBHLPR010000047.1:0-17789 GCA_048939245.1 Promethearchaeota archaeon | reverse complement strand
AGAAACACTTATGCCCTGTTTTATACTGTATATATCTGGGTAGGGTAGGCGATTCAGCCTGTGAACCCAGTTGTGGAGAGCTTGAGTAGCGAAGAGTATGCTGCGAAAATACGCAGCTATGTCCGCGAAGCACGAAAAAAGAAGAGCCAAAATAATTATTATGCAGCAGGTATGCTCTTTGAGCGAGCCGCAAAGCTAGCCCGAAAAATCAACCGATCACCGCGGAAATATGAAACCCAAGCATTAGCCTGTTTTGAATGGCAAGTTCAGACCAGCCTGGGTGATGAAGACTTCTCAAAAGCCGCGGATACATTGGAAAAAATTGCTAAGATGTATGATAACAGTGGAGATACCCAGCTTGCAGCGGAATTACGGTTGCAGGCGAGTTATCTTCGTCTACGGGGTATTGAGGCTATGGTTTCATAGCTGCGATGTGAAATTAAGATTAGTCTTCGCTGCGTTCACCAATGATAACAAGGAAAATGAAGATCAACCCGATGGCCACTAAGACATCGCCAATTTGATGTAGGAAAAGGGATTCAATTGTAATCAGGCCAAACAGATTGGTGAAACAAGGAATTCCTGGGCTCACTAGCGAGCAGAGTATTTGAGAATTAAACGCGAAATACATACATCCAATAGCGACTCCTAGGCTAACGAGACCGATTAGACCGAGAACCACTAGAACTGGAGTTTTGCTTAACCATTGTCTGAGTTGCCGTATTAATCGAAACCATTGGACATGCTCTGTTTTAGTTTCAGGTTCGGAGCTTCGATTAAGGAGTAAGGTGAACCCCATGAAGATCATGCCTAAAATAAACAAAAAGAGCCCCAAAAAGTGCCAGATGTCGGGGAAGACGCGAAAGTAGGGAAAGAGAGACCACTGAATTTCGATTCGGTAGCGTAAAGCAAAGATGGCTTCGTCAAGGCATATCCAGACGGCGAAACTGATGAGAAAGAGGGGAATAAAAGCTAACGCATAAAAGATCCAGTCCTGCTTAACCGTTCGAATACGATTAAACCAGCGTCGCCATCGTTCCCATCGGATGTTCGCCATTATGCTATCCTCCGCTGTCGAGTTAGTAGACCTAGGATTACCTTAATGGCGCTAACCGCAATGATGGTAATGAGTCCAATATTTACAAAGAGATTTCCAATTAAGTGTAGGAATAAGGGTGGAATTTCAAAGGTGAGAAAGATGTAGATGTTTGATGGCAAAGTGCCTTTGAGATATTCCCCCTGGTAGAGGAAAGCTTGATGCATGCAAAACCAAACGCCTGTGCTTGCCAAAAATAATCCAAAGAACCCGAGAATCTTTAGGAAATCAGAATAGCACAGAAAATGGATAAACCGACTGTAAATATGAGGCGAGGACTCATCCGATTTCTCGATAATCACTAGAGTTAGGGTAATGGGTAGGTACAGAAAGACCAGCCCTATTGAAGCGAGAAGGATACCGATGTCGTGTAATTGAGCTAAGGTGAATGCCGGGAGAAGAGCAATTAATTCAGGCGGTAAAAATTGACCAAAGTAGAGTTCCATAAAGGCCCGATCTAAGAAGCCTTTAACTCCGATGAAGACGAGTAAAAACGCAAAGACGGTTAATGTGATAAAGGCCACCAAGCTTTTTCGTTTTGAACGAACCTTTTCCAATAAGAGGGAGTCGTTTTGCACCGTTAGGCACCCATTATTCTACTAAGTCTTTTACTGTTTCAGTAATTAGCCTTACTAATTACTAGCCCATAATCCTCTATTATATGAAAAAAGGTACCCTAATAAAGACGAGTTCTTTTGTTTCACATCAAAAGGGGTGGAGAGGATTTTGAGAGGATTCCAAGGGCATTGCTATAAATTCAGATTTGCCGCTTTCTTAGGAGATACCATACAAGTAGAAGGACTACTACAATAACAACCGCCATGGCGATAATGATTATCCATTCGAAAGGAATCGGGAACACAGGAGCAAGGACTAGTCCTTGTCTGGCGAAATAGATATCGTGGTCGACCCCGTTGCGACCATCAGTCCAGACGATACACATTTCACCGTTAGGAGCTGGGCGCATACAGAAATAATTCCCAGGTCGATCGAATGTTTGTGAAAACCCGACATCTGAGATGCGTTCGTTTGCTGAGAAGGAGGCACCGCCATCAATAGACGAGCTGTAAAAGATATTCCACTCGCTAAACCGGGAATCTAGCCAAGCAACATGGATGGCATCATCATCGGTGATGTACATTTCTACCATGCGCTGCATACCCGTAGTAACATCGTTGACTCGCACTGGAGTACCCCATGTTTGCCCACCATCCGTGGATTTTACGACATAGATTTCTAAATACTCAGGATCTACGTTAACACCCGCACTATATGCCACATAGATATTTTGCTGACTATCAGTATTTACAACAGTGATCGAGTCTACAAAAGAATAGGTGGGATTAACTAGAATACTAGGTGTCCAGGTGACGCCATAGTCATCGGAACGGGTTAGAAAAATTTGTGTGTAGTTGGCTTCATCAGTTGTACCATTGATATAGGTGATGAAAAGGGTATCATTCGATGAACAGTGAATATAAGGAACCGCTATCTCAGCTGGAATGATTGTAGGAGAGAACGAAGCACCCCCATCGGTGGAATTGGTTAATCGCAGATCGCCAGCTTCGATAATATAGGATTCATTTATGGTGAAATGATCCCAAACGATGTACAGATTCCCAGCGGAATCAATACAGGCTGTTTCCTTGTCATCAAATCCTAGAGTATCTGCAGCATTAACGGGAGCATTCCAGGTGTCCCCACCATCAGTTGTTTTAGAAACACCAATCCCTTCGGGAGGATAGTTCTGTATGATGTCATTAAATTCAATCCAGACAAAATATGCATTATCATTTGCATCTGCCACAAGCCAGGGATCTGATTGGTAATTATCGCTGGACATACGGGTCATGAGAATGTTCGGTGTATAGGAGACCCCACCATCTGTTGAATATGCAAATCCAACCCGGCGACCTGGACTATTATGAGATTCAGCTTCTTTCCAGCCTATAAGAATGCGACCATCACTAAGAATGGTCATCGTTGGTTCCACTTGATCGGTGTAAGGCGATGACCCATCGGTTACACGGATATTCGTACCAAATTGCAATTCTCCATTCTGAGCAAACACTCTATGAGAGTGACCTAGAAGAACAAAAGGAAATACAAAAAATTGAGACACAATAAGCATCGATAAGAGAAACATGCTTGAAGCTTTCATCATCATCACCAGGTTTAAAGAACCCTCGTCGAGTGACGTATAAAAAAATCATGGGAACCGGCAGCTAATTAAATGGATTACATTTCAAAGCCTGTTTTTCCAGAACCCCATTTATCTAAAGCAACCTTTAATTCCGGATGTTCTTCAGCATAATCCTTCAGAGAGATTCCTTGCACTGTAGCATCGATGGCCTGTCGGAACGCCCGGGCACCCGCAGAAGGCCCCCCATGTTCGGCTGGAAAGGCATGAATTCCACCTCCAGTGCCAATCATGATTTCTGTGCCTAAATCTTCGACCACCATGGGCACATGGCCTGGAGTAATGCCACCACTGGGCATTGGCATGGTTGGTTTAATGTGGTGGAGTGGGTAATTCATCACCCGAGCCATTTCGATATACCGTTGCTTGAGCAAGGGAGCTTTTCCGTACGGAGCTGGAAAGACCTCAATGTCAATCCCTGCGAGTCGGGGGAATTTGCCAATAACCAGTTGAGTAGATAAGCCACTGATTGGTGAATAACTCATTGCCCCTGCTATATCCATATGTCCGAGGACGGGAACGTTGATGCTGGGATCGTCTGTGACTTGGCGCACGGCACTCCACCCAACGGCTATATGATTGACCATAAGAGCGTTAGCCCCATGTTCAATGGCCGCTTCAGCGTTTTCCATGAGTTTGGGAATCCGATCTGTGATGTTCACCGTGTAGAGCGTTTTTTCGCCTTTCTCGGCATTTGCTTTGTCAATAGCTTCCATGTAGAGGGGAAGACGTTCAGTGATATGGTTGAAAACTGGGTCCGCAATAAGCTCATCATCTTTGATGACATCAGCACCACCTCGTGCAGCTTCGTACAAGAGTTTCGCTCCAACCTTTGGCGTATAGCCCGTGCAGGGTTTGATCATATTATTGAGTAGTGGGCGTCCTTTAACTCCTAATATTTTGAAGACGCCTTTGGTGCCAAATTTTGGTCCTTGAAAGCCTTTCAACCAGCTTTTTGGAAACCGGAGATCTAAGACCTTGACTCGCCCACCCATGCTAATGTTTCCGACAACAGTTGACAGTAGCATGGGAATTTGTTGACCAAAGTTCACCCAAGGAAACGCTACCTGGACGACGTAATGTCGATGGGTCACATCTTTCGGTTGACTATACTCCGGATATGGACCTTCGTATATCCCGATGACTTTCGCCACGTATTTTTTCCGCATTTGTGGCGTTTCACCAGGAACAAGTACCCAGGTGCCAGTACTTTGCTCAACCGCCGCCATTTCACAAATGTCCTTAATCGGTAATCCAATAGGGGCTCCAAAATAGTAAGTAGCAATCACATATTTTTCAGGATCAATTTCATCGGGCAACGCGTTCGGTTGACTTTCGATGGGAAGTTTATTTTCAGGTGACATCTTAAAAACCCGCCTGTTAATGATGATTTGGTACAACAGGGAACGGAGGCTCTATTTTAGCATTGCCAACGTTGAGATTAAAAGGAGGCCTAAAGATGACGAAACATCTTTGCGCTTTCAATGAGTAGCTATTAGTCAGAACAAAAGTAATGATATGTCACGGACTAGGGTTTCTGCAGACCAAAGAATGTGTTCCATGAGCTCCTGTTAACCCTTTTATAGCGGTTACTCGTTTTATTTTACTAATTCAGCTTGCATGCGGTCGATCTCATCATCTGTTTTTGTGATGAGACGTCTTTAATGGAGAAGCTGAAGGAAGGAAACAAACATGAAAATTTCAAAAATATTGAGTTTAGTGTTACTAGCGGTTCTCTGTATTCCACTTCTTTCATCAAATTCAATAGCCTATCTTCAACACTCAGGTTCTATTCAGGCCGGTGTTGTTAAAGGTGTTGGACCTGCTCTTCCGTCGCCAGAACTGCCGCACAGAATTCTTCCTATCTCAATCCTTGTCTATTCTCAGTTCGCAGATAATAGTCCTGGAGAAGAAGTCGAGCATATGTTCGCGGCCATTAATTCTACCTTTGGAACAGACTATTATTGGACGAATCTTACCGATTATACTGATCTAGCCACAGAACTGCCTCATCACGACATCCTCCTCATCCCTGAGCAGGAGAACGCCTTTTATGCCAATATGACTTCAGTAGCAGCCGCTTGGTCGACCTCGCTAACTAACTGGGTGAATGATGGCGGAATCGTCATCTGCGCAGATGGCAGAACTGTACCCGATATGGGGTACGCACCCACCGCTCGTATTTACAACGAAACCGGTCTGATGACAGTTCACGCCTCCGCTACTACGTATCCTGTGAGTATCAATCTAGTGAATACCAGTGACGCACTTGCAAGAGACGTGGCTGCCTCATGGACTTCGGCAAGTATGACAATTAATTTTGATACGTCTGAACAGACTGTTGTGGTGGATGATGGCACCTACCCGATTGTGTTACACAAAGTTATAGGTAAGGGTCATGCCGTCTTAATCGGCTTTGACTATTATAGCTCTGATATAAACATGGAGACCATTCTCGGAAACGCCATTCGGCTTCACAGGCATGTGGTCTTTGATGCATCTCATTCCCCGTATGGTACGATTTTTGGTACCCTAAGTAGCTTTGCAGATGATTTAGTTGCAGAAGGCTTTGCTGTCACTAACATGGCTAGCTTCAGCCCAGCACTCATCAATGCTTGTGATGTACTGGTAATCACCACAGGAACTTCGACGTTCTCCAGTTCAGAAGCGGATACCGTGGAAGCCTTCGTCTTGGCTGGTGGTGGACTATTCATCATTACCGATTATGGGTCATTTGGTGAGGAGCTCGATCCAGTATCAACCCGGTTTGGATTCACACGCTATACTGATTACCTAACCGATACTGATGACACCATCGCTGGAGATTCATATAACGTCTATGACAATCTTGGTGGAAATACTAACCTACTGAACCATTCGATTACTCTAAACGTATCCAGGGTAGAGCTCGATCGCCCAGGCGGTCTGGATAGCCTCCCAAGTGGTGCTATAGTGCTAGCTAGAACAGATACTGATGGAACTTCTGACTGGAGCCTTGGGTCCAATGCTGACGGCATCCCCCTAGCTGCAGCCCTGGTTACATCTGGAAATGGACGAGTAACCATTGTTATGGATTACAACTTTCTCAGTGATACTACGGATGTTGACGTAGATGGAACTAACACATACTTTGACAGCGGTAATGATGTATTTGCTATCAACAATATTCGATGGCTATCTGCTGCCGGAATAAAAGAACGAATTGTACTCTTTGATAATTCACATAGCCCAATTTTGGGTTATGATATCAATACCCATTATCTCGAATGGGCAAATTATCTTACGAGCAATGGCTATACAATTCATTGGATGACAACTTTCTATCCGAGCTTAATCGACCAAGCACATATTCTTGTAATCACTGAAGGGTCTAGTGCCTACACAAACCCCGAAACCACTGGTATTGTGAATTATGTTGCTGCAGGTGGTGGTTTGTTCCTTATTGCTGATTGGGAAACGTTCGGTGTTAATGTTGACCCAATCGGTAACCAGTTTGGCATCGACAGAAATAATACAGGTTATCTTACAGATTCAGATGATTGGTATGTTGGAACGTCATTAATCATCTATGAAACGCCTAACTTTGCTTCCCATCCAATTATGCAAGGAATTTCACGGATAGACGTTGATCGAGGAACAGCCTTTGATACTATTGGTAGTGGTACAGCCCTAATCACTTCTGACACTGATAGCACTTGTAGTTGGAGTGATGGTGGAATTGCTAATGGTGCCGCCGTGTTTGCTTCAACACAACACGAACTAGGTCGAGTTGTCTATATAACGGATGTCAACTTTCCTAGTGCAATTGATGATCCTGATAGTGACGGGGTACCAGATTTCTATGAAGCAGATAACAATCTCTTCTTAGTGAACGCCTTTCAATGGCTTTCAGAGAATCGACCACCAATCGTTACCTTAAATTATCCAAATGGTGGCGAAACGGTTAACAACACCATCACAATCACCTGGACAGCATTCGATCCCAACAAGGATCCCATTCTTGGCTATGACCTACTCTATAGTAATGATAGTGGCGCGTCATGGTATCCCTTTGTGATTGGTATCATGGGCACAAGTTTCGTTTGGAATACAACCGAGGTTCCGAATGGAAATAACTACCTCATTCGTGTAGCCGCTTTTGACTATGAACTTGTGGGGATTGATGACTCCGATGCAGTCTTCACCATCGATAACCCAACACCTCTACCCCTGCTACCTCCCCTACCTTGGTGGTGGTGGATAGTAGTTCTCATAGTCATCATCATTGTGGTAGTCATCATTGTCTACCTGCTATTTCGTCGACGAGGAACTAAAGATAGTTAACCATGTGGAGGCCTAGCCTCCACTTCCCTTCTTTATTTCTTCAAAATAAGTTGCATTCTGAAAAGCGTATGATGTAGCCTATATTCCCGTGTTTCACATAGTTGAACTAGTGGTTCGTTCTCGTGAAAGGTAATTCGTAAGAAGTCTGATGGAGGTTCACAGAGAGGTTGAAATCCAAGGGCGTAGTCGTCGAAACCAGAGACGTCGTTTAATTCGAATGGGAAACACCCGGGAAACCCTGGGTTGAATCTGCATGCTCCCACGATTTTGTTTGATTGATTTTTGAGTGTATAGATAAATTGTTTGCGTTCTAAAAACTGGTGTAGAGCTCCAAGTGGGAGGGATTGAGGATATAGATTAGCAATGTGCTGGTATTCTGATGGTTTGGCAATTTGAAGTGAAAAGGTTCCTGTTGATTTCAGAGAAGCAAATGGAATGAAATAGTGCCAGGTTTGCCCAATTACTTTGAACCTGAACTTTTTGTATAATCCTTGCGCGTGTATATTGTCGATTTGTGTATACAGCTGAACTTCCTTGACATGCTCCTTTTGCTGAAACCAGTTCAGCGCATAGGTCATTAGTTGACTACCGAGACCTTGGCTTTGGAGAGCCTTATTGACACCAATCCGCCCTAGGTGACCAATTTCATCAGTGAATTGGCCTAATATCAGATATCCTGCTAAGTGGCTCTGTTTTGTCTCTATTGCTAGGAACCCTGGTTTTTGGACCCGTTTAAGAAAGGACTCTTCACCCATCTGGTCGTCTTTGAGAAAGATCTCTGCATCGAGTTGATGGAAGGTTGCCCATTCATCACTTCGCATTGGACGAATCTTGGGAATTTCCGGCAATTTCAACACATAGGATAGTAGGTTACTTTCTACCATATTTGTGTTGCAGGGCGGCTTTAGCTGCAGCCAATCGGGCGATTGGCACCCGGAAAGGTGAGGCACTGACATAGTTCAACCCAATGATATGCGAGAATTCGATAGAACTGGGTTCACCAAAATGCTCTCCACATCCACCAACTTCAAGTGCTGGGTTTGCTTTTCGGCCTTTTTCTATGGTCATTTTCATCAAGGCACCGACTCCATCGCGATCTAAGACCTCGAAGGGATTGTTCGGAAGAATCCCGCGAGCAACATACTGACGGAGGAATTTGCCTTCTGCATCATCTCGTGAAACACCGAAGGTCATCTGGGTTAAGTCGTTTGTACCAAAGGAAAAGAATGCAGCATGTTGTGCCACTACATCAGCAGTGAGTGCTGCTCGCGGGGTTTCAATCATAAGCCCAAACTTGTAATCTAGCGAACATTTCTTTTCTTTCAGTACGTCTTTTACGACTTTTTCGAGTTTCTCGCGTTCGAGTATGAGTTCATTGACATGACTTACTAGAGGAATCATCACTTCAGGGTGAACCTTAATCCCGTTTTCAGCGACATTGCATGCGGCTTCAAAGATGGCACGAACCTGCATTTCAGTGAGTCCAGGGTATGAGATTCCTGCGCGGCAACCGCGAAGACCCATCATGGGGTTAACTTCCCACATGCTTTCAACAATCTCCAGAAGGTGTTCGGTTTCCTTAAGCTTCTTTTTCAATCGTTTTTTCTTGGCGTTACTCAGATCACTTTGTAATTCTAATTTGAGTTGACAGATTTCTTCACCAAGTTCATCTTTTGTTGGAAGGAATTCATGCATGGGTGGATCGATGAGCCGTACAATCACTGGAAAGCCGTCCATGGCTCGAAAGATACCTTCGAAATCCTCCCGCTGGAATGGCAATAATTGATCCAAGAGCTTTTTGCGTTCCGCTTCATCGTCTGACATAATCATCTTTACAACGATTGGTCGGCGTTCTTCTTCGAAGAACATGTGTTCTGTCCGGCAAAGACCTATTCCTTCTGCCCCAAAGGATCGTGCACGAGCCGCATCCTTAGGATTATCAGCATTAGTCCATACGCCCAGTTTACGGATTTCATCAGCCCACGACAGGAGTGTCACGAGTTCACTTTCTTCTTCGAAGCTTGCTTCCATTGTGTGGATTTGCCCTTTGAAGACATTTCCAGTAGTGCCGTCAATTGAGATGAAATCACCTTCACGGATGACTTGGTCGCCAACTCGAAAACTGCGAGTCTCCATATCAATTGCTATTGTTTCGCATCCTGCAACACAGGCCTTCCCCCAACCACGAGCTACAACAGCAGCGTGTGAGGTCATTCCTCCACGTTGGGTGAGAATCCCTTGCGCCTCAATCATCCCGTGAACATCATCAGGATTGGTTTCAGGGCGAACCAGAATTACACTCTCTCCAGCTTGCCCGCGTTCAGCAGCTGTGTCCGCATCAAAGATTGCTCTACCTGTTGCTGCACCCGGAGAAGCATTCAACCCCGATGCAAGAAGATTACCTTCATTTTTAGCTTTTTCAACTGCTTCAGGGTCAAACCGCGGATGCAGAAATTGATCAATCTGTGCAGGATTAACTCGGAGAATCGCATCCTCTTTTTTGATAAGTCCCTCATTGACCATGTCTACTGCAATTTTTACTGCGGCAAACGCAGTTCGTTTTCCTGTCCGGGTTTGAAGCATCCAGAGTTTTTCACGTTCAATGGTGAACTCCATATCCTGCATATCGTGGTAATGCCGTTCCAATCGATTTGAAATCTTGAGAAATTCCTTCCAGATTTTTGGCATTTCCTCGTCTAATTCAGCAATAGGGTGAGGCGTACGTATCCCTGCAACCACATCTTCACCCTGGGCGTTAAGTAAATATTCGCCCCAGACCTTCTTTTCCCCAGTTGCTGGATTTCGAGTAAAGGCTACTCCCGTTCCACTCCGCTCTCCCATATTCCCAAAGACCATGGTCTGTATATTGACAGCGGTTCCCCAATTATGTGGAATCCCTTCTGCGTTCCGATAGGAAGTAGCGGGAGGACCAAACCATGAATTAAAGACGGCCCCAATTGCCTCGCGAATTTGGTCAAGAGGATCATCAGGGAATTTCTTCCCTAATTCTGCTTTGTATAACTCTTTGAAATCACGAACCAGATCTTTTAGCATCGACACGGTAAGGTCTGTATCACGACCACCAGATGTCTTCGCTTTATATTTATCTAGAATTGCTTCAAACTTATGACGATCAATTTCCTTCACAATATTTCCAAACATCTGGATTAATCGCCGATACGCATCCCAAGCTACACGTTCGTTCCCAGTTAATTCGGCAAACCCTTTCAAGACTTTCGGATTCATTCCGATATTTAGGACAGTATCCATCATTCCAGGCATGGAAACACGAGCACCCGAACGTGCAGAGACCAAAAGAGGATTCTTGGGATCCCCAAGACGTTTACCCGTACTTTCTTCTAGTGCATGGATAGCTTCAAGCACTTGATCCCACATACCTTCAGGGAACTGTTTAGCATTCGCGAAATAGGCATTGCAGGCTTCAGTAGTAATTGTGAAACCAGGGGGTACAGGAAGCTTAGCATTACTCATCTCAGCCAGGTTTGCGCCTTTTCCACCAAGGAGATCGCGCATCTCCTTGTTACCTTCATTGAAAAGATACACCCATTTTTTAGTCATCATCAGATACCTCAAATTTGTAATGATTTAACTAAGTTGTAGCTTCAGCTCATCTGCTCAAACTGGAACCACGACCCTGTAGGAAACTAATAAACATATTGATTTATCAGCATATTCGAAATCAGGAAAATCCTTAAAACTATACTTCAAAAAAAGCCAAATGGCTTTGAGCGCTCAAACAATCCTAGGAACTTAAATGATTCTTCAACACATAGCCGTGCATAGGGTTGGTGAATACGAATGGTGCTTTCATATTCAAAACGCATCGCATTTGGTATAGGTCGGTTTGGCTCATCATTTCTTCTAACCTTGGTTTCAATGACAACCTTCTACGTTTATGGAACCGTATTTGAGTTAGATTGGCGCTTGAATGGAATTAGCCTTGCTGTTTCTTATATTGTGATTGGATTATCGCACTGGCTAGTCGGATTCTATAGTGATTCAATCGAAACTAGATTTGGAAGACGAAAACCCTTCATCATAATTGGAGCACCCCTACTAGCAATCGGTGCCATCTTTCTGTATATTCCTAATTTCTTCTTCCCCATAGGATCACCAGACCCTGCAATTCAGTATACTCTTTTCGGATACTATCTTCTATTCCTGTGTCTATTCCGATTCGCTTACGGCTTTCTAATCACTCCTTATCAAGCCATGATGCCCGAAATCACCGAAGGTCCTGAACGACCAAATGTCTCGAGCATACAAAATGTTTCGAACTGGATTGCCGATGGCACTGGAGCCTTTCTAGGTCTTCTTGCATCAACGCCCCTCTTCTTCATAGCAGGCGCACCCACCACATTAATGCTTACCATCGTCTTTTCTATCGCACTTATCGAATTTTTACTTTATATGCCAACAGTCGCATTCATCAAAGAACGACCGGGCCTTACACGGCCAGAACGTAATTTCAAACGAGAAATGTCTATAATTCTTAAAAACCGAACCTATGTTGGTTGGATTTTAGTCGTTGGCTTCTTCTCATTTACATTTGTAGCCCTAACAAGTCAGCTCGTGGGATTTTTTGAGAACGCGATTGGTTACAGCAGCATCGAAGAGCTAGTAATAATAGCACTATCAGCTATTCTCATTTTACTGATCTTTCTTTTCATCTGGCCAATCCTAATGAAACGAATAGGAAAGCGCAAAACCCTGATCATCTCAATGATCCTAATGGCAATCCTTCTTCCCTTCACCTTAGTGATTGGTATTATTTCGTTGCCGGGTATTGTTAAAGCAATGATCTACGTTGCACCACTATTTGCTTGTTTGGCTTGCTATTATATCATGAAATATGTGGTTCCAGCGGATATCGCTCATAAAGACGAGATTGACACCGGTGAAGCGCGAGCAGGGTTATACGATGGATTCATGGGTGTACCTCTGAACGTCTTCCAAGCAGTTTCATCAGTTCTCCTTGGTTATCTTGCATGGTTCTCAGTAGTTCTCAGTGGATCTGAAGTCCTCTCCTATTTCTGGTTTGGACCCATTTACACACCGACACTAATCATCGGAATTATTATCCTCTATTTCCTAGACCTCGATCCAACATTTGAAGCAACCAAAGAGGAAGAATAAACGCTCAGTAAAGGTTAGGCTAAGTTTCCTGATACGTCCACCCAGTTTAGATTCGATAAGATCATCGTCCTTTCGTCTTGGCAACTTCTCGAAGGAACTGGAAGGTTCTTGTATCTTGGACCTTGTCATCATGTGCCGCTAAGAGGAATAGTTGGGTTATCGCTTCATTGTCATCAAGGTCGAGTGCAGTTTCTATCGCATGATAAACAATTGGATTAAATCCATTAGATCTAAGTTCAGTCACGTGCTTTTGATAACTTTCTGTTCCAAACTGTAATTTGAAGGTTAGTGGGTAAGTGAAGAATAGGGCATTGGTGCCTACGTTCTTCCAGTCTCTGGCGATTACTGGTCTATTTGATTGAAGACCAGCCCAAATCAACTCATCAAGTATAGTATCTGTTAACAGGGGCAAATCCCCTAGGATTACCACAGCAAATCCTGAATCTGTTTGACTAAGAGAGGCAATGCATTCGGTGAGTTCTTCGTTAAGTCCCAAAGTGTCACTCCTGTAGACTTCAACTCCTGATTGTCGAGACACCTCTTGGAAAGATTCATCATTGGTTACAATCAGGCGCCGAGTGATCATTTTGGAATGGTTGATAGCCGCTAGAATATCAAGTAGCATGTATTGAACGAGTTGTTTTCGTTGATTGGTATCTAGGCTTGGGGCGAGCCGGTGTTTTGTGGAAGGATGAAAACGAATAGGCACAATTGCTACGATTTCATTGGCAGCCATCAGTGACCCTCAAGTTCTTCTTCATAAATAATATTCGTAGGGATCATATTCAGAACCGGGTTTAGAACGATTTCGCCAGATTCGTATATGACGATAGGCATAGGCAAAGAGAAAACCACCTACAAACCCGAATACATGCGCCCCATGGGCTACTCCTGAACCAAAGGCGATAAACAGCAAAATGACTTCGAGTATAAAATAGAGAATGATTATGTTCCAGGCAGCAGTCGTACGTCCTGCATCACCCGAAATTCCTAGGGGTCGTCGTGGGAGAAGATAGGCATATGCGGCCATGACACCAAAGATAGCTCCGGATGCTCCAATTGTGGGAATAAGGACTGCAGAAGAGCCTATGGCAAGTCCAATCGTGAAGACAATGAGAACATGTCCCAATCCACCAATTATTCCTGCAAAAATATAGAGCGCAATGTACATGAAAGGATGCATCTCACGTTCGACGATTGCTCCGAAGATATAGAGGAAGTACATATTGATTAAGAGATGGAAGAAATCTGCGTGAAGAAACTGGCTTGTCACCAAGGTGAAGAGGTTCTGCCCTGCAACGATCTGCGCAGGGATTAGGGCAAAGGCGTAGGTTATAAGAGGAAAGCCGATTTGAATTTCAATTGTATAGATGATAATGAAGATAACCGTGTTCAAGAGTATGAGGGTATAAGTCATGTATGAGCGGATGGGACGGATAATGCCAGAATAGGTCACGAGGTGTCAGCTCTTGGATAAGATTGATCCTTGGTTATATTTGCTGATGGGAAAAAGCCTATTATTTCTTTGTTTTCAACACATTGAGTCTGTTTTTTTGAAAAGGTTGTCGAAACATTTATCGAATTGGATTGACCGTGCTAGCGCTTGAGCGCTTCGGGTTTTCGTTTGCTTTTTCCAAAGTTGCTTTCCTGAAGCTCCCTTCTGAAAAAAAGATAGATGCGGATGATTTTCGACATCATCCGCTCAGGTGTGTTTTCTTCGTCGGAAGTAAATAATACCAATAGCAATCAAAACTACAATGATTACGATTGCCATTAGGATTCCAAGATAAACCGTAATCGGAATACTTGTTCCAGCGGATAAGCCCGCGGCGGGGAGCAGATAGGTTGACATGATATGGTTATAGTCGATTGTGTTAGCTAGAGTTGCTCTGCAAAGCACGATCATATCTGCTTCAGGAATTATATATAGCCGGAGACGCCCTCCTGCTACCGCACCATAGCTATGGAGCTGAGGAAAAACCCACCAGTGGTACCCAAAACAGGAGCTATCATCTACAAGGACATGCGGTAGAATGGATTCACTAATCCAGTCTGGATCTACAAGCTGTTCACCATCCCACTCACCATTCTGTAGATAAAGAAACGCAATTTTAGCGAAATCTCGAGTCGTAAGCTGTAGATTTCGCCCACCTTCGCTAATTCCTTGGGGACCACTTTGCCAGATATAATCAGAAATACCAAGTGTATCAAAGAGAGTGGAATTTGCGTATTCGGCAAGTGATAAGCCCATTGATTGATTGAAGATAGCTGAGAGTAAATAAGAACAACATATGGAGGCGTAAAATTCTTCTCCAGGATTAGAACTCATTGGGGCATCTAGAATTGGTTGCAGCCAATCAGATCCACTCATTTGGGGCCATATTGAACCAATATCGATACCTGAAGTCATGGTTAGTAAGTGCCGAATTGTCATTGCTTCTTTGCGATCATCCACATTGTCGATTGCTTGGCTCGAAAAGAAATCTAATACAAAGTCATCGATGCTTGTGATACAACCTTGACGAAGGGCTTGTCCAATCAAGATAGATGTAACACCCATGGTTGCATGTTGCCAATTAATCAAATCATCTACGCTGTATTCTTCTGAATATGATTCATAAATGATGTATCCGTTTCGGATTATTAGAAATGCTTGGATGGAATTAATTTTCCCGGTACTTGTGAGATAATCCTCCATGGCTTCAAAGTTAGAGGGATTAAGCCCCAGGGCTTCAGGTGAGGAGGTCTGCCAGCCGTGGGTAGGCCAATAATCCGGAGCAGCACGATAACTATCTGAGGAAGAGACCGGTTGAAAAAACAAGCAAGATACAAAGAGTAAAGCAAGAATAATTCCAGGGAGTGTTTTCGGATAATTCATTTTTTTCACCAGATTAGACTCCAGACCGAAGTGATTGCTCATAGAACTGGAGTTCACGTGAGGCATTTTGAACGCTCAGATTTTTATTCAACGGAACCAGTGACGATAATAAAGTACCATCATCCTGAATGAAAACGAGTAAATCCGAACCATTCAGTTCGCCAATATAAACGAGAACAATATTAAATCAAAAAGAAATAAACCATCAAACCTTCTTTTGATTGGATTGAGTTGTGTGTTCCATAGACAATGAACAGAAAAAACTGGGACGAAGTGGAGCTTGAAGAAGTACCATCCTCAAGGCATATCAAGCCATTAGTTGTTGTGCGATTTTAATAATCATTATCTTTACGGTGTTGGCTGATGTGGGTTATTTGAACTTCAATAAGCTAGGTTTAAAGTTCTACTATGCGTTATGTTTTAGTTAAGCAAAGAAATAATCGGATAACTATCCTGATGTATAGCTTGTGAGAAATAATGGCGCTACGTGATTTCCTTTACCCACATCTGGAAGTTCAATTGGTTCTCGCCCGTTCTTTGGAAGCAGATGAAGCACATGTTGGACGAGGCAGTCTTTCTAAGGAATATCAAGAGGTTGCAGCACGTATACGAATTGCTGAACGTGATGCACAACGACTTCAAATCAAAGAAGGCGATCATGTGGAAGTGAGTTCAAAAATTGGTAGTGTTGTTGTGGTTGCTGAACTTTGTGAGGAACAACCTGAGGGGTTAGTGGTTATGCCCCCAGGACCTTGGGCGTACGCAGTTATTGAAACAATGCTTCCTAGTCAAGGAACAAAAGTGAGAATTAAAGCAAATAAGGAAGCTTTAACTTCCATTGATAAATTGCCTTAAAGGAGCTTCAGAGGGGATTAATCTGGGTAATTATTGTTTTGATTTTTTAGAAGGTGTTTTTTGCGATCGTTTACCAGGGGTTTCTTGGCGAGTAATTTTTTTCTTATTTTGAAACTCCTTTTTTATCGCAGTTGAAAGAGGGTCAACTCGTCCTCGTTCAAATAGGAGATGTAATCGCCAATTCCTTCGAATAATGTCTTGGAGAGTCTGAACCCGCGTCTGAGCTGTTCGCCGACCAACCTTATCTTCGGCCCATTGATCGGATTTGGTTTGAGCTGTTGTTTCTTGTTCTTTAGGTGGTGCTTTGATGACCCGTTCGTAAATTTCGCTCCGAGGATTTTCCCGTCCAATGAGATGGTCATAAAACCTTCGTGCACGAGCCCTTTCCCAATCTCGCGCTTTTTCAATTTGAGAGAGGTGATAACTGTCACGGGTAACTTTCAGCACTTGTTCAGGGCAAGCATTTTCGCAAGCTCCGCAGAACACACAGATATCCTCGTTAATCGCGATTTTATTTTCATCCCCCGTGGGATAGATGGCCTTGGTTGGGCATATATTGAAGCAATTAACACAACCGGTAGGATCACATTTCTCAAGGTTTTGAATTTTGATTTCACCAGTTAGTGGTAACGAGACATCAAGGGCTTCATATGGACATTTTTCGGCACAAAGGGTGCAATCGACACACAGGCCATCATCGATGGTCATAGAGCCTTCAACTTCAGGATCTCTGATTTTTCGGGGTGGGGCTTTCTCACAGGTGACCTTCACGGCATCAGATGGACAGATGGTTTCGCAGAGACCGCAATAATCACATTGTGTTGTATCTACTCGGATTCCTACGGCTGGAATGAAATCCGGAGGCGTAGGTTTTTCTTCAGACCAATAGATGCTAATACATTCAGGACATAATAGTTCACATAAGCCACACCAAGTACATTTGTCTTCAGCAATGGCTATGGTGCCTTTTGCATCCGGCTTTCCATCAGCCACGCGTTTGGCAGCTTTGGGATCCTTATAAGTCACCAGTTTTGTTTTCGGAGTGACCTTCACATCCACAGTGATAGCATCACGTGGACAAAGTTTAGCGCATAATACGCAGGGTGCACACTTTTCTTCATCGAGTTGATGTTTGCCTTTAATTCGCGAATATTGATTGTCGGCAGGTATATCGTCGAAGCGTGCCTCTATTGCATTGAATAGACAGGCGGAGTCACATAGGCCACAAAATGTGCATTTATCTTCATCGATAAGTATGAGCGGAGCTCCTTCAAGACGCC
>JBHLPR010000093.1:0-5948 GCA_048939245.1 Promethearchaeota archaeon | reverse complement strand
ATTTCTCCTGAGCGCAAAGCCCAACTATTCAATCGCTATATGGACAGCGCTCATGGAACCGGATTAGGGCTTTCAGTTGTACGTGCGTTAAGTGAAGCCTTTGGGGGCTGGGTTGCCGTGCAGGACCGGGTCCCAGGCCATTACGAAAAAGGTACGGTATTTTTAGTATACCTTCCTGTGAGTAGTTCGAAACCCCCTTAACGATGCCATTTTTTACAAGGGTTAATCACAAATAGGTAAACGACTTACGAATGAGTAACTAGGAAGTGCATAATCATGGATGAAGCAAAAAATGGTGATACCGTGCGTGTCCACTATCTTGGAAAATTCCCCGGTGGAAAAGTGTTTGATACCTCTTTAGAAAAGGAAGCGATACGAGCGGGCATCTTCAACAAAGGACGAGATTACAAACCCCTGACTGTCACTTTGGGTGCTGGTCAAGTGATCAAGGGGTTCAACGATGCTATTGTTGGTATGAAACCAGGGGAAGAAAAAACAGTGACCCTCTCCCCAGAACAAGCCTATGGTAAAAAGGGTACACATCCGATGGCTGGAAAAACCCTAGAATTTCGAATTATCCTCGTGGATTTCATAGAGAAGACATAATTTCTTCTTAATGGAATATATTGTGTTTCAGTGAACTAGCTTCTTGTGTTGGTTCTTCTTCTTGTGTTAGTTTGTAAATATCGTAAAAAATCACGTTGGCTCATGCTTAGAATCTAGAATTCAATTGGTTGGCCTGTAACAATTTTACACTTGGAGGTGAAAGAAACGATGTTAAAAACTTGTATTCCAATAGAGTTATGTTTAAATAGGGCTTTCCGCGCTCCTTGCACACATAAATGGAGGCTCCTCTAAAATGTATCCAATAGAAGTTTCACCTATTCTGAAGTATTCACGTTACATCCTCTGCATTGGATTTGTCATACTTTTCACAGCGGTTCTTTTTCCTCCCTATTTTCTCTTTATTATGATTGCAGGTGGAGCAATGACCGTAGTAGGCTGTATTGCTCAATTCTATTTACACCGTTTGATAAAGCGGTATGAATACAAAACCAGTTTAGGCATTGATTTTCTCTTCCCTGAAATTGATAGCTGGCTGGTGTCTGTTGATTTCATTGCCATGCCTGAAGAACCCATCGTTACAGAAACAGAATTCGCTGAGGCTGAAATCGCGGACCTAATTCGTATAATGCAAACTAAGAAACGCAAACGCAACGATGCAGCCCAACAACTTGCCTCAGGAGGCTCCAAAGTCGTTCCCTATGTCTCCCAGCTTTTCACCGAAAGTGACGCTGATATTCGAGCAAAAGCTGCTGCGATTCTTCGCCATCTTGGTCCACGTGCTGTGGAGGCAATTCCGACGCTTACTAGTTATATTGATGATCCAGAACCTGTCGTGCAGGGTCAAGTGATTTGTGCCCTAGCACGTATCGGGACTCCAGCAATTGAAGCTATCCCTCCATTGGTGAATCAATTAAACAGTGAATCAGAGGATATTCGAATCTGTTCTGCACTAGCTACTGGACGAATTCTTGGAAAGAAAGAAGCTAAAAACAAAACACTGAAAGCATTGAAGAAATTATTGGATGATTCCTCGTCATCAGTTCAAACGGCAGCACTCCTTACTTTAGAGGATTTAGGGGAAGAGGTTGAGGATGCCATCGAATTGCTAATTAGTGGTTTACGAGACCTGAATCCTATTCTTGCCCTTCAATGTGCCCAACATTTAAGCTATCATGGAAAATCAGCAAACGAAGCCATTCCCGATCTGATTGAAGCGCTAAAAAGCAATCATCCCATCATTTCCATCATCTGTTCACATGCATTATATCGCATGGAATACGATCCTCTCGCACTGCTTCGACCTATTCTCACGGCCGCGAAAAATGGCGACCTTTATGTGAAAATGGAAGCATTAGAGATTTTAGAGGACATGGGACCGGCTGGTGAACCCGCCATGCAAGCATATGTTCGTATGTTGGGGGATAAGAACACCTTGGTGAGAGTGATGGCCGTTCGGGGTATTTCATTCCTCGGTGAAAAAGCTCGCCCCTTGGCCCCACAACTTCGGCGAGCCTTGGACGACCCAGCCAAAGCGGTACGCCATCATGCGGAAACTATACTAAAAGCCCTTGGTGAACCACTCGAAGAGCCCAAACTCATCAATGAAGAAAACATTTCAGATTCATCTTAGCCAAACCCCCCGGATCTAACAAGTTCGTTTATACAGGAACATAGAACACAAGAACTTGCTACCAATTCCTGAGCTGATAGAGTAATTGAAGATTTCTCCGGAACCACTCTTCCCCTCCAGGTGTTTCAAGAGCCATTGGGGTTAAACGGAATCGGGCATCATTGACAATTTCAGCAAACACAGCCTTACCAATACGTCCAAATCCGATATTTTCATGGCGATCACGATGGCTTGCTAACTCGCTTTTAGAATCATTGAGGTGAAATGCGTTCAGATGTTCTAATCCTATAATCGAATTGAATTCATCCAGCGTCTCGTGATACCCTTCGGGGGTGCTTAAATCATAACCTGCGGCAAAGGCATGTGCCGTATCAAGGCAGACATGGATGCGCTTTGGAAAGTTTACATGTTCTCGGATTTCAGCAATTTGTTCGAATTGACTGCCAAGTAATGAACCAGCGCCAGCTGTATTTTCAATGAGTAACTGGACTTGTTGATCTGCCCGTTGGTGAAGTAACCGATTAAGGCTATTAACTAAGCGACGAATTCCTCTTCTTTCAGTAGAATTTCGAAACGAACCAGGATGAAATACAAGATAGGGAATATTGAGGACTTCACAGCGATCCATCTCATTGAGAAATGCTGTTTCTGAACGTTTACGAAGATTTCGTTCTGCACTCGCCATATTGATCAAATAAATTGAATGTGTCATCACACTATGAATATTGAAAGTATTAATTCGTTTTTTGAATTCTTCAGCACTTTCCTCAGCAAGGGGTTTGGACTTCCACTGGTTTGGGTTTCGTGTAAAAATTTGAATTATTTCACAACCAAGCTCATGTCCCTGTTGTGGGGCGTTCTGAACCCCACCCGCAATAGACACATGGCAACCTAAGAGTCCCACTCGTCTTACACGCCCTAACACGTCTACTGCGTACTATTAGTTGAAACAGCATAAAAACTGATTCAGAGCAAGCCTTTTCAATAGTAAGAAAAGCAGTAGAGCCAATTCGGTTCAAGAGGGAACCAACAGTGGATGGTTGAAATCGTGACAAGCCGGGTTGCCAAGTTCTTTGGCTTGGAAGAGGAATCCAAACGCGTCCTTTACCTCGCTAAAGTCGTTTCAGCCTGGATGCCCCTTGCGGCACTCGCATTTTCCATGTCTTCAACCTTTTATGCAATATTTGTCGCCTTACTCCTCTCCCCCACTGATATCGTGATAGGGTTTGCTCTCGTTGGGGTTCTAGCCGCGATTTCCATGGCAATCCAAGTAGTTGTGGATTATCCAACCGGTGGAATTGGAGATTGGATTGGTCAACGATGGATATTGGCAATTTCCTATGCATGTTTTGGGCTTGTTTTCTTTCTAACGGCCTTTGGTGTTTTTTTTCCATACTTTTGGTTTTACACTTTGGTCTACGTCGTTACAGCCGTTGCAGCAGCATTTAATTCAGGTGCACTAGCTGCTTGGTTCGATAATAATTATCGAGTGGCTGCAAAGGATCCAAAACGCAAAGCCTACAGTAAGGCCCAGGGACGGATGGGTATGCTTTTTCAGATTGCATCTACTGTAGTTCTAATCCCTGGCGCTGTATTGGCGGTACTAGTACAACCTACAGGAGTATTTCTTCTTCAAGCAGTTCTCTGTGGGCTATTGTGTTTTAGTGCATTATTTCTGTTCCGCGATTTTCCTGAAGTGATTGCGAATAGACCTAAGCGTTCGATTCGAAGCTACTTTTCAATTCTAAAGTCTGGGCTCAAATTTAGCGTGTCATCTCGCCTGGTATCGTTTTTTCTCATAGGCACTGTGATCATAAATAGTACAGTGGTTGTGTGGGCTGACATGATTCTTTTTCTCATTTACTACCAGTATTTAGGGCAGAACATTGTGGCGATCGCTATATTCCGCACTCTTTTATTCGGTTTTAGTGTGCTCTGGATTGAGCGGGCAGGGATTTGGACCCGAAATCTGTTTCCAGCGAAATGGATTCCACGTTCAAGAATACTGCAAACCTGTGGTCCTCTGTTCTATTTCGTCTTTGCTGTCATCTACTTTTTCATGCCCCCGCTTGGATTATTCATTCCCTTTCCATTCATGTACATCCAACTATCGACGCTGCTAATCTGTGCTGGATTTATTCTATCCGGTATCTTTACAGCCTTCTCGAATATTCTCAACCAGCGACTCATGCTGGATCTCATCCCGGATGAAATCAGAAATGGTATTTACTCGTTGATTCCAACCCTCACGCTCCTCATGGCTGTTCCTCAATTTCTTTTCTTTATTCCAATATTAATTGCCTATGGGCCCCCAGCTGTGTTATGCGGCTTGGGTATTGTGAGTCTTGTAGGTGTTCTCATCTTAACTTTAGGACTTCAAAAAGTTCCGAAGAAACCCGTTACTATCGATGAAGAAGTACTTACTACCGAAGAGTCTTCTCCCGTGCCTTCAGAAATGCCTTAAGCAATTTCCTATTAGAATTCGTCAGGGATGTCTGATTTCTTGACTATTAGGCGAATTCCATCCAGGCGCACTACTTCAATGGATTCACCTGCTTTAATAACACCCTTCTCTACTTCTGCCATCCAACTTTCACCAAGAGCCCGAACCCGACCCACTGGGTCTAGATTTGTTTCTGCAATGCCACGGCTTCCTATAACTGTGCTTGGATCAAAATCACTGGTTAGGCGTCGTGCTTCTGTCGCTTTATAGACCGCGTAGCCAAACAATGCTGAAAAAATCATTGCAGTCGCTGCAGCAACTCCCTGAAATAGCCACATGAGTTGGGTTGGAATAAGCCATTGGCTGGGTGGTAAGAAAAAGATGCCTCCCAATACAAAACAGGCAATCCCAACAACTCCTGCCATTCCAGCAAATCCTACATCGGTTTTCGCCTCGATGATGAGCATCACCAGACCCAAAACCATAAGGACTATTCCTGCAATGGAGATTCCAATGATGCCTAGGCCGACTAAGGCCAGCACAATGCAGATAATGCTAATTATTTCACCAGCATGTCCTGGGGCATTCAAGGCGAAGATGAAGCCCCAAATTCCCACTTGAAGTAAAATAAAACTCACAATCGGATTTGCCAAGAATGCTAAAATGGTTAAACCAGTGTTTGGTGAATAATTGATTTGGGGTTCAGTTGCCACTCCATCAAAATCCTGAATGATGAGGGAATAATTGTAACTGCTGAGGTCGGCTGTGGGAAGAATTGTGAAAGTGTAATCATACCTTGTCAGATTACGTTGAACAAGGGTATAGGATTCTAGAGTCTCAAGAAGTTCAGGTAGAGAATTAGCAATGAATTCGACGCTTCCGAATGCTTCAGCTTCAACCGCACCTAAATTCAGGTTTTCCAGAATAAAGTGAGTAGCTGTAGTTTCATTGCGTTCGTGAACATGTGCTTGCGAGGTTAACAGCGTTAAAAGGGAGTTGAGATACTGCGGATCTGTAATAGGGAAGAGTCCTGTAACCGGTTGGCACGATCCAATGCGTGCTGCTGGACCCATAACCGCAACATGGGCGGCGGTGAGCAGGTAGGTGCCTCCACTAATTGCTTGACCTGCAGGTGGAACATAAACAACAACAGGAATAGGGGAAGTAGCAAATAATTGAATGATTTGATTAACCGCGCCTAATTCGCCACCTGTGGTGCTTAATTCGATTATGATAAGGCGTGCATTTTCGGACTGTCCAAGGCTGATTACCTCTTGGATTGAAAGTGTCGTAGCCCCAGTGATTTGA
>JBHLPR010000046.1:0-17959 GCA_048939245.1 Promethearchaeota archaeon | reverse complement strand
AGGATGGTTAATCTGTAGTGGCTTCTGCGACGGCACCTAGGATGATTTTGTAGAGAACTTCTCGATAGCGGGGGTCGATGGCGACGAGACCGTAAGCTTGGACACCGAGGATGCGTTGGACGAGTTTTGGTGCGAGTGCACCGGGGAGGTCTTGTTTATTGCCGATGGCCCAGACGATTGAGGATGGGGAGTTTTTGCGCACAATTTCGAGGATGTCGCGAGTTTCGAGGACGTTTTTGAGGGTGGAGTCGGTGACGAGGAGGACTGCGTCGGCGTTGCGGAGGTAATAGTTCCAGAGGGAGCGGAATCGATCTTGGCCAGCGAAGTCCCAGACGGCGAGTTCGTAGGGTCCAAATCGGACGCCTTGAAGGGTTTCGATATCGACGGCGATTGTGGGGTAGTAGTCGCCGGGGATGCTGTCGGCGGTGAGGAGTTTAAGCATAGTAGATTTGCCGACGCCTCCTTGTCCGAGTAAGCAGATTTTGAGCATGGTGACGATGACATTGTCGAGTTCAGCAGCAAAGCCTTTGAAAGCTTCGCCGAGAGGCACGGGTTTTTGGATATAGGCGTCGATTTCGTGACCAAATTTGTTAATGAGAAGTTCGCGGGTTTTTTTCAAGGTATCTTTGATCTTATCGTCTTCGTCACTCATGTCCACCGCGAAAACCAAAAGGAGGTGGGATCCAGCATCGGCGTAGATGAATTTGATGTTTTTCACATGGATGGGTAAATCAACTTGACTACCAAGTTCAGATTCGAAGTGTTTGTATGTGGCGAGAAATTCTTGCCGCTCTTCTGCAGCGATATCGACAGACCAGTATTGCCGATGAAAGGCGAGACGTCCATCGCGGGCCATTATGAAAATGTTGTGAATCATGGTTTTGTTTTCTCCTGATGATTATTCAGCGCGACTGATGGCTTTTTCCGTAGATTTGTTGCGTCGTCGGGGTTTGTGTTTGGGTAGTTTCTTCTCATCTGAACTAAGCAGACTGCGCAGCTCCCGATAGTTTCGACGTAGGGAAGTACGTGAACAACCTACAAGTTCGATTATATCATTTTCGGGTATTGAATCTTCGGTTTGTTTTGCGCTATAATAGGCGATAGAAGCAGCAATAATAGGTCGGGGATGACCTTGGAAAAGCCCTTCGTTCCCGACATATTCAACGACGTTGTGGGCGTATTCTTCGGTGGCGGGTTCCACTTCAAGGATGGCGAAGAGCCGGTCGAGAATTGCATGAACAGGTTCACTCCAGAGGCCAGGTTTCTTATCTTTGAACTTTTGTCTTTCGTGATCATAGTCTTCAAGGATACGACGTATTCCAGCGCGAACGAGTTGCCGGGCGTTGGCTAGTTGGATTTGGCGTTGCCGTCGGATATATCGGGGGCATTGAGGATAACCGGGCATCTTGTAGATGTTCAGGTAGCATTGCTTCTTGACGACTCGACAGTAGGAGGTTATTTCGCCATCTTTAATGGGTCTTTCATACATATAGGGGCATAGCGACTGATCTCGAGATCCACCTCGTCGTTCGATTTTTCTGTAGCTATCGGAAAGAATTTGTCGGTATCGGCGTTTTCGGTTTGCAGGTTTCACGTTTGTTTTCATGAGCCGTTGTAAGGTATTGTTAAGAATTTCTTCATAGGCACTGCCTTCTTCCTCGCTTGTCAATAAGACAGTGATGCAAATATCGTCTTCTGCTCCTTCTCGTTTTTTCCGAGCACAGGCTACAGCCGCACGTTCCTTTACATCATTAGAGGGGAAGGTTTGGAAGGATGTACCGTTGTCTTGGGGAGCACAGTTATAATACATCAGAGATAAATCAGTGACATTGAAGTTTAAGGATGCAGGATATTTGGATATTATCTTGAGTCCTTCTTTGGTGTCCCATTGACTGACGACGAGGCCCCGAGGGATAATTAGTCACCTTCCGATTAAGACAGAGATGAACTATTTGAAATCTGTCACTTGGCTTCAATCAAGGTTTAGGAAGGCGGCAGAAAAAGGTTTTTGCACATCGGAAGGTTTCACGAAATCATTCCGAGATACTGAACACCCTCTGAAGCGTATTACTGGATTTTTCGACTCCGATATACAACCATGATGGCAATGAAGATAGCGATGGACAAGCCACCAACTATAACCAGGAGTAGCTGTTCGCTCGTTGGTGTGAGAAGGCTCTGGGGATCACCAATAATGGCCGGATTAATGTACTCATCAAAGAGGGCATAATATACCTCAGATCCGTAGGGTGCAGCACCGAAGGCTAAAACGAGATCTTGGTCAGGAAGAACAAAAACACGCATGCCCCCTGCCCCGCGCATGGAATAACCATTGATAGGAAGATCAATCCACCATTGATAGCCGTAACCTTCACCATATGGAAAGATAAAGTAAGGTTGCGTGCACTCTGCGACCCATTCAGGGGGTATGAGTTCTGATGCGTCCCATGTACCATTATTCAGATACAGATACCCTAGTTTTGCCAAGTCGCGTAGAGTCAAACTTAGTCCTGCCATTCCGGTACTTACGCCTTGAGGATCAACTCCCCAGTCATAAACGGAAATCCCCATAGGAATAAATAGTCGATTTCGAACCAGGGTCTCCATTGATAACTCTGTGGTTTCTGAAATGATAGCAGAGAGAAGATGACTACAGCCTCCATTATAGCTCCAGACCTCTCCAGGCTCATGAGACATGGGTGAATCCAGAAGATATTGCACCCAGTCAGGCTGTGTACCTAAACCAAAATCACTACGCTCTAATCCAGACGACATAGTCAATAAGTGCCATAGGGTCATGTTCGATTTTCGGGGATCAGGATTCTGGATGATTCGATCCGGGAAATATTCGAGCACGGAATCGTTAACGTGAGAAACGAACCCTGCAGTTAGAGCAAGACCAGTGGCGATCGCAGTGACACTTTTAGTAGCTGAATAGATTCGCCAAAGGTAGTTGATACTGGAGCTTGGACCATACTCTTCAAAAAGCAAATATCCATTGCGGATTAATAGAAAGGCTTCCACTCCATCTGTCGTGTGAACATGATCCCAGAACTCATGCAGTAAGGTTGAATTCATTCCTTGGACTTCAGGTAAAACGCTACGCCAGCCGGTTGTGGGCCAATAATCTCGAAGGGTTGTGGTGCTTGGCTGGAATCTAGCTTCTGAGTTAATAGCGAAAGGGAAAAGGCTCAGGAGAAACAGTCCGATGAACCAACTTCGGCGGTCAATCATTATGAAAGCAACTCAGAGTGTTTCACTAAGTTTCTTGTTAGGTTTTTGAATTCGTTGGAACTAGCCTGATATCACCTTATTTGGGCCGTTTTCGAAATTCCAGGATAAGGATTGTGGTAAACAGAAGGGCAAACGCACCACCAATTAAGATTAGGGGCCCCGAGAATACATTTGCGGGAATTCCTGGAGAAGCGTCTATAAGCCAATAGGCTACCTTGTTAAGGAGGTCCCACTCTGAATCCGGATCCTGAAGATCTTGGTATGTTGGCCAATGGACAATATTAGCTGCACTTAATCCGTCCCGATTATCTCCTTCCTCAAATTCAGGATGGGGGCTAGAGAGCATTACGGTGCCTTGCCCATATCGGAAGACAATTACCCCTGGCAAGCCTGTCTCCGTATAGGAGAGGATAGGGATAACTTCTGTAGGACCATGGATTTCAAAATATTGTGCTCCCGTGGTAAAGACCATGTAGGAGTCGGGTTCTTCTGATAAATCCGGACCTGTAGAAGCATGATTGACAATCATTTCCGTACATTCGAGTTCACCATTATGAGTATCATGGCATTGAACACCGATTGACCCGATATAATGTAAGGTGGCATCAATAATACCTAAACAGGTTACAGCAAATTCGGTTCCTCGGCAAATAGTGAAGAGTGACCCACCCATTGCCAAGAATTGACGGATGCGTTCCTTGCCCACCGGGGTTAATTCTCTTTCATAGGAACTAGGTCCAAAAGCGGGCAACACCAGTAAATCAAAGGCATTTAGTACGCCCTGCTGAATTTCTGTCCCTGTCACTAATTCGACTGTGGCATTCATCCATTCAAATAGATGAATACATGCTGTGAAACTAAAATTATCTAATCGGTCGCAGTTATAGATGGCTACTCTAGCCTCTGTTAAATCAGATGTCGCTTGTGTTGTGGAGTTTCTAAGCTCTGGGTGAAAGATTGGCGGGGTAAGCAGCATTAGGAGGAGAAAACAAAATAAAGTGCTTCCTTTCTTTCTTGTCCACGTTGAATTTATTGGCACGCTTATCTACCGTTCATAAGTGATTGATTACTATTCGAATCGTGGACGGTGGAATTTATTATCTTGGATACCGGTTATGAAGGATTTCATCAGGAGATATATGAAAAGTGCATCTTTTGTGAACTAACATATTCAGAAAAGGTTATGCAAACCCATTTAATTCGAAAACTCTGGTCTTAAAAGTCCAAAATACATGAGACCATACCGTTTTCCCTTCTCGATTCGGGCCTCACGGAAATGAGCCTCCTGTTTGAACCCCAATCGTTCAGCTAGTTTAATGCTTCGCTGATTTGTATCCCGGGTGATTATAATCACTTTGTGTGCACGAAGATTGGTGAAAAGGAATGAAAGTGAACGTTTTGTGGCTTCGGTTGCGAATCCTTTTCCCTGAAAGCCATTATCAAGGAACCAACCTATCTCAAAGGAAGGGACTTCCCACTGATTGGGTTCAATCCAAATCTCTCCAATATATAGCGCAGCCTTTTCTAGCCATACGCCTAGTACAAAACGTTTCCGAGCCACCCATTCTGCAACATGTTGGCGGACCTTTATTTCTGCAGCCTTAGTATTTTTGATGGTGGCAACTTCTTCAACGTTCGGAGAAAGATGTTGGCGATTATTATTTCGTTCTAGTAAAGCATAGAGGGCTTTACCGTCGCCTTTGCGATATTTCCGGATAAGTAGTCGATTAGTCTTCAATTCTTCAGGAAGCTCTAACAACAAAGGATCCATACTTCATCCCAGTTAGTCTACAATCATTTAGCGGTTGAATCATATTGCATCATGCCCATGAGATTCCCTTCGGTATCCTTGAAATATACATAGTATCCCACGCCAGGAATTGTAATTTTGTCTCCAATAATGGTACCCTTATGAGTTTTGATTAATTGCACGAATTTTTCGATATCATCGACACCAATTACGTTGACAGTGGTGCTTTCTGGGAAATCTTCTCGTTTGGCAAAGGATCCGTTTATACCAGGGATTGTATCATCACCTGTAATTAGAAACCAGTGATCCACAGGGCCTTTCCATTTTTCTATCTTCCAGCCAAATACGTTTTGATAGAATTTTGCAATCCTTTCTGTATCATCAGCGGGAAGTTCAAAATCAATAACGCGAGTCATCGAAAATCACATCCACATGGAATATGATTACTCAAATCTGCTATAATTAGTGTATATCGGTTCCGGCTAAGATTAACACGATAGGGTATAACGACTTTGTGAAGGAATTTTTCCTACCGGGGAGATGTATACAACAAACTCATCATCCCCATCTAGCCCGAGAAATCTGTCAACTGCTTCTTGATCGTAGGCGGCGATGGCACATGTTCCGGACCCAATTGCTTCACACGCCAAGTATAGATTCTGGCAGATATGTCCTGCTTCAATTGCGGTTCCTTTATGTGCTGCAACACTGTATCGCCATTCAATCCGATACGGAATTACTGCCCAGATAAACACCACTGCAGCACGAGCGACAAAATTTTGGTTATGACACATTTTGCTAATCTGTATTGCTAGGTCTTGTTCAGCTGGGAATTGCAATAAGAGCTTGTGTTCAAGGGCAAGATACCGATAAACGCCGGAACGAAGGCTTGTTACATTTGAGACAGCTAGGTAAGTTTCATATGGATGACGCGACCCTCCGGAAGGGACCGTACGTTTCGTAGTGTTAATTTTTCCATGTCGATTATCAATAGCTACCTTATGAACACCCTGGGTTACCCAGAGAAGGAAAGATAGTTCGTCAATTGATAAAGGTTCATCTAAAAACCCCCGACGACTTTTTCGTCGATTAATTGCGTCGAGTAACGGGATTTGAGTGATGGAAAAATTCTGGGGTGCAATTAAATCGATGAGTGGGGAATCTTCTGGAAAAGGTTTTTGAAACGGAGGTGGAGGAATCCCCTTCTGCTGATCACTTTGAATGTCTGGTCCTCGGTTCCAATTATACGACTTGAGGAATTGCCGTCCATCTTTAATCATCTGATTCACTAGATTCATAAACGAATCATGGAGAAGCTAAGATAAATAATAAATGCATTGGAGAATGTTAGGGTGGAGTTTGATAATAAATGATACCATTCTCAGAAGTGTGGGAACGTATTCTCCTGAACCAAGGGAAAGTATTCTACACAAAAAAGAGGTTGAAATTCACATATACGATTCAAGGGAATGCCCTAATTACTAACCGTACAAAGTACCCCCTCATTCGGAAAGACATCATGTCTGCCCATCATCATGTTCCCTTAACAGGGCCAGGAGAACTTGATGGTCTTGTTCGTGGACAAAGCTACATCTGGGCTATTCTTCATGATAAACGTATTCGCAAAAATGACTGGTAACCGCAGGTTAGTATCCATGTTCTAGTTTTAAGCTGTAGTGACAGCGTTTATATCCTGACATCAGCGTATGAGGATGAGGTGAAGCTGATGGGACTTGTGCCGACTTCTGAAGAACTTAAGCAGCGACGAAAACACTTCGAGGAAGGATTAATAATCGGTGACGTCAAGATGGTGTTCGCCACCTTTCTAACCGAGTCTGAAGTCGTCAAACGAGTGTTGCCTCCACCTTTAGAGTCCACACCGCAACCCACCGGATTTGTCTATGTTGCCGAATTTGGTAAAACGAATTTCAGTCCCCCTTATAATGAAGCAGGGGTATTCCTCTCTGCTCAATATCAAGGAAAGATTGGAAAATATTGTATTTCGATGCCCGTTACAGTGGATATGCCGATGTGTAGAGGTCGAGAAGCCCAAGGGTATCCTAAAAAACTTGCTGAGCTTATCGCCATCGAAGAGCGGGGCAACTATGTGACCGGTACCTGTATCCGACAGAGAAAACGGATAATCACAATTACACTCCAATTAGAAGGCCCCTATAAAGAGGAGCTACCATCAACCGACGTTTTTACCATCAAAGCGTTCCCAAACGTTTCCTTTGAGGGATTTCAATACCCACCATTGCTTATCTGGTGCCCAAACGACTTCCACTGGAATACACCTGAAATTGGAACAGGACGCCTAACCTTTGGAAAATCTCCCTATGATCCAATTCATGAGATACCTGTCAAAAAAATTCTCCTCGCAGGATATGGCACAGGAATAGAAATCTGGATGCACCCTGGAGAAGTCCTTGATGAACTTGACCCATTAACCTATGGTCCCTATTATTACATTAAACAAGATTGGAAACTGGATTGATAGGATTAACCGAGTAAATTGGTTTGTGAATCACAAATAGATATTTTCTTTAGATCAGGAGTCCGTAAGCTTTTTTCACTTCCCCTCACCTGCCTCTGATTAACTCTGATATTCAACTCATACTCGGAATGGGCTACTGGCTTTATCTAGCGTCATAAATCTACGATAAAAGAAAAGATCTAACATAAACAAGAATGCGCCTTGTATAATGATTCCAAGCCCATTCCCAAGGATGAAGGGATCCATCCACAAGAAGACCATCAACAGTATTCCGACCACCATATATCCAATATCTAAGAAGACATTAATCCGAAGAAAACGCGCCACCTTGTCTCCAGGCATTTCCTTATTCCGTAACACTCCAATCACTGCTATCAGCACATCAATGAATCCCCATAACAAGGCTTGAAGCCCAATCCCCTGGATCACACTAATCGGAACCAGAAGCAGCACTATACCAATGATAATACTTGCAAAACTCCAGGCAATCAATGCCACACTAAGCCAACGGGCAAGCTTTTTCGATTCCATAATTACACTTCCTTGAAATAATAAAGATGAGAATTTCAAATCATCAATAGCCTATAAAATTCGTTTCGAAACGCCTAATGGATAAAAGAAATAACGAAGACACTCAGGATTGTTCAGAAGCCGATTCGTTGCTTATGAGGAAGCTGACTGAATCTTAAGGTCATGCACAAGCTGCTTATAACGGATCTGAATCGTGTGAGGGGAAACACCAGTAGCTTGACTAATTTGCCTCTGCGTTCGTCTTTCATCTTCTAAGATACACGCTATATATATTGCTGCGGCAATAAGACTCTCTGGCGTCTTCCGCGTCGTTAATCCCGTTTGCTGTGCATCCATGATAATTGTTTTAGTTCGTTTTTGGGTTTTTAATGATAATTGGAGTTTTTTGCTATATGTTGCAATATCATATTGAGAGTAATTGAACTCATTCATGGTAATCACAAATTGAAGCGATGAGTACTTCTTATGAAGCGTATTTTATCCATTTTTCGAAAAAATTGAGAGTTGGCAACATAACTCCGTCGCAACATCATCCTTGTGCAGCAGTTCGTAATCTGATCTATTGAAGAAGAAATGTTCGAGGACTTGGCCTCTCTCTTTGAATGAACCTTTCGTTCCGGTTTTCGCACCAATTTGTTCGAAAAAGAACAATGACTAGTGAGGTTTGTACGAAATTCCGAACCTACCGGCTAACAAGGATATTTGAGGCTATTTCGGTTCAAACCCCTATAACTGTGAAGTTTTGTTCAAATAGGACTCGAACAGCGAATAACAGAGGAGACTACAATATTGAAAAGCATTTATTCCAACAAACTAGCTCGAGGGGCGCTTTACATTCTAATCAGTCTCGCCCTAATCAGTTCACTTCTCCCCCTTACACCTGATTACCTAAGTGTACAGGCACAAACGGATTTGGCAGACATTCAAGTCGGTGTGTATAACGGAGTTGGTGCAGATGATGATTGCACAACCGCCCTGTATAGCCTATTAGACTGGATGGGGTCGACGGTGACCTGGGTTGACCATGTGAGCATTCACAATGGAATATTAAATACACTTGATTTGTTGGCGTTTCCTGGTGGATCTCCGGACACTTATACGGCGATGCTTGGTGATGTGGGAATTCAACTCATCCGACAATTTGTTGAGAATGGAGGCTCCTACTTTGGCATTTGTGGTGGCGGGATGTTTGCCACGCGAAACCTCAACCTATGTGAAGGGTACTGGGTATATCCCATCCCCGGCATTTCTGCAGGAATCCAACTTGCTGAGTTAAATGTTAACCAAGCCTCCACGGGCCCTGATTTATCGGAAGAGCCAGCAACCTATGAAGTACTTTATTGGGGCTCCCATTATTTCCTCCCAACTAATTCAGATGACATCATCCCCGTCATGTCCTATGCAGCAAATGATGAAGTCGCCATGTGCGTTTCACACTATGGACATGGCACGACCTTTATTTGTGGTCCACACCCAGAATTCGAAGAAGGCAGCGATAGGGATGGAACTACCCGCTATGACTACCTGGATGACCCGGATTCAGAGTGGAGTCTCTTAGAAAAAGTAACTCAATGGCTCATCGACGAGTCACCATATAGCCCTCCACCCAACCCATTCACTGGCATGGGAGGAATTCTGATAGTAGTCGGTATCACTACAGTTATTGTCGTTGTCGGAATAGCAGCTTTCTTCCTGTGGAAACGGAAAAGACCTTGATTCGAAGACAACTAGTCGAAAAGCGAGAAAACGCCCAGCCTTCCAGACAAGAGTAGGTCACACAGATTCATTGTATAGTCGTATAATTAGCTATTCACCTTTCCACTGCTGACTTTCGTTATCCCATAGGGCATAAGTCTTTAACGAGGGCATTTGGGGAAGGTCCTGTTTCAGCCGGAGGACAGTAAATTGGTGGATACCTATCTCCTGGACAAGAGTGCGTGTTAAGTGATTTATTAGACCTGAACCTCCGGTTGGAACTCCGATGAAAAAAATAACACCCTCATTTGTTGGATGGATCCTGCTGTAGGCATATTGTATTACTACTTGAACTAAATTGGCCACTAACTGCTCTTCGCACTGAATTATAATGCAGATAATGTCTTCAAAGGCTAAATTACTAAACATGATTGTTGGCAGGAGAGTTCGACTTCTGATGAGCCTACGCTCATGAGCCCAAACCGTTTTTTCAGCTAAAGGAAATCCGTACCGTGCCAGAGTGGTAACACGTTCAGCTTTCTGAAGAAACCCGGTACAATACATGAGGGCAAGAAGCCAATCAACCTCATGAAATCGACTAATTTTTGTTGAATAATGAACTCCCCGAGGTAATGAAAATTGAGGACCGCGTTCCTTGATGAAACTAAGAGTACCCTCTGTACTTAAATCGGCAGATATTGACCAACTCTGAGAAACATAATCATAAGAATCAAAGCTTACATTCGAAAAAGTACCCATTATTTTCAGAATGGTCATCGACTCGAAAAATTCCTGTTCAAGCCATTTTAATTTTCTCTCCATTCTTTTTAAGGAATGTATCCTGTCGGGAACAAAAAAGGAGCAGTAGCCATCAAAATGATTGGGGTTAATACCATAGCCTAATAGAAAGGGAGAAAGTTCAAGGGCATTGGACGGGTTTCGAACCCATTTTTCAAAATTATAAGCATAATCAATTCCACGAGTACGAAAATGCACACCAAAATGGGAAAGCCCAAACCGTGGGACATCTAAAATTCCAGCAATACGAAGGCCATACTGGTTGGATAAATTTTGTTGATTCTTTCTCACAGTACGCGGGCTAACCTTCAATTGCCGAGATAAGGTAACTACGCCCTGATTCGGGTTTTCGTTTACTAGTTTAATGAATGAAATATGGTGACGTCTTAAAGTTGCAGATGTAAGGGTATTCAACCCGGATGTTAAGAAACCAAAAATTCGCTCAAATACAGGGAGTTGGTATTCCGCAAGAAGCCGTAACCGGTAGTCGAGTTCAGTGGCAATTTCATACGAGAGTGGTCCATTAAGAATCGGCACTAGTGGCTTGAATGATTGTACTCCTTCTTGAAATGTAGCTTCGCCTTCAAAGGCTGCAACAACATAGCGTATTATGTCTTCTAAGAAGGGCGTTGCTTTTTCACGGTCAGTAGTTGAACCTATTGCAGCAAGGATTCGCTGGCTCCGCACTTCTAGAATGTTACGATAATCAGCCATCCCAAGACCTGCAGCAAGTAATCCCAGGGTGCCTTCTTTTAACATTTAGGTTGAAAGAAAATATTGCCCAAACACGCTTGTAGGTATTCGGAATTTCCGAATTAGCTAAAATCAATATTCGAAAAAAGGAAGGAAAACGAGTGAATAGGGGTATTAACAGTTTTTAACGGATTTTCAATCCAAAGCTTATCAGATTGGACTTTAAATCTAGAATCAGGAAACGATTCGTGTTAGAATCTTCTCTTATATTATTTACCTAACCATTCTCTATAACGAACGGGGTTAGGGAAACAAGCACAACCCTTCAGCCTAACCCTGCCGAAGCATGAAAAATATTGGTGGATACTTCATATGACCGAACCAATCGAAAACGATACGGTCGACATAGCACAGTTTAAGATGTCTCCTGTTGAGACGTCTGATCAAAGTTTCAACCTGTGTGAAGAGAAGACACAATACATTCACGTCAATCAATTTTCCCAGTGGGAGGCATCTCGCCAATTGGCTGCACTTTGCCGTTTGTTCTTACGAGTACTCGCACGAGATTTCAACATTCATTCGCCGGAACGTATTTCCATACGGCCATCTGAACACGGGGGAGTAAGGCTGAGAATTGACTGCCCGGATTAGACACTAGGCATTCAGAAAGTGGGCGTTCTATTACTAGAATGCCCACCACTGAGTGCTAGTATTCGGTTTCAACTCATCTTTAGAAGAGAAAATAGTTTTTCAGATCTCCTTTTCTTTAAACTCCCAATATTGTCTTTTTTCATTCCATCGAGAGTATATTTCGTAACCTAAGTGTATTCCTGATTGGCTTTCTTGATGCACAACCATAAAATCATCTACACCCGATAACTTGGGTGTTTCTTTGATAATCCTATTAACAATTGCACTCCATCCTAAAGGACGTTTGAAAAACAATCCAACACCCTTCTCAGTAATATAGACGTAGGAGAATGGTAGAAACATTGCAAACGATTTGATAAATCTTTGAACCTCTGCATCACAGTAAAGACAAAGGCAAACAAAATCTTCTAGACCAGCGCCTGCAAATACGACATAGGGAACAACAGCTCCATTTTCTTTCAGATGCTTGAAACGAGACCACACTACATTCGCAGATAAATGATAATCAAAACGTCTGAGAAATTCACGTTTTCCTCGGATTGCAGACCCACCAATAACATCGGAATTAGCTAGAAGATAATCAATGCGGGAAAATCGAAGCGGTGCTTCCATTCTAATACAACGCTGAAAATCCACCTTATTTGAGGCGATAGATTCATTGAAAAACGAATGCGGATAATTTTTGAGAATCTCCGGGATTTGCCAACGACCATTTTCTGTATCATAAACATCAAACCGTGCTTTCCAGAACAACGCGAATATACGGTGAACCTGAACGTGTTGAAAGAACTTACGGGTTAGCCAATCCACTCGTTTGTAAAAAAGTCGAATCGCTCGTTGCTGTAAAGGTACCAAATAGACGATGAACCCATTTCGATAGTTTAAATCAAAAATAATATTTCCAATAAATGGCGGTTTATCATCCAGAACCCATTTTTCTAATGCCTGTGACGCTTCAAAGGATTTAGTGCGAAAAACAACACTGAATCTAACTAGCTTAAACTTACTCGTATTTACTGTATAGCCTTGCCGAAGACCAAAGCTATTACGTAACTGATTCAGAATCTTTGTAAGGGTTGGACGAGATCTCCCAGTTATGTGGCTAAGCTGTGATACGTTAAGTGTGGGATTATTACTTAATAACTCTAAAATTTCGACTTGATTCGATGAGTAGACCTGTGGCCAAAACCCGCCCCGTCGATGTATCAGTATTTCTCGAATTCTCGATGCGGATTGTATATTATAGTCATGGATAATTCGTATTTGATCATAGAATATTGATGCGAGTTGGGTTGAAGGTGCTAAGGCTAGAAAATGGAAGCGCGGTACGCCCGGAAAACGCTTTTCTTCTGGTGTTAATTCGCCAAGCTCCACTCTTTTAATATAAAGTAAAATGTTTGTTAGAAGCCGTTTCAACTCTGGTCTTTCACTCTCAGGTTTTGCACGTTTCAAGATTTTCTCAATGATAGGTCGAAGTGGGTGACTGATAGATTTAAGCAACACACTTCACTTCAGTAGTAATGTCGTTTCGTGCCTTCATGAGAAAGCAGGATTTAATGAAAGCCTTTAGGTTTTTTTACATTTTTCCTAAGGCATGATACTCAATTGTTGATTTAGAGAGTAAAATACACCTAGTTTTTTGTTCTAAGAGAAAATTAGCCTTTTCATATCGAATCTCAGCCAGATTTCAACCCAAATTCCATTCTAGGGCGCGAGAGGTCTTTTTGAACTATCTTTTAACACATCTCACATTCACTACTAATTCGATGTGATTACTCAATGCAAGTCTATCCACCGGGCGATAAAGGATCACCCGATCCCTGGAGCCTGTAAAACCATACTCACGCGGAATAACGCCTTTACCCTGAATGTCAGAGTAGAGGAAAGAAGATGAACGCAGGTTCATTGCATAATAGAATGTGGCTCACCAGAGATGTTGCGGCTAGATTCAAAACAAATGAAATGTTGAGGGGGGGATACTATCCCACGTGGTACTGTTCTTCTTGAATTCGATGCAAAAATGGGTCCAATCATCAAATTTGTTATCCCAAGTACACTTGAAGTATCTCAAGATGAAACTATTGTCCTATTCACAACGAGAACAATGATAGCCAAAGGCTTCACGGGCATCACAGTCAAGGACCGAACGTGGGTGACCTACCTAAATCCACCCTATTTATACTGCATTCTATTATCCCCAAAAGAACGACAGAAAGACTTTGGGGAACCAATGGAACAAGTACTCAGCAACTTCAACCATGACGGAAAAATTGACCAAGCAAAGCTCTTAGAGATTTATAACGCGATTGTTTCAAAAACTAATGATCAAATTCGAAAAACCTTATGTGCTAAATCTGAAGTCCAAGAGCTCTTAGAAGAGCTCCAACGGTCTCAAGAACCCTTACGCCCAGCTTGGTCTCTAAAATATGGGTACAGATATCCTTTAGCTGAAGAAATTATGGGCAAATCAACAGAGGACACCAATGGGCTCTTAACCACCATGATGTCGGCTGGTCTGATACAAGGTCGAATTTGTGGTAATATAATAACATGTCCAAAATGCCGTAGCCACCAAGTTCTCTTACATGCTTACTGTCCCAAATGTGGCCTTCCAACCTTAGAATCCGGTATCGCCTTGGAACATTTCATTTGCAACCACACCGCCTTTATTGAAGCCTTCTCTTCTTCCTCAGGGCTTGTCTGCCCCGAGTGCAAAATCTCCTTGTCACCAGGAACGTATCGCACACTCGGTAAGGTCTTCCATTGTGTCACATGTCAGAGCCATCCGAAACACCCAGATTACCTACTTGGATGCGTGAATTGTAAAGATACCTTTACCCCGAACCAAGCAAAATACACACCAATCTACTATTACACTGCAACAAATCAATGAGCCAAAATAGGCGAATTTATCCAGAAGTGATTTTCGCAGATTCGATGGCTACAGACGGCGTTATAGCGGTATTTAGAGAGCGAGCGTCAGCCCCTATGAGCGTAATTTTCTGAAAGAAATCGCGCATATTGATCCCAATGAGAGTGTTCTTTACAGGATGTTTAATTTCACCTTTATCGAAATAAAAGCCCTCCATGATAAGGGCACTGAAATCCCCAGTGCTAATGTTAGGTTTGTCAAACGTAACTCGGCAAAGAATGCCCTTCCCAATTTGAGAGATTAGGTCCTCAAGAGTTCCACGACCTGGAGTAATGACCAAGTTTGTAGGAGAAATTGTGGGAAAGTTTTGATAGGATTCACGACTAGCGTTACCTGTATTCGGAACTTGAGCTTTATTTGCAGTATAGGAGTTGTGAAGAAAATGCATTAGCACCCCTTTTGAGATGATTTTATTATTTTGAGAGGGAACACCTTCAGCATCAAACGGTCTAGACCTATTTCCTTTAGACAGCAGTGCATTATCACTGATATTGAAAAACTCAGGAGCAATCGAGGTATTTGCGAAATCCGCTAAAAATGAACGCTTCATTTGGACTTCTTCGGCATTAAAGGCGTCTCCAAATCCAATCCTGAAGAGAAAGTCGATAGCCATAGGAGAAAAGATTACGGGAAGTTGACGTTCTTGGATTGTCTTTGGGTGCCACAGCCGTTGAGCATTTCTAGCTGCACTTTCGCCAACCCATTCAGGATTAGCCTTTGAGAGGCTTCGTGAAATTTGGAACTCAAAACTCGATGCTTGGCGACCATCTTCTTTTATTGTAGGATCCACTGAGAGATCAATATGTGTGTCCCGATAGATTCCTGAGACACCCAATGAATTGATAATTACTGTCTCTTTTGATTGAATTGTAAGTCCACCTTGAATCACGACCCGCTTTTTTTTCAGATGAGCTCGACATGAATCTACTGCCCGAAAGATGAGCGCTATTGCCTGTTCTGACGTTAGTGTGGATAATTTATTATCGTAAATTCCTGACACTTCACGGTAGACATTACTGTGTTCAGGAAAACTGTGAAATTCGATGTCAGGAAGAGACACTTTGGCTAAATTAATAGCATCTCTAGTTCTTGCTTGAATATCCTCTTGATTAATTGTAGATGTATATGCAAATCCTAATTTCTTGTCCAAAACTGCTCTAATAGCACAACCTAAATCATGTTTTTCCTCAGCAGACTTAATTGCCCCCCTTTCAACTTGAACACTAATTTGCTTCCTTGATGTCAGATAAGCTTCGGCCTGCTGGGCGCCCAATTTTTCAGCATCGCGTATGACCTTGTCTCCTAAGTCTAATAGTTCATGTTTCATTTACATCCCTCCCACAGGAACTTGTAGAACCCTAGCATGAGGACCTCCAGAATTATCAGGAACCAGTTGATTTCCCTTTCCACAAGTTCCAGCAGACATTCCTAGCTTGTTTCCCAAAGCATCGATTTTATGCAAAAACTCAACGATTTGTCCAGCTAATGACACATCACGTATGATCTGGGTCTTTTCGCCTTTCTTGATCAAATAACCATAACTGGCTTGGAACATGAATTGCCCTTTAGTATGATCTGTGTACCCGTAATTCCAATCGCAAAGCAAAATACCTTCTTTTGTGTCTAAAATCAACTCGTCGAGATCCCAATCACCAGGTTCCATGTAGGTGTTGCTCATTCGGGGTATTGGCGGATACATAAAAGACTGACAGCGTGCTGCACCATTAGGCTTCATTTCCATTCGCGTAGCGGTTTCAAGATTATGCATTAGCTCTGTGAGAATTCCCGCTTTCACAAGTGAACGTTTCAAAGTTTTAGTTCCCTCCCAATCGTATTCAAAAGATCCGCGCTCTCTAGGCATTGTGGGGTCATCAACTATAGACAAAAATTCAGGACCAACTTGATGACCGAGTAATCCTTCTAATACAGAATTTTGAGCAACCCAGTGATCCGCTTCACAAGGGTGCCCAAAGGCTTCATGCACCATTGCTGCATTTAACCGTGGATCAAGAATGACATCGTAGATTCCACCGGGTACAGTTTTTGAATTGAGCAAATCGATTGCTAGATTCGCAGATTCACGAGCGATCTTGCAGAGGGCAATTTCATCGAGCACTTCGAAGCCCCCTCGTCCAGCCGTTTCACCCCAAGCACGTTGCCTAATTCCATTTTCCTTAGAGGTAATTCTCAACAGTATACGTGGTAAAGAATTTTCCACCCAAACACTTGTACCAAACGAATTGGCAATATACAACTGGGTTGAGAGATCACGGTAGATGGTTTGTGTATTTGCTATCCGACGATCAACATCATGAACCTCATCATCTAACATACGGACAAGCGCCATTTTTTCCTCCAAAGGCACATCAATAAACTTCTGCTTCACTTTCATTCGAATTTTATCCTGAAAACAAGGCCCTGAAAGGTCAAATTTTTCAGCAACACGATCACGAATCGCCAAGGCTGTTTTAGCAACTTGCTGACCCGTTTTTTTCATTCCATTTGAAGTAAAATCGCTTACATGTGCAAACGCCCATGCACCATCAACGAACGCACGAATCCCCGCACCTCTTAATTGCGCACCTAACGAAGTCTTTGAAATGCCATTGCTTATCTCAAATTTGGTTTGATAAGTTTCTTCGATTCGGATATCTGCAAAGTCCGCTCCTGCATCTAATGCCGATTGAATAGCAATTTCAGCTAAATCTTCCATTGCCCATCACTCCTTTTTAGCCCTGAACAAAATTTCCTGCATCTGTCTTCCCAATTGCACGTACTTTTCAACCCCCAACATATACATCTCCAATAACCAATCATACAGTCTAAGGGACGCGGAATCAACTAAATCTGCTCTCAAATCTCGTAAAATAATCTTAGCCCCCTCCTCTTTCATCTGCCACATCATAACCCCTAAACGCATGAACTCATCTCGCTCTTGCTTTGGAATTTTAAACCCAAACACTTGCCCTATATGCTTTAGATCTCTAGCCATCCTTTCGGCCTGAAATTTCTCATTAACCACCGGTGTATCTCGGGGAAGAACAAAAGTTTGCGCGGTCCGCCGAAAATAATCTGTCGTCCGTTTACCTGTTGAAACCGCACCAAATTTGATTACATAACCAGCATCAATTAGACCTGGTAGATGATGATAAACCTGATTCCGAGTTAACCCAGCAAC